>NZ_JAMXRZ010000041.1 GCF_024124375.1 Klenkia sp. PcliD-1-E
GGCCGGGTCGGTCGCCGCGGCGCTGGCCGCCGGCGAGGTCGAGCTGCGCTACAGCGTCACCGGCCGCGACGGCCAGGAGCGCGCCCTGCACGGCGAACCGGTCTGGGCCCACCCGTCCGGGGCGCTGCTGCCCACCGCCGAGCTGTGGGCCGCCGCCGGCCGGCAGGGCTGCGACGCCCAGCTGCAGACCTGGGTGCTCGCCGAGGCCACCCGGCACGCGGCCGGCCTGCCCGCCATCGCCCTGCTGGCGCTGGACCTGCCCGCCGGGCACGTGCAGGCCACCCGGCTGGTGGACGACGTCCGCACCGCGCTGGAGGCCTCGGGCCTGCCGGCCGAGCGGCTGTCGCTGGCCTTCACCGAGGAGGCCCTGCTCACCTCCACCGCCGACCTGGTCCCCGCCCTGCACGAGCTGCGCGGCGACGGCGTCCGGCTGTGCCTGGACGACTTCGGCATGGGCCAGACGCTCTACGCGCACCTCTCGCGGGTGCCGCTGACCAGCGTCCGGATCGACGTCTCCGCGCTCGGCGCCCGGGACGACGAGGACCTGCTGCGGCGGGTGCGGGCCATCGCCGCCAGCGCGGCGACGTTCGGGCTGCGGACGGTCGCGCACGGCATCGGCCCCGGCCCGCTGCTGGACGCCGTCCTGGAGTGCGGGGTGTCCATGGTGCGCACCCGCGCGGACCTGCAGCAGGTGCCCTTCGCCCGGGTGCAGGAGGAACTCGCTGCGGGCCCGGCGGGCACACGGATACTGGCCGGGTGAGCCTGACCTTCCTCGGACACTCCACCGTCCGGGTCGAACTGGCGGGCCGCACCGTGCTCACCGACCCGCTGCTCACCGGCCGGGTCGGTCCGCTGCGCCGCGTCGTGCCCCCGCTGCCGGCGTCCGCGTGGGCCGGGGTCGACCTGGTGCTGCTCAGCCACCTGCACGGCGACCACACGCACCTGCCCTCGCTGCGTCGCCTGGGCCGCGGTACCCGGGTCGTCGTCCCTCCCGGCGGTGGCGAGTGGCTGCGCGGCCACGGGTTCACCCGCGTCGAGGAGCTCGCTCCCGGGGAGACCCTGACCGACGGCGGGCTGACCGTCACCGGCGTCCAAGCCGTGCACAGCGGCCACCGGTGGGGCCCGCGCTCCACCCGCGGGCCGGACGCCGTCGCCATGGGCCACCTGCTGCGCGGCGACGGGCGCACCGTCTACGCCGCCGGCGACACCGACGTGTTCCCCACGATGACCGACCTCGCGCCGCTGGACGTCGCGCTGCTGCCCGTGTGGGGCTGGGGCATGACGCTGGGCCCGGGCCACATGGACCCCGCCGGCGCCGCGCTGGCCTGCTCGCTGCTGCGCCCGGACGTCGCCGTCCCCGTGCACTGGGGCACCCTGGCCCTGCCCGGCCTGGCCGGCACCCGCCGGATGCGCTCGCTGCTGGTCGACCCGCCCCGCCGGTTCGCCGCCGACGTCGCCGCGGCCGGCCTGCCCACCCGGGTGCTGGTCACCGAGCCCGGTCGGGAGGTGGAGCTGTGAGCGAGCTCGCGAGCGAACCCATGGGCACAGCAGCTCCGCGAACGCGGCCGACGAGCGCCGGCGAGGAGGACTCGTGAGCGTGCAGGTGCTCGCGTCGGGGTGGACCGACGGCAGCTCGCTGGGCTACCCGGTGCTGTTCGGCGGCGTCCTGCTGGGCTCGATCGCACCGGTCGTGCCCACCGGGCCGCTCCTCTCGGTGGCCGCGGCGGTGGCCATGACCACCGACCGGCTGGAGATCGCCGTCGTCCTGCTGCTGGCCACCCTCGCCGCGTTCATCGGCGACGTCGTCACCTTCTCCATCGCCCGCTTCGGCGGGCCGGCCGCGGTGCGCTGGGTCTCCCGCGGCCAGCACGCCGACCGGCTGGAGGAGGTGCGCCGCCAGTTCACCGCGCACGGCTGGCAGATCGTCGTCGTCGGCCGGCTGCTGCCCGCCGGCCGCATCCCGGTGCTGGTCGCCGCCGGCGCGCTGGCCTACCCCTGGCGGCGGCTGCTCCCCGCCTCGTTGGCCGCCGCCGCGCTGTGGGCGATCGCCTACGCCCTGCTCGGCGTGGTCAGCGGCGGCATCTTCGACAGCCCGCTGGTCGCCACCCTGGTCGCCACCGGTCTGGTGCTCGTCGTCGGGCTGGTGTCCAACCTGGTGGCGTCCCGGCGCCGCCGTCGCCGCGAGCACTCGTCGTGACCCCGCCGCCGCACGTGCCGCCGGGCCGGGTGCTCACCGGCGGCCGGTTGGTCGCCCGGGTGCTGCTGGTCTGGGCGCTGACCACCGGCGCGCTGCTGCTGCTGGACCGCTGGCTGACCGGGTTCGCGATGACCGGCTGGTGGCAGCCGCCGGTGGCCGCGCTGCTGCTGGGCGTGCTGGCCGGCGTCGTCTGGCCGCTGCTCATGCGGATCGCGCTGCCCATCGCCTTCTTCACCCTGGGCCTGGGCGGGTTCCTCGTGCTCGGCGCCGGGGTGCTGGGCATCTTCATCGCCATCCCCGGGGTCGTGGTCACCTCGTTCGCGACCTCGGTCGTCGTCGCGGTCTCCATGGCCGGGGTGGCCGCGCTGATCAGCAGCGTGCTGGCCATCGACGAGGACGAGGTCTTCTTCCGGCGCGCCCGCCGCAGGCGCACCGAGGGCGAGTCCAGCCCGGTGCCCGGCGTGCTGTTCCTGCAGGTCGACGGGCTGGGTCACGCCACCGCGCAGCGCGCCGTCCGCGACGGCACCATGCCGACGCTGGCCGCGTGGCTGCGCGAGGGCAGCCACCGGCTGACCTCGTGGCACACCGACTGGAGCTCGCAGACCGGCGCCAGCGTCTGCGGCATCCTGCACGGTTCCAACTTCGACGTCGTCGGGTTCCGCTGGTACGAGAAGGACCGGGACAGGGTGGTGTCGGTCTCCCACCCCGAGGACGCCGCCCTGGTCGAGGCCCGGCACTCCGACGGCGGCGGGCTGCTGGCCCCCGACGGCGCCGGCCGCGGCAACCTGTTCACCGGCGACGCCCGGTACGTCTCGCTGACCATGAGCTCGCTGGCCCTCGTCGTCCCCAAGGGTTCCCGGCGCACGCGGCGCGGCCGGGACCGGGTGGGGGCCGGCTACTACGCCTACTTCGCCAACCCGGTGAACGCGCTGCGCACCCTGGCCGTGTCGCTGGTCGACGTCGTCCGGGAGCTGGTGGCCGCCGGCAAGCAGCGGCGGGCCGACGTCCGGCCCCGGATCGACCGCGGTGGCCTCTACCCGCTGGCCCGCCCCGGGACGACGGTCATCGCCCGCGACGTCGTCGTCGCCGCGCTCATCGAGGACATGCTCGCCGGCCGGCCGGTCGCCTACGCCGACTTCCTGGGCTACGACGAGGTCGCGCACCACTCCGGCATCGAGCGGTTCGACACCCTGCAGGTGCTGCGCTCCATCGACCAGCAGATCGGCCGGCTGTGGCGGGCCACCCAGCTCGCGCCCCGGCCCTACCACCTGGTCTGCCTGTCCGACCACGGCCAGACCCAGGGCGAGGCGTTCGCGAACCGGTTCGGCGAGACCATCGAGGAGCTGGTCGGGCGGCTGTGCTCCCCCTCCTCCTCCTCGGCGTGGATCAGCTCCCCTGATCACCGTGCATCCTCCCTCGGCAACGTCGCCCCAGGAGGACGCACACTGCCCCAGGAGGACGGCGACCGGCAGCCCGCGCGGCAGCGGCAGAAGGCCACCGAGGGCTGGCAGGTCGGCGCCGCGCTCGCCGAGGCCGCCAGCGGGCCGGGCCTGGTCGCCCGCCGGCTGCGCGAGCGGGTGGAGCGCGCGGGCTCGGCCGACCACACGCCCCGCGACACCACCGGCACACCGGGCAAGGTCGCCCGCGTCGCCCCCGGCGTGGTGTGCCTGGTCAGCGGCCACACCGCGATGGTGTCCTTCACCGACCTGGCCGGGCGGGTGCCGATCGAGGAGATCGAGCGCCGCTGGCCCGCGCTGCTGCCCACCCTCGTCGACCACCCCGGGGTGGGCTTCCTGCTGGTGCACTCCACCGAGTTCGGCCCGGTGGTGCTCGGCCGCGACGGGCTGCACCGGCTGGACTCCGGCGTCGTCGTCGGGGAGGACCCGCTGGCGCCCTACGGCGAGCACGCCGCCCGGCTGGTCGCCCGCACCTCCACCTTCCCGCACTGCGCCGACGTCATGATCAACAGCCGGTTCGACCCGACGACGGAGGAGGCCTCCGCCTTCGAGCCGCACGTGGGCTCGCACGGCGGTCTCGGCGGGCCGCAGCAGCGCGGGTTCCTGCTGCACCCCGCCGGGTTCGCCGACCCCGGGGAGGTCGTGGGCGCCGAGCAGCTGCACCAGGTGCTGCGCGGCTGGCTCACCGACCTCGGCCACCCCGACCCCCGGGCCTCAAGCACCCCGGCCGCGGAGCCGATCACCACCGGGTGACCCTGCTCGAGCAGCCCGCGACCGCGCCCCCGTGCGCCGGTTCGCTGGCGGCTGCCCTGCTGGTCGCGGGTCGACCGGCCGCGGTGCTGGTCCTCGCCGTGGACGGGCCGGCCGACACCGCCGTCCTGCACTCGGCGCTGCGCCGGGAGTCCCGCGCCGAGGACTGGGTGGGCACCGACGGCGCGGACGTCGTCCTGGTGCTGACCGTGCTGCCCGCCGACCTGGACGCCGTGGCCGACCGGCTGCTGGCCGTGGCCGAGCGGGTCAGCGGCCGGCCCGCCGCGGGCGGGCTGACCGTGGCCGCGCTCGACCGAACCCCCGGCGAGCTGCTCGACCGCGCCCGGGTGGGCCTGCAGGTGGCCTGGGTCTGCGGCGGCGGACGGGTCGTCCGCCACCCCTGATACGCAGACGGCCCCGCCCTCCGGTGGAGGACGGGGCCGCGACGCTGGGTCCGGACTACTTAGCGCGGGCGAAGGAGCTCACGCACTGGCCCTGGTTGCGGAACACCGGCTTCGTGCTGGTCGCCCAGCCGCCGTTCTTGCACTGGGCCGCGCTGGTCAGGACGACGTCCTGCCGGAAGGTGTACTGGGTGTCGGCGAAGGTGATCGAGTCGATCGTCCAGTCGCCCCGCACCCCGCTGCCGAGCGAGAACCCGAAGGCGAGGACCTGTGCGTCCGGGAACGCCGCGCGCCACTCGTCGAGAGTGCCGTGGTTGGCGCTACCGGAGCCGGCAGTGTGGCTGGGGGCGGCGTCCTTCACGAACTGCTTCGAACCGTTGCTCGCCCACCAGTCATTGCCGTAGGACGCAGGTTCGCCGACCAGGATCCCGTCGGAGGTGCCGTCCCCGTCGAAGTCGACGACGAGTTGGAACCCGGGTCGGATGGTCCCGTCACCGTTGCTGGTCAGAGCCAGCGATGGCTCGCCGGCGGCGGCGAGGGGGGTGCTGGTGGCGACGTACTCGGCCACCTTGTCCGTGGTGGTGGAGCCCTCGGTGTAGACCCGCAGACCGCTGCCCACCACCTCGTAGTGGCCGGTGGCCCGGGTGTCCGACAGCACCGGGACGAAATCGTCGGGCACGGTGATGGCGGCGGCCGCGGGCGCGGCCTGGGCGGGCGCGGCCAGGCCGGCGACCACGCCGACCGAGAGAAGGGCAGCAGCGAGCAGTCGTCGTCTCAAGGTATTTCTCCCCCGTGATGGGCCCCCCGCCACCGGTGCCGGGGTGGACGACGGGAGATTAACGGCACACCGCAGTCCGCAGGAAGCACCCGGCGTACCGCGTCTGCCGTGTCGCGAGCACGGCCTGTTCCGTTCCTGTGAAGATCGCGTGAACCCGGTCGGTCCGGCGCGACACCGGCCTGGGCGGTGGCTGAGAGTGGCGCCCATGCGACCCGACGCCCGCGCCTGGTTCGAGCACCGCACCACGTCGGCCACCTCGGTGGCCGAGATCGACACCGACGCCCTGCTGGCCGCCAAACGCGCCGGCGGGCACCGGGTCAGCGTCGTGCTGCCCGCCCGGAACGAGGCCGCCACCGTCGGGGGGCTGGTCGCCGACCTGGTCGCCCGCTGGGTGGACGCCGTCCCGCTGGTCGACGAGCTGGTCGTCATGGACTCCGACTCCACCGACGACACCGCCGCCGTCGCCCGGGCCGCCGGGGCCACCGTGGTGGCCACCGCCGACGTCCTGCCCGGGCACGGCTCGCGCCCCGGCAAGGGCGAGGCCCTGTGGAAGTCGCTGGCCGCCACCACCGGCGACCTGGTCGTGTTCATGGACTCCGACCTGCTCAACGACACCGCGCACTACGTCCCGGGCCTGCTCACCCCGCTGCTCACCGAGCCCCGGGTCTCCTACGTCAAGGGCTGCTACACCCGCCCGCTCGCCGTGGACGGCCAGGTCCGCCCGGCCGGCGGGGGCCGGGTCACCGAGCTGACCGCCCGCCCGCTGCTCAACGCCCTGTGGCCCGAGCTGGCCGGCTTCGTGCAGCCCCTGGGCGGGGAGTACGCCGGACGCCGCTCGGCGCTGGAGCAGGTGCCCTTCGTCTCCGGCTACGGCGTGGAGGTCGGCCTGCTCGTCGACCTGCTGCAGGTGTGCGGGCTGGCGGGTCTGGCCCAGGTCGACCTCGGCACCCGCGTGCACTCCCACCAGACCGACGAGGCACTGGGCGTGATGGCCGGGCAGATCGTGTCCACCGTCCTGTCCCGCGCCTCGCGCGGCAGCAGCGACCGGCACCGCAAGGCACCCGCCGGCCTGCTCACCCAGTTCGCGCACGACGGCGAGGGCTTCGTGCCGGCCAGCGTGCCGGTGGCGGTGGACCAGCGCCCGCCGATGGTCGCCGTCCGCGACTACGTGGAGCGCGCCGCCTGACCCCTCCCGCTCCGCGTCGATCAGCGGGGTTGATCCAACTCCGTCCTGTTTCGCCAGATCTCGCGAGGGAGGACGGAGTTCGATCAACCACCCTGATCAACGCTGGCGGCCCAGGGGGGTGGTGTCCAGCGCGGCGGTGAGGCCGGCCGGGGTGTCGTACAGCTCGACGGCGCCCGCCGCCCGCAGCTCGTCGTCGCCGAAGCCGCCGGACCGGACGACGTAGGCCGGCATCCCCGCCCGCTTGGCCGCCTCGACGTCGTAGACCGAGTCGCCGACGACGACGGCCGGTGCGTCGTCGGGCTCGCCGAGCTTGGCCAGCGCCGTCCGCAGCAGGTCCGGGGCGGGCTTGGAGGACTCGACGTCGTCGCTGGTGGTCCACGCCTCGGCCAGCTCCCGGGCGTCGAGCAGGTCCAGGTAGTGGTCGACCTGGTCGGCCTTGCCTGAGCTGGCCAGCACCAGCCGGTGCCCGGCCTCCCGGACGGCGATGAGCAGGTCGCGGGCACCGGGCAGCGGGGACAGCTCGCCGAGCAGCGGCTGCACCTCCTGCTGCCACCGGTCCCGCACCTGGTCGCCCAGCCGCTCCTCCAGCTCCTCGCCCCCCACCGCGGCCACCAGCTGGTCACCGCCCATGCCGATCAGCCGGTGCAGCCGCCACACCGGCACGGTCTCGCCGAGGGACCGGAAGGCCCGGTACCAGGCCAGCGCGTGGTGGTAGTTGGAGTCGACGAGGGTGCCGTCCACGTCGAGGACGGCGATGCGGGGAGCCATGGCCACCACGTTCCCGGCCACCCCGGGGGCTCAACCCCCTGCCCCCAGCGCGTCGCCGGGGCGTGCGGCAGGATCGCCCGGGTGACCCCCGCCAGCCCCACCGACGGGACCTCCGCCCTCCCCGAGCCGCCGACCGTGGTGTCGCGCTGCCCGGGCTGCGGGGCCGTGCTCGCCGCCGTCCCCGGTCTGGAGGCCCGGCACGAGGGCGCCTCGCCCGGCTGCACCCGGCTGTTCGACGTCACCGTCCGGGGCCTGCGCGACGAGGCGCCCAGCGACGTGCGCACCGCCGGCCTGGTCGAGCTCGCGACCGCCGCCTACGACGCGCAGCACGGCGGCGGCCCCGATGCCGTGGCGCGGCTGCGCACCCAGCTCGGCGAGGGCGCCCGCCGTCCGGTGCTCGACGCCCCGCCGGCGCAGTGGCGCTCGACCGTCGCCGACGTCGCCGCCGACCTCGACGTCGTCGACCTGCCGGTGCTGCTGCGCTCGTGGGCGCAGGCGGTGTCGGCGGACTGGGCCGGCGACCCCGCCTGACACCCTCCCCGTGTGACCGCTCTCACTTTATGATCACGGGCCATGGGGGACGAGCCGGCCGACCGCCGGGCACGCAAGAAGGCCCGCACCCACGACGAGGTACGGGCCGTGGCCCAGCGGCTGTTCGCCGAGCGGGGCTTCGACGCGGTGACGGTCGCCGACGTCGCCGAGGTGGCCGACGTCGCCGTGCAGACGGTCTTCAACCACTTCCCCACCAAGGAGGACCTCTACTTCGCCGGGCGCTCACCCTGGGTCGACGGCCCCGCACATGCGGTCGCCGACCGGGCGCCCGGCACCGGCGCGGTGGGCACCGCGCACGCCTGGGTCGCCCACCACGTGCTCGCCGTCCCGCTGCTGCTGCGACGCCCGGCGCACCGGAACTTCCTGTCCACGGTGCAGGCCAGCCCCGCGCTCATGGTCCAGCTCCGCGAGCTCACCCGGCGCAGCGAGGAGCGGCTGGCCGCCGCGCTGCTCGCTGACTGGACGGCCACGGTCGGGCGGGTGGACGGCCTACGCCTCGTTGCCCGCCTGACCAGCGGCCTGCTGATCACCACGGGCCGGATTGCCCTCGTCGACCTGTGGGCCGACCTCGCCGACCTGCCGGTCGGCGACCCCCGCCTCCCCGCGGCCGTCGGCGACGCCCGCCGGCGCAGCCGCACCGCCCTCGACGCGGTGGGCGGCGGGTTCAGGCTCCTGGCCGACCGCGACGACGCATCGGCCGCGTTCCGCCTCGTCGCCGAGCTGGAACGCGGCCGCCAGCCGGACGCCCGGTTGGCCCGTCGGACCGTGATCAGGCCGCCGGTGCGGTGACCGCGGGCAGCAGCACCCGGTCCACCATCGCGGTCACCTCGTCGCCCGACAGCGGCGAGGAGAAGGCGGTGTACCGCTCCCACCACAGGGCCTGCACCAGGGTGCGCAGCAGGGCCAGCCGCTCGGGGGCCACCGGCTCGCCACGCTCGCCCGACCGCCGTGCCAGCTCGTCCAGGACGGCGGCCAGCGGCTGCACCACCGCGGCGTCCAGCCCGGCCCGCAGCTCGTCGTCGTGGCGGGCCGCCCCCACCAGGCCGGCGGCGGCGCGCTCCTCGCGGGAGAGCTCCTGCGTCCACGGCTGCAGCAGTGCGACCAGGTCGCCCCGCAGCGATCCGGTGTCCTCGGGGCAGGCGACCAGCTCGAAGCCGCCGACGGCGTGCCGCACCAGGGCCGACATCGTGGGCCAGCGGCGGTAGATGCCTGCCTTCCCGGCCCGCGCCCGGGCGGCGACCCGGTCGCTGTTGAGCCGGCCCCAGCCCTCGTCGGCCAGGATGTCCACCGCCACGGCCACCAACTGCTCGGAAAGCTCCGGGCTGAGCGGGCGGCCGGGGGAACGGTGCGCGGCCCGCGCGGGCAGGTCGGTGTTCGTCACGAGGTCCATCGTGCACGACTCAGTGGAGTCACCACAACGACCGACACCGTCCAGCGTCCACGCGTCACACGTAACACGGTAAGCCTTCACGGGCCGTGAACGGCCGCATCGTCAGACGTGCCACGGGAAACGCGAGAAATCGGGCTTCCGCTTCTCCAGGAAGGAGTCCCGGCCCTCCACCGCCTCCTCCGCCATGTAGGCCAGCCGGGTGGTCTCCCCGGCGAACAGCTGCTGGCCGACCAGGCCGTCGTCGACGAGGTTGAAGGAGTACTTCAGCATCCGCTGCGCGGTGGGGCTCTTTGCCACGACCGCCCGGGCCCACTCCAGCGCCCGGGTCTCCAGCTCCGCGTGCGGCACGACCGCGTTGACCATCCCCATCCGGTGGGCGTCGGCGGCGGAGTACTCGCTGCCGAGGAAGAAGATCTCGCGGGCGAACTTCTGGCCCACCTGGCGCGCCAGGTAGGCCGAGCCGTAGCCGCCGTCGAAGCTGCCGACGTCGGCGTCGGTCTGCTTGAACCGGGCGTGCTCCTCGCTGGCCAGCGTCAGGTCGCTCACCACGTGCAGGCTGTGGCCACCGCCGGCCGCCCACCCCGGGACGACGCAGACCACGACCTTGGGCATGAACCGGATGAGCCGCTGCACCTCGAGGATGTGCAGTCGGCCGTTCACCCCCGCACCGGCCTCGTAGCCGTAGCGGCCGCGCACCCGCTGGTCGCCGCCGGAGCAGAACGCCCAGCCGCCGTCCCGCGGGCTGGGGCCGTTGCCGGTGAGCAGCACGCAGCCCACCGCGGTGTCCAGCCGGGCGTGCTCGAGCACCTGCAGCAGCTGGTCGACCGTCTGCGGCCGGAAGGCGTTGCGCACCTCGGGCCGGTCGAAGGCCACCCGCACGACCCCGCCCTCCACCGCGCGGTGGTAGGTGAGGTCGGTCAGCCCCTCGAAGCCGGGCACCTGCTCCCACACGGAGGGGTCGAAGATCTCCGAGACGCCGTCCAGTGCACTCACGGGCGGGACGCTACCCGCCGGTGATCGCGTCCTTGGCCCGGTGCCACAGGCCCTTCGCCGGCGCGCCCACCGCCTCGCGCAGCCCGTCGGCGATCACCAGCGGAACACTGGGATCGCCCTTCAGCTGCGACTTCGCGGTGTTCACCACCTGCTCCAGGGTCAGGTGCGGCGGGATCATCGGCACGTTCGCGTCGACGACGGCGTCCACCACGAACGGCCGGTCGGCGGCCAGCGCCTCCTCCCAGAGCCCGGCCACCTCACCGGGCTCGCTGACCCGCCGCCCGCCCAGGCCCAGCAGCCCGGCCCAGTCGGCGTAGGGGACGTCGGGCAGGTCCTGGCTCTCGGCGAACGGGACGTCGCCGACCATCGCCCGCATCTCCCAGGTCACGAACGACAGGTCCCGGTTGTTCAGCACCAGGACGACGAAGGTCGGGTCGGCCCAGGTGCGCCAGTAGCGGCTGACCGTGATCAGCTCGTTGACGCCGTTCATCTGCATGGCGCCGTCGCCGACCAGGGCGAAGACCGGCCGGTCGGGGTGGGCGGTCTTCGCCGCGATGGCGTAGGGCAGGGCGCCGCCCATCGACAGCAGGGTGCCGCTCAGGCTGGCCAGCATCCCCGGGCGCAGGTCGACGTCCCGGGCGAAGTGGCTGGTCGACGTCCCGCAGTCCACGGCCAGCATCGCGTCGTCGGGCAGCCGGTCGGACAGCTCCCGGACGACGAACTCCGGGTTCAGCTCGTGGGTCGTCGTGGCCACCCGGGCGGCCGACTGCTCGCGCCAGGCGTGCGTCCACCGACCGACCTGCTCGCGCCAGCTGCCGTCGCGGTCGCCGCGCAGCAGGGGCAGCAGCGCGGCCAGGGTCTCCCGCGCGTCGCCGACCAGGTTGACGTCGGTGTCGTAGCGCAGGCCGCAGTTCGCGCCGTCGATGTCGATCTGCACCGCCCGGGCCTGGCCGGGGGCGGGGTAGAAGTCGGAGTAGGGCATGGTCGAGCCCACGATCAGCAGGCCGTCGCACTCGCGCATGAGGTCCCAGCTGGCCCGGGTGCCGAGCAGCCCGATGGCGCCGGTGACCCAGGGCAGCCGGTCGTCGAGCACCGCCTTGCCCAGCAGCGCCTTGGCCACGCCGGCGTCCAGCCGGTCGGCGACGGCGGTGAGCTCGCTGGTCGCGCCCAGGCAGCCGGCGCCGGCCAGCACCGCCACCCGCTCGCAGCCGTCGAGCAGGGCGGCGGCCTCGCGCAGCGCCGCCGCCGGCGGCACGGTCGCGGTCGTGCTGGGGACGGCGCTGGTGTGCGCGTAGCCGTGCGCGTCCGGTGGCTCCACCACGGCGTCCTCGACCAGGACGTCGCTGGGCAGGACGACGGCGGTGACGGTGCGGTGGGCCAGCGCGGTCCGGGCCGCGCGGTCGACCACGTGCCGCACCTGGCTGGGCTCGCTCACCTGGGCGACGTAGGCGCCGGCGACGTCCTTGACCAGGTTGAGCAGGTCGACCTCCTGGTAGTAGCCGCTGCCCTGCGCGTTGCGCGCGGTGTGCCCGAGCAGGGCCACCACCGGCACGTGGTCGAGCTTGGCGTCGTAGAGGCCGTTGAGCGCGTGGACGGCGCCGGGACCGCTGGTCACCACCGCGCAGCCGATCGGCGACCCGCCGTACTTGACGTCCGCGCAGGCGGCGAAGGCGGCGGTCTCCTCGTGCCGGACCTGCACGAACTCCGCGTCGCCCGCGTCCACCGCCTTGCGGAGCGCGCTCATCACGCCGCCGATCCCGTCGCCGGGGTAGCCGTAGAAGCGCCGGACGCCCCACTCCCCCAGCCGTGCCACCACGTGCTCGCCGACCGTCGTCATGCGCCGCCCCTACCCGCTGGCGTCCCCGCCAGACGTGATCGGCGCGCCGGACCGCCGGGGAACCGGCACGCTGTGCCGGTGCGCGTGGGCTCGTTCAACATCGCCTCCGGCCGGGACGCCGGCGGCCGGTCCGTCGACGGCACCGCCCTCGCCGCCGCGCTGGCCGACGTCGACGTCGACGTGCTGGCGCTGCAGGAGGTCGACGTCGACCAGCCGCGCTCGCACGGGGTGCACCAGCCGGCGGTCGCCGCGCAGGCCCTGGGGGCGGTCGACTGGCGCTACGCCCCCACCCTGGCCGGGACCCCCGACCCGTTCGCGTCGTGGTCGCGGCTGGACCCGGTGCTCGACCAGGGCTCGCTGACCGGCCCGCACTACGGGATCGCGCTGGTGTCGCGGCGTCCGGTGCGCCGCTGGCACGTGCTGCACCTGGACCCGGGCCCGCTCAAGCTCCCGCTGGTGGCGCCCGACCCGCGGACCGGGGCGAGGAGGCTCTGGTGGTTCCCCGACGAGCCACGGGCCGCCGTGGCCGCGGAGCTCGACGGGCTGACCGTCGTCGGCACCCACCTGTCCTTCGCCGCGCCCACCGCCGCCCGGCAGCTGCGCGAGGTGCACCGGTGGGTGGCCGGCATGCCCGGCCCGGTCGTGGTCGCCGGCGACCTCAACCTGGGCGGCTCGCTGTCGGCGCTGGTCACCCGCGGGCGCCGGCTGGTCGCCGAGCGCACCTGGCCCGCCCCCGACCCCAGGGTGCAGTTCGACCACCTGCTGGCGCTGCACGGCACGCACGGCGCCGACCCCGAGGTGCGTCAGCTGGCGGTCGGCGACCACCGGATGGTGGCGGTCACGCTCTCCCCGTGACCGGCAACCGCCGGTCCAGCAGGCGGAACAGCGAGAGCAGGGCCACCGCGAGGACGGCGACGAACCCGGTGTTGCGCAGCGCCGCGGCGTAGCCGAGCTCGCCGACGTCCAGGAACGGGTAGGGGTACCAGCCGCTCACCGCGCCGTGGGCGAGGGTGTAGCCGATCCAGGCCAGCGGCCAGACCATCGCCCAGCCGACCGTGGCCCAGGTGACCCGAGGGCGGGGGCCGAACAGCAGCCAGCCGACCAGCGCCAGCGGCGGCGCGACGTAGTGCAGGCCGGCGTTGGTCACCGCGCCCAGCCCGGTCGGGTGCAGCATCGGCGCCAGGACGACGGCGTAGACCAGGCCGGTGACGACGATGCCCAGCAGCGCGGTCAGCCGCAGCGGCCGCCACCACCGCCCGTCGTGCTCCGGGTCGCGCACCAGCGGCAGCACCGAGAGCAGCACCAGCACGTTGCTCTGGATGGTGAAGTAGCTCCAGAACCGGATGACCCGGGTGCCGGTGCCCGGGTCCTCGGCCGGCACCAGGACGCTCGCCCCGGTCAGCGACCGCCCGAACTCCGTCAGCACCGACAGCACGACGACGGCGGCCAGCACGCCCCAGAACACCCGGGCGAGCCGGGACCGATCGGTCATGGCGGTGATGATGCCGCCCGGCACCGGCCCGCGTCGTCGATCCGGGGCGGTGTCAGCCGATGAGGGCACGCAGCGCCGGCAGGCTCGCGGCCAGCCCCGGGTGCAGCTGCACCCCCGGGTCGGCCAGCGGCAACCAGGCCACCTCGGTGCTCTCCCGGTTGAGCACCAGCTGCCCCGGCTCGAGCTCGCCGGTGGGCACCGCCAGCACCGTGGTGTAGCTCCAGCCGCCGTGGTCGTCGACCGACTGCGCGCCCAGGGTGAGCTGGCCGGGCTGCAGCCCGAGCTCCTCGCGGGCCTCGCGCAGCGCGCCGTCGGCCGGGGTCTCGCCCAGGTCCAGCGCACCGCCGGGGGTGCCCCAGGTGCCGCCGTGGTGGCTCCACTCCACCCGGTGCTGCAACAGCGCCTCGGTGCCCGCCGTCCCGGCGCGGTGCACCAGCAGCCCCGCGGCACCCACCAGGCCCCAGTGCCGGTGGCCCAGCGCGCAGGTGGTCCACCCGTCGGTCGGTGAGGTGTGCGGCACGGCCCCATCCTCCCCGCCGCACCCTCGCCGCGCCCGGCCCCGCCCTGGGGGTGGCCGCACATCTCCGACGGTCTGCGCACCGTGCCACGTCCGGCCACCGCCAGGGATGTCGGGCCACCTCGGTACCGGATGGGCCGTAGCAGCTCGTGGGCGCAGGCGTCCACAACCGTCGCCCCTGTCCACAGATGCCGACTGAGCGAGCCACGGCGCACCGCCGCAGGTCAGGGTGCCGGCATGTCCCTGGTCCTCCCGCTGGTCACCCGCGAGACCGCACGCCGCCGTCTCGGCCTGATGACCCGTAGCCACCTCCTGGCCCACGGGGTCACCGACCGGGAGATCGCCGCGGCCGTCCGGCGGGGCGAGCTGCGACGGGTGCGGGCCGGCGCCTACGTGCGCGCCGCGGACTGGGCGGAGGTCGAGCGCACCCGACGGCTGCCCGGTCTCCACGCCCTCGCGGTCGCCGAGGCCGTGGCGCCGGCGGGCACGCCCTTCGGCTTCGACACGGCAGCCTGGGTCTGGGCCCTCCCCCGCCCGGCCAGGCGCGCCGGTACCCCTGACCCGGTCCACCTGGTCGACCCCGCGTCCCGGGGCGGTCGCCGCGGCGACTGGGTGGTGCACCGGTCCTCCCTCCCGCCGGAGGAGGTCACCCGGCGCGGCGCCTACCCGGTCACGACGGCGGCGCGCACGGTCGTGGACGTCGCCCGCTCCTGGAGCGAGGTGGACGCGGTCGCGGCCGCCGACGCCGCGCTCCTGAGGGGGCTGACCACGCGGGAGGAGCTGCTGGAGGTGCTGGCCCGGCACAGCACGGTCGCCGGGACGCCCGCCGTCCGTCGGGTGCTGCAGCTGGCGGACGGCCGCGCGGAGAGCTGGCTGGAGACCTGCGGGCGGCTGGCCTTCGCGGCCGGGGGTCTGCCGCCGTTCGTCCCGCAGGTGGAGCTGTGGCTGGACGGCGAGCTGCTGAAGGTGGTGGACGGCTGGTACGCGCAGGCCGCCCTGGCGATCGAGTTCGACGGGCAGTCGAAGTACGTGCTGGCCACCCCGGCCGACCTCCGCGAGGAGAAGCGCGTCGAGGACCTGCTGCGGTCGGTCGGCATCCGGTTCGTGCGGGTCACCTACGAGATGCTGACCCGCGGGTGGGCCCAGCTGAAGGCACGCATCCTGCGGGAGCTCGCGGTCGGCGGGCCCACCACCCGGGTCTTCGGCGAGCAGCCCCGTGAGGTGGGCAAGGTGCGCGGCGGGGTCCGGGCGGAGGACGGCTGGCTCTGGCGGGCGATGGACAACGTCGGCGGTGCGGCCCCGTGACGCCGGGCAGGTCGCCCAGCTCGGGTCGGCAGCCCAGTTCGGGTCGGCAGCCCAGTTCGGGTCGGCAGCCCAGCTCGGGTCGGTCGCCCAGCTCGGGGTGGCCGCACATCCTCGACGGTGTGCGCACGGGGCAACGGGCGGCCACCGCCAGAGACGTCGGGCCACCCCGGCCAGCAGGGCCCCGCCCGGATGGGCCCCGGCGCAGGGGGGGTCAGCGCAGGGGGCGGCGGCGGGAGGTGATGACGCCGGTGTCGAAGCCGGCCAGGTGCAGGCCGCCGTGGAAGCGGGCGTGCTCGATCTTCAGGCAGCGGTCCATCACCACGTCCAGGCCGGCGGCCTCCCCGCGGGCGGCCAGGGCGTCGTCGGAGAGGCCCAGCTGCAGCCAGAAGGTGTGCGCGCCCACCGCGATGGTCTCCTCCAGCACCCCGGCCAGGTCCGCCGGCCGGCGGAAGACGTCCACGAGGTCGGGGACGCCGGGGCACTCGGCCAGCGAGGGGTACACCGGCCGGCCCAGGATCTCGGTGACCCGC
Source organism: Klenkia sp. PcliD-1-E (assembly GCF_024124375.1). Classification (GTDB taxonomy): domain Bacteria; phylum Actinomycetota; class Actinomycetes; order Mycobacteriales; family Geodermatophilaceae; genus Klenkia. Next base: position 16,154 of record NZ_JAMXRZ010000041.1, read on the forward strand.
GGGTTGACGAACCAGACCTCGTAGTCGGTGCTGGCCAGCAGGTAGGTGGCCACGAAGTAGGAGGCCCGGGACGGGTTGTCCGAGGCGCCCACCACCGCGACGGTGCGGGTGCGGTCGAGGATCTCCTGCCGCTGACCCGCCGTGGGCCCGCTCACTTGGTCGCCGCCGTCAGCGCCTGGTCCAGGTCCCACAGGATGTCCTCGACGTCCTCCAGGCCCACCGAGATGCGCACCAGGTCCGCCGACACCCCGCCGGTCTCCAGCTGCTCGGCCGACAGCTGGCCGTGCGTGGTGGAACCGGGGTGGATGACCAGGGTGCGGGCGTCGCCGATGTTGGCCAGGTGGCTGCACAGCTGCACCGCCTCGATGAACCGGCGTCCGCCCTCGCGGCCGCCGACCACGCCGAAGCTGAACACCGCACCCGGGCCCTCCGGCAGGTACCGCTGCGCGAGCTCGTACGAGGGGTGCGAGGGCAGGCCGGAGTACCGCACCCAGGCGACCCGGTCGTCGGCCTCCAGCCACTCGGCCACCCGCCGGGCGTTGGCCACGTGCTCGCGCATCCGCTGCGGCAGCGTCTCCACGCCCTGCAGCAGCAGGAAGGCGCTGTGCGGGGACAGCGAGGCCCCGATGTCGCGCAGCTGCTCGCTGCGCAGCTTGGTCAGGAATCCGTACTCGGCGAAGTTGCCCCACCAGGACAGGCCGCCGTAGGACGGCGTGGGCTCGGTCATCTGCGGGAACCGGCCGTTGGCCCACGGGAAGGTGCCGGCGTCGACGACCACGCCGCCGATCGTCGTCCCGTGGCCGCCGATGAACTTGGTGGCCGAGTGGATCACGATGTCCGCGCCGTGCTCGATCGGCCGGCACAGGTAGGGCGTGGCGGTGGTCGCGTCGACCACCAGCGGGATGCCGGCGGCGTGCGCGACGTCGGCCAGGCCCCGGACGTCGCTGACCTCGCTGCCCGGGTTGGCCACCACCTCGGCGAACAGCAGCTTGGTGCGGTCGGTGATCGCCGCGGCGTAGTCGGCCGGGTCGGTGCCGCGGACGAACGTCGTCGACACCCCGAACCGGCGCAGCGTCACGTCGAGCTGGGTGATGGTGCCGCCGTAGAGGTTCGCCGACGCGACGACCTCGTCCCCGGCCCCGGCGAGCGAGGCGAAGGTGAGGAACTCCGCCGACTGCCCGGACGACGTCGCCACCGCGCCGAGGCCACCCTCCAGCGAGGCCATCCGCTCCTCGAAGGCGGCCACCGTCGGGTTGCCGATCCGGCTGTAGACGTTGCCGTACTTCTGCAGCGCGAACAGCGCCGCGGCGTCGTCCGGGCTCTCGAAGACGTAGCTGGTGGTCTGGAAGATCGGCACCGCGCGGGCGCCGGTGACCGGGTCGGGCTGCCCCCCGGCGTGCAGGGCGCGGGTGCGGAAACCCCAGCTTCGGTCGGCCATGGCACCCAGTGAACCCGACCCGTCGGACCCCGGCAGACTCGGCGCGGTGACCACCACCGTGCAGCTGCGCCGCTACTCCGTCGAGCCCGGCCGGATGGCCGACTTCGTCGCCTGGTTCCCCTCGATCCTCCCCGTCCGGGAGCAGTACGGGTTCCGGGTGCTGGAGGCGTGGGTCGACGAGGCCAACGACGCCTTCGTGTGGTCGGTCGCCCTGGACGGCGACGAGGACCGCTTCCGCGAGGTCGAGTCCGTCTACAACGCCTCACCGGAGCGGGCCGCGGCGTTCGAGACCTTCCCCCGGGTGGTCACCGGCCAGCTCAACTCCTTCGTGCGCCCGGCCCGCTGACCCTGCCGCTGGCCGGACCGGGCGCCGTCCCCGGGAGTGGCAAGGTAACGACACCCACCCGTCCGGGTGGGCGCCACCGGACCGGGCTCAACCTCGGGTCCCCCTGCGACGAAGGGACGACGTGGACCCCGGCCGACTGCGACCACCCGACGGGTCGCCGCGCGCCGTCGTGGAGGCGGCGGTCGGCGACCTCGAGGTGCTGTCCCGTCCCGACGCCGACCTGGACGGCGTCCGGGACGCCGCCGAGCGGGCCGCCACCGCGGCCCGCGCGCTCGACCTCACCGAGCTCGCCCTGCGCGCGGACCTCGTCGCCGCCGACGTCGGCCGCCGCCGCGGCGACCTGGCCGATGCCGGGTCCACCGCCCAGGCCGTGCTGCGGTGGGCCACCGAGCACCGGTCCCGGTTCCTGCAGGCCCGCACGCACCACCTGCTGGCCGCGGTCTTCCAGGAGCTGGGCGACCTGTCGGTGGCGCTGGAGCACGCGGTGCACTCCGTCGACCTGCTCGACGACGACGTCCCCGTGGCCGTGCGCATCGACCACCGCAAGCGGCTGGCCGACTGCCTCGGCCTGCAGGGCGACGCCGGTGCGCAGGACCGCTACGCCGAGGTCCTGGTGCTCGCCGAGCAGCTCGGCGACGTGGCCCGGCTGTCCCAGATCCTCAACAACAGCGCCTACACCGCCTCGCTGGCGGGGCGGCACACCACGGCGCTGGCCGCCGTCCTCCGGCTGCAGGCGATGGAGTCCGACCACGGCGTCGAGACCGACCTCGCCACCCGCGACACCATCGGCCGGGTCTACCTGGGTCTGGGCCGCCTCGAGGAGGCCGAGCAGGCGCTGCGGCCCGGGGCCGGGTCGACGCTGCGCTCGCCCTCGGCCGAGGCGGGCGCCGACGCGGACTTCCTGCTCACCCTCGCGGAGGTGCAACGGGCACGGGGCCGGCTGGGTGACGCCCGGGCGGCGCTGGAGGAGTGCGTGCGGCGCTGCGAGCGGCACGGCCTGACCGCCGTCCGCATCCGGGCCCGCCGCGAGCAGGCCGCGCTGCACGCCGACGCCGGTGACTTCGAGGCCGCCTACGCCGAGCACGTGCGGTACGCCGACGAGGCCCTGGCCCTGCAGTCCGAGCAGCGCGAGGCCCGCGCCCGCACCCTGCAGGCCATGTACGAGGCCACCGAGGCCCGCCAGCAGAGCCGCCGCTACCGCGAGCTGTCCCTGCGCGACGCCCTCACCGGCCTGTACAACCGCCGGCACCTGGACGAGCAGCTCCCCGCGTTGCTGGCCGCGGCCGCCGGGCGCCGCCCGGTGTCGGTCGGCCTGGTCGACCTCGACCACTTCAAGCGGATCAACGACACCTGCTCCCACGAGGTCGGCGACGAGGTGCTGCGCCAGGTCGCCCGGGTGCTGGAGGCCGTCGCCGCCACCGTCGGCGACGAGGCCTTCGCCGCGCGGATGGGCGGCGAGGAGTTCCTGCTGGTCATGCCCGGCACCGAGATCGGCCGGGCGACCGCGGTGCTCGAGCAGCTGCGGCACGGCATCGCGCACACGCAGTGGGGCCACCTGGTCGGCGCGCTGCCGGTCACGGTGAGCATCGGTGCCGCGGGCAGCCCCGACCCGCTGCCGCTGGACACCCCCGAGCTGCTCGGCCGCGCCGACGCGCGGCTCTACGAGGCCAAGCGCACCGGCCGGGACCGGGTGGTCGGCCCGCGCGACGCGCTCACTCCCCGAGCGACCGGCTGATCCCCCGCGCGGCGGCCATCACGCCGTTGACGTAGGGCCGGACGACGCCCGCCGAGTCCCCGCGCACCACGATCGACAGGGCCGCCACCACCGCGCCCCCCTGCCGCACCGGCGCGGCGACCGACACCGCGTCGTCGGTGACCTGCCGGTCGCTGACCGCGTGCCCGGTGCGGCGGACCTCGGCCAGCAGCCGGCGCAGCCGGACCGGGTCGGTCACCGTGTGCGGGGTGTGCCGCTCCAGCGGGCCGGCCAGCACGGCGTCCTGCACCTCGGTGGGGGCGTGCGCCAGCAGCACCAGGCCCACCCCGGTCGGGGGCAGGGCGAACCGGCCGCCGACCTGGGTGAGCACGGTGACCGCCCCGCGCGCGGCGAACCGCTCCACGAACAGCACCTGGTGGCCCTCGCGGACGGCCAGCTGCACGTTCTCGTGGGTGACCTCGTACAGGTCCTCCATGAACGGCAGGGCCGCCTCCCGCAGACCCAGCCCGCGGGGGGCGAGCGCGCCCAGCTCCCAGATCCGCAGGCCGACGCGGTAGCCGCCGTCCTCGTCGCGCTCCAGCCCGCCCCAGGACGACAGCTCACCGACCAGCCGGTGCGCCGTCGGCAGCGGGACGCCGACGGCGCGGGCGATCTCGGACAGGGTCAGCCGCGGCCGCTCCCGGGTGAAGGCGTCGAGGACGGCGAGCAGCTTGGTGTTCGCCGTCCGCACGCCTACAACTCCAGCACGAGCCTCGGGCACGCCGCGCGGGAGACGCACACGAACATGACGTCGTTGGCGGCCTGCTCGGCCGGGGTGAGCAGCGAGTCGCGGTGGTCGACCTCCCCCTCGAGCACCCCGGTCTCGCAGGTGCCACAGGTGCCCTCCTCGCAGGAGCTGAGCACCTCGACGCCGTTCTCCCGCAGCACCGCCATGATGCTGCGGTCCGGCGGCACGGTCAGGGTCTTCCCGCTCAGCGACAGCTCGACCTCGAAGGCGTCGCTGCGCACCGGGTCCCCGACGTCCTTGGGGGTGAACCGCTCCAGGTGCAGCACCTCGGGCGTCACCCGCTCCTCGACCGCGGCGAGCAGGGGCTCGGGGCCGCAGCAGTACACCAGCGTGCCGGGGTCGAGGTCGCCCAGCACCGCGTCGAGGTCGATGAGCCCGACCTCGTCCTGCGGGTGCAGGGTGTGCCCCTCCAGCTCCTCGAGGAAGGCCATCGACCGGCGGCTGCGGCCGCCGTAGTGCACCTCGGCGGGGACGCCGGCGGCCCGCGCGGCGGCCACCATCGGCAGGATCGGGGTGATCCCGATGCCCCCGGCGACGAAGACGTAGCGCGGGGCCTCGACCAGCTCGAAGTGGTTGCGGGGGCCCCGCACGCAGACCTCGTCACCGGGGTGCAGCCGGTCGTGCACGTGCGCGGACCCGCCCCGGCCGGCCGGCTCGCGCAGCACGCCGATGCGGTACCGCGTCCGGTCGGCCGGGTCGCCGCACAGGGAGTACTGCCTGGTGAGGTCGTCGGTCAGCACCAGGTCGACGTGCGCGCCCGGGGTCCAGGCGGGCAGCTCGGCACCGCCGGGGTCGGCCAGCTCCAGGACGACGACGCCCTCGGCCCCGTCGGTCCGGGAGGCGACGACCAGACGCAGCTCCTGCTCGCTCACCGCAGCGGGGTCCGCGGCCCGGCCGCCTGCTCGGGGCGCAGCACCCGGTGCGGCGGGGGCACGTGGTCGACCGGGGCGCCGGCGTCGGGCTCGGCCACCCGGGCCGGGTGGTCGGGGTGGGCCAGCAGCCACTCCCACATGCCGATCGGGTCACCGCCCTCGGCGCGGGCGCCGCACGAGCACTCCCCCAGCAACCGGTCGCTGCCGGGCAGCCACGCCACCCGGGTGACGCGGTCGCCGTCCAGCACCCGGGTCGGCGCGACGGTCTCCGTCATCGGGCGGCTCACCGCGACGCGAGGGTCGCCGGGGAGTCGGGGACCTGCTCGGCACCGGCGGCGGCCTGCGCGGCCATGATCCGGCGCGCGGCGAGGCCACCGGTGTCGATGTTGATCGACAGCTCCTGGTAGCCGTCCGGCTCGCCGGCCAGCACCCGCTCCAGGGCGTCCAGCGCGACGACGTCCTGCAGCACGACGGTGCGGTTGCTCTCGCGCAGGAAGTCGCTGACGCCCTCGTCCTCCAGCGCGAAGTCCCGGGCGACGGCCCAGAAGTCGTGCGTGGAGTGCTCGGTCTCCGGGGTGATGGCGTAGACCACCTCGACGTGGAAGCCGTCGGGGTCGGTGCCGTCCTCGTCGGGCAGCACGCCGACCGGGGCGACCCGGCTGTGCAGCAGGTACAGGCACGGCGGGTGGAACTCGATGTCCTGCCAGCGCACGATGCGGCCGTCGATGCCGGTGGACTTCGCGTAGAAGGGCGGGCAGTCGGCGTCGTCCATGTGCCGGGAGACGTAGACGACCTGGGCGTCCTCGTCGACCTCGGTGGTGATCGGGGTGTTGGCGACCTCGGGGGTCCCGATGTAGCCGCCGTGCAGGTAGGTCTCGTGGCTGAGGTCCATGAGGTTGTCGACCAGCAGGCTGGCCCGGGCGGCCAGCGGCTCCATGCCGCTCACCGTCGTGTACCCCTCCTGGTCCAGCCAGGGGGCGCGCGGGATCGGCACCGAGTCCGACCGGTCGTCGTCGCCGATGAAGACCCAGATGAAGGAGTCCTGCTCGACCACCGGGTAGCTCTTCAGCCGTGCGGTGCGCGGCACCCGGGTCTGGCCGGGGACGGCGACGCACTTCCCGTCGGCGTCGTAGGTGAAGCCGTGGTAGCCGCAGACGACGGTGTCGCCCACGAGGTGGGAGGGCTTCTCGCTCAGGGGGAAGCGGCGGTGCACGCAGCGGTCGCTCATCGCGGTGACGGTGCCGTCCTCGCGCCGCCAGAACAGGATCGACTCCCCGCAGATGGTGCGGCCGAAGACCTCCCGGCCGATCTCGCGCCCGTAGGCGGCGACGTACCACTGGTTGCGGACGATCGAGGTCATGCGGGTCCCTCCCGGGGTCGTCGGCGGTGACGTACACCATGGTGAGCCGCATCACCGGGGCTGCAGAAGACGACTTCCACGATGCGGAAGGTGCTGCTCAGCAGACCAGGCGCAGGGGGAGCGACTCCCAGGACCGCAGGGTGTTGTTCAGGTGCCGCACCGGGTCCCCGGCCAGCTCCAGCGAGGACACCCGGGCCAGCAGCGCCGTCAGCAGCGACTCCGCCTCCAGCCGGGCGACGTGCTGGCCCACGCACTGGTGGATGCCCATGCCGAACCCCACGTGGCCCGACGGGTCGCGGGTGAGGTCGAAGGCGTCGGGGTCGGCCCACCGTCGCGGGTCCCGGTTGGCCGCGGCGAAGAAGACCAGCACCTTCTCCCCCGCCGGGACGACGGCGTCCCCCACCCCGACGTCGCGCACCGTCGTCCGGAAGAACGCCTGCACCGGGGACTCCCAGCGCACCGCCTCGTCGAAGGCCACCCGCACCAGCTCCGGCCGCTCCCGCAGCAGCTGCCACGCGCCGGGGGTGACCGCCAGGGCGTGCAGCACCGCGCCGATGCCGTGCACGGTGGTGTCCACCCCGGCGGTGAGCAGCGACCGCACCACCAGCGGGGCCTGCGCGTGCGTGAGCTCGCCGCGGTCGGCCGCGGCCCAGATGTCGGCACCGAAGCCGACCGGGGCCAGGGCCTCCCGCTCGCACTGCTGCCCGACCCAGCCCGCGTGCGCGGGCATCGAGGCGTTGCCGGCCAGCACCAGCGGGTTGTCGGTGGGCCCGAAGGCGTTGAAGGCGTGGTCGCCGTAGGGCAGCAGGTGCTCCCGGCCGTCCTTCCCGAGCCCGACCGCGTCGGGGAACACCCGCAGCGGGAAGGCCGCGGCCAGCGCGGGGACGGCGTCCAGCTCCAGCGACCCCTGTCCGAGGACGTCGGAGACCAGCGCCTCGGCGTCGGCCAGCCAGTCGGCCCGCAGCGTGCGCAGCGCCCGGGGCCCGAGCACCTTCGCCAGGACGGCGCGGGGTGCGTCGTGGTGCGGCGGGTCGGCCTCCAGCAGCAGCGACGGCGGCCGCCACGGGGTCTCGGTGCGGAAGTTGGTCAGCCCCACACCGGCCGAGGACTCGAAGGACTGCCAGTCGCTGAGCGCGGCGTGCACCTCGGCGTAGCGGGCGATCGCCCAGGTGTCGTACCGCGGCAGCCGCACCAGCGGGCCGGCGTCGCGCAACGCGGCCTGCGCGGGCAGCGGGTCGCGCAGCACCTCGGGGTCGAAGGGGTCCAGGTCCAGGGTCGGCAGCACGGCGGTCATCGGGTCCCCTTCACAGGTCGAGCACCAGGCGGTCACCGCGGGAGCGGGACACGCAGACGAGCAGGCAGTCCCCGGCGGCCCGTTCGGCCTCGTCGAGGACCGAGTCGCGGTGGTCGGGGTCGCCGGCCAGCACGGTGGTCTCGCAGGTGCCGCAGGTGCCCTGGCGGCACGAGGACAGGACGTCGGCCCCGGCGGCGCGCACCGCCTCCAGCACGCTGACGTCGGGCGTCACGACGACCTCGGCGCCGGTGCGGTCCAGGACGACGGTGAACGGCTCGTCGCGCACCGGGGCGCCCTGTTCGCGGGCGACGAACCGCTCGGTGCGCAGCAGCCCCGGCGGGCAGGCGGCCTCCACCGCGTCCAGCAGCGGGGCGGGGCCGCAGCAGTACACCCGGGTGCCGTCGTCCAGGCCGGTGAGCAGGTCGCCCAGCGGGAGCAGGCCGCGCTCGTCCTGCGGCCAGACGGTCACCCGGTCGTCGTCCAGCTCGTCGAGGAAGGCCATCGAGGCGCGGGTCCGCCCGCCGTACACCAGCCGCCAGTCCGCGCCGAGCCGGCGGGCGGCGTCGACCATCGGCAGCAGCGGGGTGATCCCGATGCCGCCGGCGAGGAACAGGTAGCGGGGCGCGGGCGCCAGGCGGAACTGGTTGCGCGGCCCGCCCAGGCCGACCAGGTCGCCGACGGCCAGCTCGTCGTGCACCCACGCCGACCCGCCCCGGCCGGCGGGCTCGCGCAGCACGGCGACCCGGTAGGTGTGGGCATCCCAGCGGTCCCCGCACAGGGAGTACTGCCGGGTGTCGCCGGTGGGCAGCACCAGGTCCACGTGCGAGCCGGGGGTCCAGTCCGGCAGCCGGGCGCCGTCCGGGTCGACCAGGGTCAGCGCGACGACGCCGTCGGCCAGCCGCTGCTTGGCGGCGACCCGGACCGTGGAGCGGGCGGCGGTGGTCATGGACGGGATCGTGGCGGCCGGGCAGTGACCGGGGCCATGCCGTTCTCATCCAGCGAGAGAACAGCCGTGCACCTGCGTGGCGGCGTTGCGGTTCTGCATGGTCAACGGGACGACGGGAGCTGGCGGCCGATGCCCCGCGCCGCCGCCCGGAGCGCCGGCACCTGCGCCCGCGCGTCGGCGTCGTTGGGCACGATCACCGCCAGCGCGGCCACGACGGCCCCGGCCGGGTCGCGCACCGGGACGGCGATCCCGCACGCGTCGGGGTGGATGTGCCCCGGGCAGAAGGCCACACCCTCGCGGCGCACCTGGTCCAGCACCGACCGCAGCCGGGCCGCCGTCCCGATCGTCGCCGAGGTGAAGGTGCGCAGCGGCCCGGCGAGGGTGCGCTCCTGCAGGTCCCGCGAGGCGTGCGCCAGCAGCACCAGGCCGGACGACGAGGCGTGCAGCGGCAGCCGGCCGGCGATCCGGGTGTAGTTGACGACCGCGCCCGGTGCCGAGAGCCGCTCCAGGAACAGCACCTCGTCGCCGTCCAGCACGCCGAGCTGGGTGTGCTGGCCGACGACGGCGTGCAGGTCCTCCATCAGCGGCATCGCCACCTCGCGCAGCGACAGCGCCGGCGAGGCCCGGGCACCCAGCTCCCACAGTCGCAGGCCCAGCCCCACCCGGCGGTCGCTCTCCCGGCGCAGCAGGCCCAGCTCCACCAGCTCGGCGACCAGCCGGGACGCCGTCGCCACGTGCAACCCCGACCGCCGGGCGATCTCGGAGACCCCGAGGACGGTCTCCCCCGGCCGGAAGGCCTCCACCACCGACACCACCCGGGCGACGGTGGACCGCGACCGGGTCATCCCTCCGCGGCGGTGGTGCGCAGCAGGGCGCGCTGCACCTTCCCGGACGCCGTCATGGGCAGATCGTCCACGACGTGCCAGCGGCGCGGGACCTTGAACGGCGAGAGCCGCTCGCGGCACCAGGCCTCCAGCTCGGCCGGGTCGACGTCGGCGGCGACCGGGACGACGAAGGCCACCACCAGCTCGCCCCACCGCTCGTCCGGCCGGCCGACGACGGCGGCGCGGGCCACGCCGGGGTGCTCGACCAGGGTCTCCTCGACCTCGACCGGGGACACGTTCTCCCCGCCGGTCTTGAGCATGTCCTTCAGCCGGCCGGTCACCTGGCAGCCCCCGGCCGCGGACACCGTGGCCAGGTCGCCGGTGTGCAGCCAGCCCTCGGCGTCGATGGCGGCCGCGGTGGCCACCGGGTCGTCGAGGTAGCCGTCGGTGATGCGGTCGCCGCGCACCCACAGCTCGCCGGTCTCCCCCACCGGCACCGGGGCGCCGTCCGGGCCGGCGATGCGCACCTCGGTGCCCGCGATGGGCCCGCCCACGGTGCCCCGGCGCACCTCGTCGGGGTCGTCCGGGCCGGCCATCAGCGCGCACCCGCAGGTCTCGGTCATCCCGAACGTGGTGGCCAGCCGCGCACCGAACGCGGCCTCCACCCGGTCGACGAAGGCCGGCGTCACGGTCATCCCGCCGGTGAACAGCACCGCCAGGTCGGGCAGGTCGGGGACGCCCTCGGCCACCATCAGGTCCAGCAGCGTCGGCGCGGCCGAGAGCATCGTGACCCGGGACGACGCGAGGACGTCCAGGACCGCGGCCGGGGCGAAGGGCAGCACCACGTGGTCGGCCCGGGCCCACAGCGCCCCCACCACGCCGAGCACGTTGCCGGCGGTGTGGAACAGCGGCATCGGGTTGCACCACACCCGCCCGGCCGACGGCCCGAGCCGCTCGGCGAACGCGGCGCCGGTCGCCACCATCCCGGCGTGGGTGATCCGCACGCCCTTGGCCCGCCCGGTGGTGCCGGAGGTGAACTGCACCTGGGCCAGCGAGCCGGGGTCGACGACCGGGAGCTCGACGGGGTCGGCCAGCAGCGAGCGCCAGTCCTCCACCACGGGCAGCCCGGCCATCGCCGTCCCCAGGTCCGCGACGGCCAGCGACGCCCCCGAGAGGGCGACCGCGTGCTCGACCTCGGCCGGGCGGGACCGCGGGTTGACCGGCACCAGGGTCTGCCCGGCCAGCGCGACGCCGAGCTGCACGAGCACCGGTGCCGGCCCGTTGGCCAGGCAGGTGGCCACCCGCGCCCCGGGACCGGCCGCGGCGAGCAGGCCCGCGGCGAGGGAGGTCGCATCGGCGAGCAGCTGCGCCGCGCTCCAGCGCTCGCCGGTCGCCGGGGTCGAGAGCAGGACGTCGTCCGGCCCCCGGTCGACGGCCCGGCGGAGGACGTCACCCAGGACTCCGTCCGCCGGGCCGGTCGCCGGCGCCCGCAGCTCGCTGGTCACGAGTGCGGGCACCGGTCAGCTCCCGTAGGAGAAGGACTCGGCGCTGGGCCCGCTGATCTGGTCCAGCAGCTCCAGGCCGGCCTCGGCCTCGTTGCTCACCCGCGAGATGAACACCGTGGTGGTCGGGGACTGGCCCAGCTCCGAGAAGTCCAGGTCGTCGGGCAGCACACCCTGGGTGTCGACCGTGCCGCCGTCGCGGAAGGCCGCCACCACGCCCTCCGGGGTGAGGTCACCGGCCTCGCAGGCGCCGTCGAGCGCCTGCTTGAGCAGCTCGGCCTGCACGTAGGCCAGCGGCACCTCCCAGCCCAGCGCACCCTGCGGGTCGGCCGAGGCGTAGAGCTCGTTGGCCGCCTGCACGCCCGCCGAGTCGGGGTTGTCGTAGGGCGACTCCGCGGTGATCGAGTACACGTTGGCCAGCAGCGCGTCCGCGGCCGGGGTGCCCAGCAGCGAGGGGTTGAAGGTCGGGTTCATGCCGATGATCGGCACGTCGGCGCCCTGCGCGGACAGCACGCCGGCCAGCGAGGCCAGCTGGGTGGGCGCGGCGGCCAGCACGACGCCGGCGACCCCGGCCTGGGCCAGCGCGGAGGCCTGCGCGGACAGGTCGGTGGTCTGGGAGGTGATCTCCTGGGCCACGACCTGCAGCCCCCGCTCGTCGGCCGCGTGCTCGGCGCCGGCCAGCGCGTCGCCGCCGTAGTCCCCGGTGAAGTAGACGACGCCGATGGAGGAGCCCTCGGCCACGCCCAGCTCGTCGACCAGGTAGTCCACGGCGTTGGCCCCCTGGATCGCGTAGGACGCACCGGGCAGCTGGTTGTTCTCGTAGGCCAGCGCCGACCCGGCCCAGCCCACGCCGCCCACGTACACGGAGTCCTGCTCGGCCAGCGGCAGCACCGCGGCGCTGGTCGGGCCGCCGAGCACCTGCTGCAGGGCGATGACGTCGGGTGCCATCGAGCGGTAGAGCGTCACCGCGCGCTGCGGGTCGTAGCCGTGGTCCTGCACGTCGACGGTCACGTCGCGGTCGCAGACCCCGCCGTCGGCGTTGACCTGGTCCCAGTAGGCCTGGGTCTCGGTCACCTGCACCGCGGCGCCGGCGGCGAAGGGCCCGGAGAGGTCGGTGAGCATGCCGATGGTGATGGCGTCGTCCGTCACGCCGTTGCCGGTCGTGACGTCGTCCCCACCTCCTCCGCCGGAGGCGGTCGGGGCGGTGGTGCTGCAGGCCGCCAGCGCCAGGGCGGCGGCGGCGAGCGTGGCTGCGCGGACGCGGTGCTTCATCGGGTGGTCTCCTTCGACCGGGAGGGCTCCCCGGCGACCGGGCGGTCGGCGGGTGGGACGGGAGCAGGGGGTGCCGGCCGGAGCCGGTCGCGCAGCCGGCGGGCACCGCCGGCCAGGCCGCCGCGCAGGAACACCAGGACGGCGATGATCGCCAGCCCGTAGACGATCCGGGACGCGGTGGAGGGGTCCAGGCCGCCCGAACCGGGCGCGGCGAGGAAGGGCAGGGCCGAGCTGTACTGGGCCAATACCAGCGGCAGCGAGGTCACGAAGACCGCCCCGACGACGGCGCCGGCCACCGAGCCGAGCCCGCCGAGCACGATCATGACCAGGTAGTCCACCGACGCGGTCAGGCTGAACACGTCGGGGGCGACCCGGCCGTAGGCCAGCGCCAGCATCGCGCCGGCCACCCCGGCGTAGGCCGAGGAGACGACGAACGCCGATCGCTTGGCCCCGGCGACGCCGACGCCCATCGCGGCCGCGGCGGTCTCGGAGTCCCGGACGTTGGCCCAGGCCCGTCCGGTGCGGCCGCCGCGGATGTTGGCGGCCAGCCAGATCGCCGCGACGGCGAGCAGCAGGAACAGGTACCAGAGCCGGTGCAGGCCCTCGAACTCCACGCCGGCGACCGCCAGGTAGTCGGGGTCGCGGTTGCTGAAGCTGAACCCGCCGACGGCAAAGGGCTCCACCGACCGGCCGACGAACCCGCCGGTCCAGGAGTCGAGGTTGACCAGCAGGTGCCGGACGACGAAGACCAGCCCCAGCGTGGCCAGGCCCAGGTAGATGCCGCGCAGCCGGCCGGCGACCGGGGAGAACGCCGCGCCCACCCCGGCGGCGACCAGCGCGGCCAGCACCAGGCCCAGCAGCGGCGGTAGGCCCAGGCCTTCCACCGTCGTCGTCGACTCGCCGGTGGTGTAGGCGTAGACGTAGGCCCCGATCGCGGCGAAGGCCGCGTGGCCCAGGGACAGCTGGCCGGCGACCCCGACGAGCAGGGTCAGACCGACCGCGCCGATGGCGGTGGCCATCACGAACAGGCCGGTCTGCAGCCAGAAGTCGCTCAGCACGAACGGCAGCGCCAGCGCGACCAGCAGCAGCACCAGGCCGACGACCTTGCGCGGGGCGTCAGACACGGACGGCCTCCTTGCTGCCCAGCAGGCCCGAGGGCCGCACGAGCAGGACGACGATCATCACGACGTAGGGCGCGACCTCGCCGAACCCCGACCCCAGGAAGGGCTCCAGGTCGGACTCGTAGCCGGTGACCAGCGCGCTGGTCAGGCCGATCAGCAGGCCGCCGACCACCGCGCCGGGCACGGAGTCGAACCCGCCCAGCACCCAGGCCGGGATGGCCGCGAACGCGCTGAGCGCGACCGTCGGCGCGACGCCCGGGGCGGGGAAGGAGGTCAGGAAGATGCCGGCGACCGCGGCGAGGATGCCGGCCAGCGCCCAGCCGGTGGCCGCCGTCCGGGACAGCCGGATGCCCATGAGCGAGGCGGTGGGGCCGTCGGCGGCCGCGGCCCGCATGCCCACGCCCAGGTCGGTGCGGGAGAACAGGTACCAGAGCGCACCGAAGGCGACGAGCGTGACGCCGGCGGCGAGCACCCGGCCGGTGGGCAGCGTGATGTCGCCCAGCCGCACCACCGAGGCGCCCCACGGCGCACCCAGGGTGAGCACCTGGTTGCCGATCCGGCGGGTGAGCTCGGTGAGCAGCACGATGTCCACGCCGAGCATGAGGATCGCCGCCGTCCCCGGGTTGGGGTCGGCGAGGTTGCGCACCAGCAGCGCGTTGATCAGCACGCCGACGACGGCCGCGCCGGCCAGCCCGACGAGCACCGCGGGCCAGAAGCCGATGGTGTCGTGCAGGACGGCGACCAGGTAGGCGCCCAGCAGCACCACCGAGCCGTGCGCGAAGTTCAGCACGCCGGTGGAGGTGAACACGATGGCGAACCCGGCGGCGATGAGGCTGAGCACCAGGCCGTAGGACAGCCCGTTGAGCACCTGCTCCAGGAAGTAGCTCATGCGGCTGTGCCCTCTCCTGCGGAAGCTCCGAGGTAGGCCCGCAGCACCTCGGGGTCGCGCTGCACCTGCGCCGGCGTGCCCTCGGCGATCTTCTTGCCGAAGTCCAGGACCGTGACCTGCTCGGCCAGGCCCATGACGAAGGGCATGTCGTGCTCGACCAGCACGATCGACAGGCCCAGGTCGCGGCGGACCTGCCGGATGGTCTCGGCCATGTCCTGGCTCTCCCCGTGGGTCATGCCGGCGACCGGCTCGTCGAGCAGCAGCAGCGAGGGCCGGGCGGCCAGCGCGCGGCCCATCTCCACCCGCTTGCGGTCGCCGTAGGCCAGCGTGTGCACCGGGGTGCGCAGCAGGTGCGCGATGCCCAGCAGCTCGGCGATGCCGGCGACGGTCTCCCGGTGCTCGCGCTCCTCCCGGCGGGCGCCGGGCAGCTTCAGCGCGCCGGGCAGCAGGCCGCGGCGCATCAGCCGGTGCCGGCCGACCAGCAGGTTGTCCTCGACGGTGTCCTCGAGGGCCAGGGAGATGTTCTGGAAGGTGCGGGCCACGCCGAGACCCGCGACCCGGTCCGAGCGCAGGGCGGTCAGCTCGGCGTCGCCGTAGTGCACGCTCCCCTCGGTGGCCCGGTAGGCGCCGCCCAGGACGTTGACCAGCGTGGACTTGCCGGCGCCGTTGGGGCCGATGAGGGCGTGCACGGTGCCCGGCTCGACGGTGAAGGAGACCTCGGACAGCGCCGTGATGCCGCCGAAGCGGACGGTCAGGCCCTCCACGCGCAGCTGCTGCGGCGGCTCGGCGGTGGGGATCGCGGGCTCGCCGGTCACCGCGGCACCGGCGACGACGGGGGCGGCCGCACCCAGGTAGCGCTCGCGCACCTCGTCGCTGGCCGACAGCTCGTCGGCGGTCCCCGACGCGGTCACCCGGCCGGTCTCCAGCACGTAGGCGGCGTCGGCGACGCGCAGGCCCATGACCGCGTTCTGCTCGATCAGCAGCACCGCCGTCCCCTGCTCGTTGATCTCGGTGACGATCTCGCCGATCTGGTCGACCAGCAGGGGTGCCAGGCCGAGGGAGGGCTCGTCGAGCAGCAGCAGCTGCGGGCTGACCATGAGCGCCCGGCCCATGGCGAGCATCTGCTGCTGGCCGCCCGAGAGCAGGCCGCCGGGCTGGTCGCGCCGCTCGGCCAGGATCGGGAAGAGGTCGAACACCCGGTCGCGGGCCGCGGCGCGCGCCTTCGCGTCCTTGACGGTGTAGCCGCCGGCGCGGAGGTTCTCGGCGACGGTGAGGTCGCGGAAGATCCGCCGTCCCTCGGGGACCTGCACCAGGCCGCGGCGCACGACGTCGGCGGCGTCCCGGCCGGCCAGGTCCTCGCCGGCGAAGCGGACGGTGCCGCCGGTGACGGTGCCGCCGTAGGGCTGCAGGGAGCGGGAGACCGCCCGTAGCAGCGAGGTCTTGCCGGCGCCGTTGGAGCCCAGCACGGCGACGACCTGGCCGGGCTCGACGACGAGGGAGACGTCCGACAGCGCGGTGATCGTGCCGTCGTAGACGACGTCGAGGTGCTCGACGGACAGCAGCGGTGGGGACATCACGGTCCTTCGGGATCGGACGAGGTGGTCCAGGTCACGGGAAAGCTAGAGAGGATGTAGACGTGCGTCAAGAACCTGTCTAGGTTTCCGATGCCAGTTCGTGATGTGCTGGGATCTGCGGGACCCGGCGGCGACAGGGAGGCACATGGACGGGCCCGAGGGCGGCGCACCGGCGCACCGCCCGCAGACGCTGCTGCTGAACTTCCTGGGCTCCCTGGTGCTCGACGAGGGCCTGCCCCCGCTGCCGTCGTCGGTGCTGCTGGACCTGCTCGCCGACCTCGGGGTCGCCGAGGCCGCCGGCCGGGCGACCCTGCAGCGGATGACCCAGCGCGGCCTGCTCGAGCGCGGCCAGGTCGGCCGCACGGCCGAGTACGCCCTGACCCCCCGCATCGAGGCGGTGCTGCGCCGGGCCGACCGCCGGGTCAGCTCCCCCACGCCGTTCGAGCACCCGGCCGAGGAGTGGACGCTGCTGAGCTACTCGGTCCCCGAGAGCCGCCGGGACCTGCGGCACCGGGTGCGTGCCGCGCTGACCTGGGCCGGGTTCGGCGGGGTCCGCGACGGGCTGTGGCTGGCGCCGGGCACCGTCGACGTCGCCGCCGTCCTCGCCCCGCTGACCGACGCCGCCGGGCTCGCCGACGCCTTCTCCGCCCGGCCGCTGCCCGGCACCGACGTCGCCGCCCTGGTGCACCGGGCGTGGGACGTGCCGGCGGTGCGCGACGCGCACACCTGGTTCGTCCGCACCTGGGTGCGCCCGCCGCGGGTGGCCGGGTCGATGGCCCAGTTCACGCTGCTGGGGGCCGACTGGCTGCACCTGCTGCAGACCGACCCCGGCCTGCCCGGTGAGCACCTGGGCCCCGACTGGCCGGCCGCGGCCAGCACCGCGGCCTACCGCCGGGCGCGCGAGGCCCTGG
>NZ_JAMXRZ010000042.1 GCF_024124375.1 Klenkia sp. PcliD-1-E
ACCCCGGACGCCACCGCCGCTCCCGCCTGCCCCACGCCGTCGGCGGCCACCTCCTCCGCGGCCGACGGTGCCCCGACCGCACCGGCGCGGCCGGCCACCCTGCCCGCCGCCCCGTCGGTGCCACCCGGCGGGGCTCCGGTGCAGGGTGCCGTCCGGCTGATCTCGCCCTTCGACACGGGCGCGGTCGGCGACGGCACCACCGACGACTCCGCCGCCATCCAGGCCGCCTTCGACCGGGCCGGCGTCGGTGACGTCGTCATGCTCCCGGCCGGTTCGACCTTCGCGCACAGCCGGGTGCTCACCCTGCGCTCCGCCGGGGTCACCCTGACCGGTGGCGGCACCCTGCGCGCCACCCGCGAGGCCACCTCGTCGCTGACGATCGCCGCACCCGGGGTGACCGTCAGTGGCATCACGCTGACCATCTCCGGCACCAGCCGGCGGTGGGACGCCTACGAGCAGCAGCGGCTCCGGCTCGACGGCGCGACCGGGGCCGTCGTGCGCGACGTCGTCGTGGACGGGTCCGCGGCGGCCGGCGTCTACGTCGGTGGCGGCACCTCCGGCTTCCTGCTCGACCGGGTGACGGTGGAGAACACCCGCGCCGACGGCATCCACATCACCCAGGGGTCCAGCGACGGCCGGGTGCTGTCCCCGGTGATCCGGGACGTGGGCGACGACGGCGTCGCGGTCGTCTCCTACCGCCAGGACGGCGCCCCGAGCGCGCGGATCACCATCACCTCGCCCTCGGTCGACGGGTCCACGGGCGGGCGCGGCGTGTCCGTCGTCGGGGGCACCGACGTGGACATCACCGGCATCGACGTGCGCAACACCTACGGCGCCGGGGTCTACCTCGCCGCCGAGGGCGGCTGGGGCACCACCGGGGTGGCCCGCGTGCGGGTCAGCGGCGGCACCATCACCAACGCCAACGACGACACCGCCATCGACCACGGCTCCGTGCTGGTCTACAACGGCACCACCGACCAGCTGGTCTCCGACGTCACGGTCACCGGGTTGGCGGTGACCGGGTACCGGGCCACGGTCAGCCGGGTGCTGGGCCTGATCACGAACCCGTCCTCGCCGGGCATCCGCGACGTCACCCTCAGCGCCATCGCGATCACCGGGGACACCCGGCCGGCCGCGCTGGTCAGCAACCAGGACGCCACCACGTTCACCCTTGGCTCCGTGCTGCGCAACGGGGCCGCCCTGGTGCGGACCGGGGGCTACTTCCGCTGAGCCGCCGTGACAGGCTCGTGCGGTGACGACCCCCCCGCGCGTGACCCTGGTGCACGAACGCCTCACCGAGTTCGCCGGGTCCGAGGCCGTGGTGGAGCAGCTGGCCCGGGAGTGGCCCGACGCCCCCGTGCTGGCGCCGATCGGCCTGCCCGGCGTCATGCCCGCCGACATCGAGCCCCGGGTGCGCACGACGGCCCTGAGCCGGCTGCTGCGCGGGCGCACCTACGCGCACCTGCTGCCGGTGCTGCCCGCCGCGGTGCGCCGGCTGCCGGTGCCGGAGTCCGACGTCGTCGTCGCCTCCCACCACGCCTTCGCCAACCAGGTCGTGCACGCCACCGACGCGCCCGTGGTGTCCTACGTGCACTCCCCGGCCCGGTGGGCCTGGGACCCCGCCATGCGGGCGGGGGAGATCGGCGGCCGGGTCGGCGGCGCCGGGCTGGCCGCGTTCTCCGCGCTCTACCGGCCGGCCGACGTGCGGGCAGCCGCGCGCGTGCACACCCTGCTCGGCAACTCCACCGCGGTCGTGGGCCGGATCAACGACTGGTGGGGCCGGCCGGCCACCGTCGTCCACCCGCCGGTGGACACCGAGAGCTACCGGCCCGACCCCGCCGTGCCGCGCGAGGAGTTCTTCCTGCTGGCCGGCCGGCTGGTCGCCTACAAGCGGCCCGACCTGGCCGTCCGGGCCGCCGAGGCGGCCGGGGTGCCGCTGGTGGTGGCCGGGGAGGGCCGGGCGCGTGCCGAGCTGGAGGCCGTCGCCGGGCCGCACACCCGCTTCGTCGGCCGGGTCGACGACGCCGAGCTGCGCCGGCTGTTCCGCAGCTGCACCGCCCTGCTCATGCCCGGCGTCGAGGACTTCGGCATCGTGCCGGTCGAGGCCCAGGCCTGCGGCACCCCGGTGATCGCGGTCGACGCCGGCGGTACGCAGGACACCGTGCTCCCGGGGGTCACCGGCGAGCTGGTGCCCCCCGTCGCACCGCAGGACGAGGTCGCGACATGGGCGACCGCGCTGCGCGACTTCGACCCGGATCGCTACGACCGGGCCGCCATCCGCACGCACGCCGAGGGGTTCTCGCGCGCGGCGTTCCGTGACCGCGTGCGGGACGTCGTGGCCGGCGTGCTGGCCGGCTGACCTCACCCGACGGGGGCACGCACCGGTGCGCCCAGCCGTCTGCGGGGTCTAGGTTCACCGCACCCGGACCGGCGCGCGCCCGGGGAGCACCCTGCGGAGGCACTTCGATGGACACCCTGCCCACCACGGTGCCCACCCCTGTGCCGGTGGTGGCCGCGGGCCCGCGGGAGGACCTGCGCCGGTACCTCACGTCCCGGTCGGACACCGTCCCGGAGGCCGGGGTGGGCACCCTGCTCGGCGCCCTGCGGACCGTCCTGGGGCCGAAGCAGCGCGCCGCGGTCAAGATGCTGGGTACGCGGCTGGTGGCCGGTCGGTCGGCCCGCCGGCTGCAGCAGCTGCACGCCTCCGGTCAGCCGCTGCTGCTCAACCTGGGCAGCGGCACCTACAACGCGGCGGGCTGGGTGAACGTCGACCTGTGGGGCCTGCACGGCCTGTGGGGCGTACACCCCGACGTCGTGTGGGACCTGCGCCGGCCCCTGCCCCTGCCCGACGGGTCGGTCGACGCGGTCTTCCTCGAGCACGTGCTGGAGCACCTGCCCGCCCCGGTCGGGCTGGCCGCGATGGACCAGGCTGCCCGGCTGCTCCGGCCCGGTGGCGTGGTGCGGGTCAGCGTCCCGGACTTCGGCCGCTGGGCCCGGGAGTACACCGCCCGGGTGACCGGCACCGGCACCGGACCCGACCTGTTCGACCAGGTCCGGCCCGGCCGGCCCACCGACCTGCTCGCGCTGGCCGAGGTGGTCTACGACCACGGGCACGTCTCGGTCTGGGACGCCGGGACGCTGGTCGAGCTGCTGCGCGCGGCCGGTTTCGTCGACGTGGAGGTCTCGGCCTACGGCCAGGGTCGGGTGCACCCGGTGCCCGACGCCCCGCACCGGGCGGACGAGAGCCTCTACGTCGAGGGCGTGCGCCCGGCCTGACCCCGCCGGACGGCGGCCACCGTGCCCTCGGCGACGTCGTCCCAGGTGCGGCGTCCAGCCGGTGCCGGGGCGGTCGGCCGCGGCGCGGCCAGCTGTTCGAGCACCGCGGCGGCCCACCCGTCGACGTCCTCGGCCGGCAGGTGCCGGGCCCGGTCACCGCTGACCTCGACCAGCGCGGCGTCGGTCGAGGTGACCAGCGGTGCGCCCAGGTCCAGCGCCTCGGCCGCGGGCAGCCCGAAGCCCTCGGCCAGGCTGGGCGCCAGCACCACGGCGGCCTGCTCGTAGGCCCAGCGCAGCGTGCCGTCGTCGACGCCCTGCAGCTGGCGCAGGTGGCCCGAGGCCACCAGCGGTGCGAAGTCCGGGCCGTAGGACTCCTCGCCCCACGGGGGCGGACCGACCTGCACCAGGACGGCGTCGGGCCGCCGCGCGACGACCTGCCGCCAGGCCGTGACGACGGTGGGCAGGTTCTTGCGGGGCTGGGTGTCGCCGACCACCAGGGCGAACGGGCGGTCCCCGAGCCCCTCGACGGGCCGGGGCTCCGCGGTCAGCAGCGTGGGGCTCGTGGCCAGCGGGACGGCGGTGCTGCGGGCGGCGGTGCGGGGGTCGAAGGCGCTCAGCCGGGCGCGGGTGGCCGCGCTGACGCACACCAGGGTGTCCGCGCCGCGGATGGACCCGGCGTAGGGCAGCTGCAGCAGGGTGCGCTTGGCGGTGCCGAAGTCCTGCGGGCGGTCCATGAGCAGCATGTCGTGGACGGTGAGGACGCCGTGCGTGCGGCCCAGGCCGCGGGGGAGCAGGTGCTTGACGCCCTGGACCACGTCGTACCGGCCACGCAGCCGCAGGCCCAGCGCGGTCCGCTCGTAGGCGGGCACGGCCGGGCCCGGCAGCGGCGGCAGCTCGAGCAACCGGTCGCGGTCGCCCGCCAGGTCGGTCAGGCCGACGGCGGCGGCGGGGTCGACCAGCAGGTGGAGCTCGACGTCGGGCCGGCGCCGGAGGGCGCGGGCCAGCTCGACGGTGTAGCGCACGATGCCCCCGCCGCGGGCGTTCCCCGGGACGTGGCCGGCCATGAGCAGCCAGCGCAGTGGCCGGGTCATCGGCCCGCCCCCACGGTGAGGCCGTGCGCCGGGCGGGTGCCGCGGTCCCGCACGGAGCGCAGGTGCGGTGCGCGCCGCTGCGTGGTGGGGCGACCCACGTAGAGGGCGACCACCAGCAGGGCCAGCACGGCGGGCACCACCCGCCCCTGGGTCCAGTACAGGTAGCGGGGCAGGTCGAGCAGGCCGGTGACCACCATCGGGTAGAGCAGGGTGCCGAGCGGGGAGCCCTCCAGGAAGCCGCGGAACAGCAGGCCGATCACCAGTCCCAGGACGACGAAGAACAGCACCCCGCCGACGGTGCCGAAGTCGACGAACGGGGTGGTGAACCCGCCGGGGTTGTTGAACTCGGGGTTCCCGAAGCGCTCCAGCACGTTCTGCGCCACCGCCGGTTCCGGAGCCGACAACCGGTCGTACAGCTGCAGCTGGGCGATGCCCGGCGCGGTCCAGAACGCGGACAGGGAGTCCAGCGGCAACCGGCCCGGGTAGGGGTCGTGGTCGAGGTGCAGCTGGCCGTTGTTGTAGGAGGTCGCGTAGTAGCCAACCAGCCGGATCAGCGCGAAGACCGGGAACGACTCGTCGGTGCGGGTCTTGAAGAACTGCCAGCTCCGCGAGTACTCGAAGGCGGCGAACAGCACGAAGACCAGGGGGGTCAGCACGACCGGTGCCCAGGAGGCGGCCAGCCGGCGGGCGCGGACGCGCGAGCGCGACGCGGCGAGCACCACGATCACCACCGCGGGCACGGCGACCTCGACCAGCGCCAGCCGCTCGCTGGCCACGAACGAGCGCACCAGGCTCAGGAACAGCACCAGGGCCAACTGCCAGGCCAGCCGGCGCTGCCAGCGGGTGACCAGCACCCAGGTCGCGACGACGACGAAGGCGATGCCCACCTGGGTCAGGCTCGTGACCCCGGCGATGCCCTGCAGGGCCTGCTTGGCCTGCCCGCTGTAGTTCTCCTGCGTGAGCAGCGACTGCACGACCGCGGCGGGGTCCAGCCCGTTGGCGATCCCTGCCGCGGTGTAGAGCACGTAACCGCCCAGGGTCACCCAGAACAGGCCCTGCGCCGAGGCGGCGAGGCGGTCGGGGACCACCCCGGGGACGGGGAACAGCGTGCGGCGGCTGCGCGGGGCCAGCACGGCGGCGGCGGTGGCGACGCCGGCCAGCACGAGCGCCGCCACCGCGATGAGCAGCAGCGTGCTGTCGGTGACCGACTTGCCGGTGCGGTAGAACAACCGGAACGCGGCGTCGTCGAGCCGCCAGGTCAGCAGCAGGGTGACTGGCACGAGCAGCGACAGGGCCCCGGCCGGGGTGATCCACCAGGGCGCCCGGGCCGGGGCCGGGCCGGTCACGACCCGGCCCCGGCGGGCCAGTCGCGCGGTCGGCGGTCGACCCAGCCGGCCCAGGTGCCGCGCAGGTAGGCGAGGTCGGCCCGGGCCAACGAGCGCCGGCCCAGCGCCAGCCGCACCCCGGCGCCGACGGCCTTGCGGGCGCAGTACCAGGCCAGCAACCAGCGGGGCAGCCGGTGCAGGCGCCACAGGTGACCGTTGCCGCAGCCGTAGCGCAGCATCTTGGCGACGAACCGGTCGTCGGCCGCGTCGCGCGGCTCGTCCTGCAGGACGACCAGTGCGGGGTCGTAGCGGACCGTCCCGCCGTCGTCGAGCACGCGCAGGAGCAGGTCGGACTCCTCGCCGGCGCCGTACCAGCCGGCCGAGCCCACCCCCATGCCCTCGTCGAAGCCGCCGACCCGGTCCAGGCGGGCGCGCGGGAAGAACATCGTGCTCATGATCGAGGTCTTCATGAAGTTCGTCCGGGTCACCGGTCCGCCCCGGTCGGGCCAGCGCAGCATCGAGGGCCGACCGTCGGGGGTCTGCTGCTGACCGCAGAGCCCGGCCAGGCCGGGCTCCGCGGCAAAGGTGGCCAGCACGCGGTGCAGGGCACCGGCCGGGAACCAGCAGTTGTCGTCGGGGAACCCGAGGAGGTCCCCGCGCGCCAGCTGCAGCCCTGCGTTGCGCCCCACCGAGGCGCCCCTGCCCGAGGTCGTGGTCCGCCAGGGCAGCGGCGGGTCCAGCTCGCCCAGCAGCGTGGCACACGACTGGTCGGCGCTCTGGTCGCAGACCACCAGCTCGACCTGCCCGGCCGGCGCGGTGCGCACCAGGGAGTCGACCAGCCGGGCGAACTCCGTGGGTCGGCCCACGGTGCTCACCACCAGCGAGAGGACCGGGTCACCCACGGTTGACGGGCAGCCCGGCCCGGTCCTCCTCGGGGACCACCGGCATCCGGCCGGTGTCCTCGGTGCGGTCGACCTGGACGTCGGGCCCGGCCGAGGCGGGGGTCGGCTCGACCTCGTCCGGCGCGGGGTCGGCCGCGGCGTCCGGCGCCGGCGGCGGGCCGACCGGCGACGGGGCCCGGCTGGGGCGGCGCCGTCCGCGTGGGGCGTGGTTGACCACGATGCCGGCGGGGGTGGCGCCGGCGCCGTGCAGGATCTGCACCCCTCGGTCGACGTCGTCGACGCGGCTGCCGCCGGTGGCGGTCACCAGCACGGTCTCGCGGCACTGCAGGGCGGCCCGCAGACCCTCGTCGGAGCTGTCCAGCGGCGGTGCGTCGACGACGACGGCCCAGCCCGCATCGGCGGCGGCGTCGACCAGCCCGCTGGTCACGACGTCGTCGATGCCGCTGCCGGAGGGCACCTCGAGCACGGCCAGGCCCGGGGTGCCGGTGACCTTGCGGACCTGGAGCTCGGTCGGGTGGGCGTCGGGGATGCGGTGCCCGGCGGTGTCGCGCCGACCGCCGAGCACCAGCAGGGTCGGGCCCTGCAGCCCGCCGAGCACGTCCGCGGCCTCCTCGAGGTCGTAGCTGACCAGCAGCGTCGGGCGCCGGAGCGCGGCGTGCCGTGCGTGCGCGACGGCGGTGAAGGTCGTACCCACGCCACGGCCGGGGGCGACGACGGCCAGGCTGCCGCCGTGGACCGGCCCGTCGGGCAGCTGCAGGGCCTGCAGCTGGACGGCCCGTCGAAGGTCACCGGCGCGGCGGCCGCGCGTCGAGGCGGGCAGGTCGGGGCTCAGCACCGGGACGCCGAGCCCGGTGACGTCGTGGGCGTCGCGCACGCGACCGCGCAGCGAGGACACCACCGGCGCGAGCACGCCACCGAGCAGGGCGCCCACCAGCACGGCGGCGACGACGGTCAGCACCGCGCTGGAGAGCGCGCCGCTGGGCTGGACGGTGGCCTGCTGGATGACCCCGGCCACCTGGCCGGTGTCGGCGGCCGCGCGCTGCAGGGTGTCGCGGGCGCCCAGCAGCTCCACGTTCTGCTGGGCCAGTGCCGCGCGCTGCTGCTGGTTGACGTCGACGCCGTTCAGCGGAGGGTTCGGCAGCGCGTCCAGGGCCTGCTGGTTGTTGGTCAACTGGGTCTCGACCGTGCCCAGCAGGCCGGTGATGCGGTCGGCCAGCCGCTGCTGCCGACCGGCCACGTAGATGTCGGCGGCAGACTGCGCCTGGGCGCTGGCCTGGGCGGCGGTGGCGGCGGTGGAGGTGATCGTGATGACGTTGGAGTCCCCGACCCGCACGGCCTCCAGCTGGACGTCCCCGACCGGCTGGCCGACCGCCGCCGCGACCTGGCCGGCCAGGTCGGCGCTGTTGAGCGACACCAGCTCGGTCTCGACGTAGGTGGCGTTGCGGGCCGCCTGGTCGCCGTCGACGGTCCCGGTGGTGGGGTTCTCCACCGACCCCGGGTCGGGGTAGCTCTGCACCAGGGCCGACGCGCTCACCTCGGGGTCGGCGCCCGCGGCGAGGGCGGCACCCAGGCCACCGAGGAGGACGGCGCCCAGGAGGGCGCCGACGAGCGCTCTGCGCCGGCGACCCGATCCGCCGCGGCGGGCGGGGTCCTCGGCAGAGGCATCGGCGCCGGGTACGGCCTGGCTGGTCACGGTGGTGGCTCCCCTTCATCCCGGCCGACCTCGTGCAACGCGCGGTATGGTTACCGGTACGCCGAACCGCCCCGTGGCGGGGGCCGGGGTCCCGAGTATCCACGAACGGGCTCCGTGGCAGGTTCCGTGCGCCCGCCGGCGCACCAGGTGTGTGCAGAGCCGCACGACCACCCCGCCCCTCCGACGACGGGACAGCGCTCATGGCCGCCACCGGCAGCTCGACGGTCCCCCCCACCGAGACGCCGCAGGACGCCGCAACCACGGCCCGCAGGCGCCGCCGCCCCCTGCTCGTCGCCGCGGCGGTCGTCGTGCTCCTCGCCGCCGCCGGGGTCACGTGGTGGCTCGTCGGTCGTGGCAGCCCCGACGAGGGTCTCTACGACCCTGCGGACGCCGTGCGGGTCGAGGACTTCGGTGCGGTGGGCGACGGGACGACCGACGACACCGCCGCCGTGCAGGCGGCCTTCGACGCCGTGCAGCCCGGCGGGGCCGTGCTGCTGGGGGAGGGGCGCACCTACGCGGTCAGCGACGTGGTCACCCTGGCCGTCCGCGGTGCGGTGCTCACCGGCGGGGGCACGCTGCTGGCCACCGACGAGGAGCGGTCGTCGCTGGCCGTCTCCGCGGACGACGTCGTCGTCCAGGACGTGACCTTGACCATCGTGCCGACGTCCCGGCGGTTCGACGCCTTCGAGCAGCAGCGGCTGTGGCTGGACGGGCACCGCGGGGTCGTGGTGCGCGACGTCACCGTGCAGGGGTCGGCGGCGGCCGGCATCTACGTCTACGGCACCCGTGACTTCGTGCTCGACGGCGTGCAGGTCAGCGGCACCCGAGCCGACGGGGTGCACATCACCGGGGGCGCGTCCGACGGCGAGGTGCTCCAGCCGGTGGTCCGCGACGTCGGCGACGACGGCGTGGCGGTGGTGTCCTACGCCCAGGACGGCGACCCGTGCGCGGGCATCCGGGTGGTCTCCCCGGTCGTCGACGGCACCGACGCCCGGGGCATCTCCGTCGTGGGCGGGACCGACGTGACCTACACCGACATCACCGTGTCGGGCACCGCCGCGGCCGGGGTCTACGTCGCGGCCGAGACCAGCTACGACACCACCTCCGTCGACGGCGTCCGGGTGGAGGGCGGGTCGGTCACCGATGCCAACACCGACCAGGACATCGACCACGGTGCCGTGCTGGTCTACAACGGCGGTGGGGAGCGCGTCGTGCAGGACGTCACCATCACCGGGCTGGAGCTGTCGGGGACCCGCGAGTCGGCCAGCCGGTGGGTCGGGTTGATCAGCGACGGCGGCGGCCGCATCGAGGACGTCAGCCTGGACGGCCTGTCGGTGACCGGCGCCGGCCCGGGGGCGCTCCTGGTGAGCAACTCCCCGGCCACTACGTTCGAGACCTCAGGGTGGACGCAGGACGGTGACGAGGTCACCGATCCCGAGCAATGACACAGGAGCTCATGACGGACCGACCGGAGGTCGTGCTGGGGACCGCCCAGCTGTTCGGCAAGGCCGACGACGGCGCATCCGCGGCGGTGCTGGCAGCGGGTTGGGACGCCGGCGTCCGGCGTTTCGACACCGCGCCCTCCTACGGCGGCGGGCGCACGGAGTCGCAGCTCGGCGAGTTCCTCGCCGGCCGCGACGGCGTCGAGGTCGTGGCCACCAAGGTGGGCCTCGCTCCGGCGCTCGGTACCCGGCAGGGTGGCCGGCAGCTGGTCGCCGTGGCCCGGGCGGTGTTGCCGGCGGCGGTCATCGATCGGCTCCGCCGGTCCAGCCAGGGACGTGCGCGGGGGCGGTTCGAGCCCGCTGCGGTGCGCTCGTCCCTGGACCGGTCGTTGGCCCAGCTGGGCGGCCGGGTGGACCGTCTCCTGCTGCACGAAGTCCAGCCGGCCGAGGTCACGCCCGAGCTGGTGGGGGTGCTGCAGCGAGCCGTGTTAACCGGTGAGGTGGGTGCCGTCGGGGTGGCCACCTCCAACGAGCTGACGGCAGCCGCCCTCGCCGCGGGGCAGGGGGTCTTCACGGTGGCGCAGTTCGCCGTCGGGCCGCTGGCACCACCGGTCCGGCTGCCCGCCAGCGTCACCGTGCGGGTCGGGCACGGCCTGCTCGGTCCTGCCGGTGAGCACCTGCAGCGCGTCGTGCTCGCCCTCGGCTCCGACCCGCTGCTGGCCCGTCGCTGGGCGGAGGTGACCGGCGCCCCGGCCACGCCGGCGACCGTCGCTGCCGCGCTGCTGGACCGCGGTCCCTCGACACCTGTCACCGACGTCGTGGTCGCCTCCGTCGACCCGGCCCGACTGGTGTCGGCCGTTCAGGCGGTGCGCGGACGGGCGCCGGCCCCCGCCGCCCTGCGCGACGTGCTCTCCGACGCGGTGCACGCCGCAGCGGGCCGGGTGCGGTCGTGATCGTCGACCTGGCCCGGGCGACGTCGGCGTCGCTGGCGGCCCTGCCCGCCGAGGCCGTCGTCGTGGTGGGCAGCGGTGCCGCCGGCATGGCCCTCGCCCTCGCCCTGGAGGACGCCGGGCGCCCGGTGGTGCTGGTGGAGTCCGGTGGTGACCCGCGCGACGCGGCCGGCATCGACAGCCGGGCGGGCCTGAACGACGGGGTCGTCGTCGGGCAGGCCTACCGCGGCCTGGCCGGGGCCCGGGCGCGGGTGCTGGGCGGGGCGACCCAGCTGTGGCACGGGCAGTGCACGCGGATGCACCCGCTGGACCTCGCGCCCCGCGACTGGGTGCGCGGGAGCGGCTGGCCGCTGGGCTACGGGGAACTCGCTGCCTGGTACCCGGCGGCCGAGCGCTGGTTCGGGTTGACCGGCCGGGGCTACGGCGCGGACCGGTGGAGGGAGCACCCCGGCGTGGTCCCGCTGCCGTGGCGCGCCGACCGGCTGCTGCCGGACTTCACCGAGTACACACCGCAGCCCTTCCTCGGGACGGCGCACGGCCGCCGGCTGGAGCGCTCGACGACGACCACCGTGCTCAGCCACGCCACCGTCACCCGGGTGCTGCTGCGCAGCGGCGACGGCCCGTCGTCGGGGATGGCCGTCGGCGTGCAGGTCAGCGCCATGGACGGCCGGCGCCACGAGGTCCTGGGCGGCGCCGTCGTGCTGGCCGCGGGCGCGATCGAGAACGCCCGCATCCTCATGCTCTCCGACCCGGCGGGCACCGGCCTGGGTTCTGGCCGGGAGCACACCGGCCGGTTCCTGCAGGACCACCCCGTCGTGGATCTGCTGGAGCTGGACCCCACCGACCCGGCGGGGTTGCAGGACCGGACGGCGCACCTGTACCGCGGGGGCACCCGGCTGTGGCCGAAGGTGCGGCTGGCGCCCGACGCCCAGGAGGCGGAACGCCTGCTCGACGCCAACGCGGTGGTGGTGCACGAGCACGACGACGCCGCGATGGACGCCGCCCGCCGGCTGGTCGGTGGGCTGCGCCGCCGCTCGCTCCCGGCGGGCTGGCCGGCGGACGTGCGGGCCTCGGTCGGCGCGGTGGGGCCGCTGCTGAGGGCGGCCTACCGCCGCCGGTTCCGCGGCCTGTCGGCCGGCCGGCCGGCGACCCGGACGGTCCTGCAGGTGTGGCTCGAGCAGGAGCCCGACGCCAACAGCCGGCTGCGCCTGGGCGCCGGCCTGGACCCGTTGGGCCTGCCGGTGGCCGAGGTCGACTGGCGGGTCGGCCCGGCCGAGCTGCGCACCAGCCGGGTGCTGGCCCGGTGGGTGGCCGAGGACCTGCAGGCCCACGGGCTGGCGACGGTGACCGAGCTGCCCGCGATGACCGACGACGAGGCGTGGCGGGCCACGGTCGTCGACGCCTACCACCCGTCGGGCACGACGCGGATGTCGTCGTCGCCCGTCGACGGCGTCGTGGACGCCGACGGCCGGGTGCACGGCGTCGAGCGGCTGTTCGTCGCCGGCAGCAGCGTCTTCCCGGTCGCCGGCTACGCGAACCCGACGTTGACGATCGTGGCCCTGGCCCTGCGGCTGGCCGACCACCTCGTGCGGTCGGTGCCCTCGCTCGGGGGTCAGGTGGAGCGGGCCGTCCGGCCCTCGTAGACGCCCACCAGGTCGGCGACGTGCCCGCGCAGCGCGAAGCGCACGCGCTGCGCGGTGCGCAGCGCATCGCCGTAGGCCTCACGGGCGGCGTCGTCCTCGGCGAGCTGCCGCAGGTGCTCACCGGCGGCGGCGTCGTCACCGACCGGGAACAGGCGCGAGCCGACCACGGAACCGACGGTCTCGGGGTTGCCGCCGGACGCCGCGGCGACCACGGGGAGCCCGTGCGACATCGCCTCGAGGATGCTCAGGCTGCACGGCTCGTCGGGTGCCGGGGCCAGGAACACCGAGCTGGACCGGAAGGCCGCGGCCGGCTCGGTCAACCACCCCACGAAGCGCGTGCTGCCGCCGATCCCCAGGTCGGCGGCCTGCCGCTCCAGCGCTGCCCGGTCGTCGCCCCGGCCGGCGACGACGAGCTGCCACCCCCGGTCGCCCAGCCCCGAGGTGGCGAAGGCGCGCAGCCCGGTGGGGGTGTCCTTCTCGGGGGCCAGGCGGTGGGCCATGAGCACCTCGCGCCGGCGCGGTGCGGTGACCTCGTCCTGAGGCCGGACGCCGTTGAGCAGGACGGTGTCCGAGGGCGGGCGGACGGTCCGCGCCACGAACTCGCTGACGGCGATCTCCGCGGTCAGGCCGCGACGGACCACCGGCGCCAGGGCCTGGGCCGCCCGGCCGTGACCGCGGGGGGCGGTGAGGTGGCGGGTCGCGAACCGGCGCCCACCGGTCAGCGGGGCGGCGGCCAGCGCGGCGAAGTCGGCCTTCGAGATGTGGCTGTGCACGACGTCACGACGTCCGCCGCCGGCCAGGGACCGGAGGGCCTCGGTGAAGGAGGCACCGGGGGCCCAGCGGACGGCGGGGTGCAGGAGCCGCTGCATCTCCTCCGGTTCGCCGCCGACGACGGCCAGGTCGTGCCCCCGGTCCACGAGCTCCGCGGAGACCTCGACGACGTAGCGCTCGAGCCCGGCGAACGAGCCGGTGCCGACGACGTGGGTGATGCGCAGCGGAGCCCCCCGGGTAGTGCCACCGCCCAGGCGGCCGGTCGGCGAACCGTACCGCGGCGGGCACGGCCGGCTCCGCGGACGCCGTCCGGCGGTAGGGTCGACCGCCGTGACCGCGCCCGAGGGACCCCCGCTGGTCGGGGTGGTGGTCCCGGTGTACCGCGTCGAGGCGTTCGTCACCGCTGCGCTGGACTCGGTGCGGGCGCAGACCTGGCCGCACTGGGAGTGCGTGGTCGTCGACGACGGCAGCCCCGACGGGTCGGCGCGGCTGGTGGCGCAGGTCGTGGCGGCCGAGCCCCGGGTGCGGTTGGTCCGGCAGGAGAACCGCGGCCTGGCCGGGGCGCGCAACACCGGCCTGCAGCACCTGTCGCCGGAGGTGTCGGTGGTCGCCTTCCTGGACTCCGACGACGTCTGGTGCCCGGACCACCTCGAGGTGCTGGTGACCGCGCTGCGGGCCGACCCGGCCGCGGTGGGCGCCTACGGGTACGCCGAGCTGCTGGACGGCGACGGGGACGCGGTCGACCCCGGGCTGCACCCCTCCCGCCAACGGGACCGCCGCCGGGTCAACGGGCGCCGGCTGGTGGCCGTGCCCCCGGGTGCGCCGTTGACCTTCGACGAGGCGGTCGTCGTCAGCCCGCTCTACCCGCCGGCCGTGGCGGTGTTCCGCCGGGAGGTCGTCGACCGGGTGGGCCCGTTCGACCAGGGTCTGACGCAGATGGAGGACTGGGACTTCTACCAGCGGGTGCTGCGGCACGGTCCGGTGCTCACCGTGCCGCAGCAGGTCGCCTGGTACCGGGTGCACGGCGGGCAGATGACCCGGCGCGTGGTCGAGGCGGTGCACCAGCACGACCTGGTGCGGCGCAAGGTGTGGCGGTCGCCGGAGAACACCGCCGCCCAGCGGCGGGTGGCCACCCGGGCGTGGCGGCAGCTCCAGCTGCGCCGCACCGCACGGGCGGCCCAGCGACTGCTGGGCGCACTGCGGCGCCGCGAGTGGGGCCCGGCGGCCCGGCTGGCGCTGGGCACGGCCGTGGTCGCCGCCCAGAACCTGGGGTCGGGTCCGCCGCGGCCCAGCACCCGGATCCTGCGCTGGACCGGCCGGACGGGCGGCTGACCCCCGGGTTCAGCGGGGCGAGACCAGCCGGACGGCGCGCTCGAGCGGTCCGGGCACCGTGGTGGCCAGCCACTCGAGGTCCGCCCGGGCCGCCAGGCCGACGGTGCGGGAGGCCACCAGGACGAGCACGGCGAACACCGCGGCCGCCGCCAGCACCCCGAGCAGGCCGCCGACCGCGGCCGCCGTCGCCGCAGCGGCACCGCCGGCGACCGCAGCGGCGGCGAGGGTGATCAGCAGGCGCCGGGGACGCAGGTGGAGCGCCACACCACGGCGCCGGGTGTGCACGACCAGGGCCACGGTGCTCACGGTCTGCGCGCCCGAGGTGGCGATGACCGCGCCCGTGGTGCCGAGGAAGGGGATGAGCCCCGCCGCCAGGCCCACGTCGACGACCGCCGCCAGACCGCCGGCCAGCAGCACCGGGCGCAGCTGGCCGGCGCCGGTCCAGAACGTGCTGCACAGCTGGCCGACCGGTGCCAGCACCAGGAGGACCGACAGCAGGCGGACGAGGGTCGCGGCCTCCTGGAACTCCGAGCCGTAGACGACGGGCACCAGCGCCGCCCCCACCGAGGCCACCCCGGCGGCCAGCACCAGGTCGATGGAGACGACCACCCGGGCGGCGTGCCCCATCATGTCGGTCACCGACGCGGGCTCGCGGGCATACCTGCTGGCGATGGCCGGTGCCGCAGCTCCGATCAGCGCGCCGGACAGGGTGGTGGCCAACCCCACGACGGAGAACGCGACCGAGTACATGGCGACGGTGCGGGCATCGGCGAAGACGTCGAGGAAGACCAGCTCCAGGCGGCGCTCGACGATCTGGGAGATGAGGACCGACGCGGCGATCAGCCCCCAGATGCTCGCCACGGGACGCCAGGCCGGCCGGGCGTGCCCCGGCACGGGCCACCCGCCGCTGCGCTTGTCGGCCCGGCGGAGCACGAGCAGCAAGCACACGGCGATGACGAGCTGGGCGACGAACACGCCGCTGATGCCGGCGCCGGCGTAGATGGCGACGATCCCGGCGACCGGGCTCAGCGCCTGCGCCACGAGCCGCCGGGACGCGCTGGGGCCCCAGCCGCGCCGGGCCACGTCGCGACTGGCGTGCGCCCAGCCGATCGAGTCCACGAGCGCGGTCGCCGCGGCGAGGAACCACAGCACCTGCAGGACGTCGCGGGTGAGGCCGACCGAGACCATCAGCACGGCCGTGAGGACACCGCCGCCGACGTGCGCGGCGTAGCTCCACCGCGAGACCCAGGCCAGCCGCGGTCCGTCGCCGACGCCGCCGGCCGCGGCCATCACCTGGACGCTGGCGAGGGTGAAGGAGTAGATCAGGACCGAGACCATGGTCGAGGCCACGTAGGCAACGACGCTCTGCTCGCCCAGGACCTCGGCGCCGAGCTCGCGGCTGATGACCACGGAGAGCACGAGTGTGCCGAACATCGGCAGGACCGCGGAGGCCGCGTTCCAGATGCCACCGACGAAGGCTCCCCGTCGACTGCCGACCTCGGTCGTGCCGGGTGCCGGGTGCGCCGCCGGTCCTCGGTCGTCGTCGGTGCTCAGGTCGGCCTCGTCCCCGGTGGTCCTGTCGCGTGGGCGCCTCGGCTGCGCAGCGGTCGGCGGCCCAGCGTAGCGGCCGGTTCCGGCGCCCTCCGCGGGTCGCGTCGGGCCTAGGCTGTGCAGCCGCTGTCGAGGTGAGGGAGTGGACGTGCTGGCGGTCTCGGAACTGGGTGACGTCCCGGCGGGGGCGGTGGTCACCGCGGACGTGTGCATCGTCGGGACCGGTCCGGCCGGGTCGACGCTTGCCCGGGAGCTCGCCGGGTCCGGCCTCGACGTGCTGCTGCTGGAGAGTGGCGGGTTGCGGCGGGAGGCGGAGTCCGACGCGCTGGCCGAGATCGTCAGCACCGGCCGGCCCCGGGTGACCGACCCGTGGGCGGTGCACAACCGGGTGCTCGGGGGGACGTCGACGACGTGGTCGGGACGGGTGGCGGCGTTCGACGAGGTCGACTTCCGGGCGCGGCCGTGGGTGCCGCACTCGGGGTGGCCGTGGGCGCGGGGTGAGCTGGAGCCCTACCTCGAGCGGTCGCGGGCCCACCTGGGTGCGCCGGTGGCCGACAACACCTCCGCCGCGGTGGCCGAGCGGTTGGAGCGGTGCTTCCCCGGGGTCGACCGCCGGGTGCTCCGGCCCTACGGGTGGACCTACAGCCGGGACGCCGTCGACCCCGGGGACCACATGCGCTTCGGGCGGCGGGCGCTGGAGGGCCCGGACGTGGGTGACCTGGCCGGGGTGCGCTGCCTCCTGCACGCCACGGTCACCCACGTCGACACCGAGCCCGGCCCCGGCGACCGGCGGGTGCGGGGGGTGGAGGTGCGCGGGTCCGACGGCGCGGTCCGCCGGGTGCAGGCGGCGACCGTGGTGCTCTGCGCGGGCGGCATCGAGAACGCCCGCCTGCTGCTGGCCTCGGACCGCGACGTGCCCGGCGGGCTGGGGAACCAGCACGACCTCGTGGGTCGCTTCCTCATGGACCACCTGCGCGGCCCGGTGGCGCGCTGGAGCGACCGCCAGGCGCGGGTGGTGCAGCGGTGGTTCGGGCCGGTGCGGCTGGCCACGGCGGACGGGCCGGTGCAGCTGACCCCGGGTCTCGTGCTCACCCCGCAGGTGCAGGAGGACGAGGGGCTGGTGAACGCCGCCCTGTTCCTGTCGGCCGAGATCGACGAGCGCGACCCCGTCCGGGCGCTGCGCGCGCTGAGCAGGCGGCAGGACCCCCTGGTCAACCTGCTGCGCATCCTCCGGCGGCCGGGCCTGGTGCTGGAGAGCCTCTGGCGGTTGGCCGGTCGGCAGCGGGGGGAGCTCCGGCTGCTCCGCGAGGTGGAGCTGCACGTCATCGCGGAGCAGGTGCCCGACCCCGACAGCCGCATCACGCTCTCCGACCGGACCGACCGCCACGGCGTGCGGTTGCCCGAGGTGCACTGGCGCATCGGCGAGCAGGACGAGCGCACCGTGCACCGGGCGGCCCGGGCCTTCGTGGCCGAGGCGGCGCGGGCGGGCCTGCCCGTCCCTCGCCTGGTCGGCCCGGTGGAGGACGGCGGCGCGCTGGACGTGCTCGACGTCGCCCACCCCACGGGCTCCACCCGGATGGCCGCGACCCCGACGGAGGGCGTGGTCGACGGCGACGGGCAGGTATTCGGCGTCGGGGGTCTGTTCGTGGCCGGCAGCTCCGTCTTCCCGACCAGCGGCCACGCCAACCCGACGCAGACCGTCGTGGCGCTGGCGGTGCGGTTGGCCGACCACCTGCGAGCCCGGGCGGGTACGGCCGGGCGTTGAGGGGGCGCGGCTCACCCCGCCGGGCCGCGGTGTGACCCGATTCATGCACGGACCCGCCCGGCGCTCGGATGGCGCGTCTCCGCCCGTTCAGCGTCGGGCGTCGTCACGCTGCGTAGCTGAAGGCACACGAGAGGTCCCGTTGATCGTGAACATCATGTGTCCCTGGCTGGCAAACACCTGTTCCAGGGCGACAGAGCGTGACGGTGGCCGTTACCGTTCACCCGAGTCAGCGTCCAATGGCGGGCGGAGGAGAACCACGAGGGGCCACGGGGGCCCCGTCCGGGGGACATCGAGCCACGTGATCGACACGACCGACCTGAGCACCGCAGAACGGGCACCGCGGGTGCGGGCCACCCGGCCCCTGCGCGCTCGTCGATGGCCCTTCGTGGCCCGGCTGCGGGGGCAGGGCACGGATGCCCGCCGCGCCTGGCGGGGCAGCTACCGGCGCCGGATCGCGTTCTTCGACGTCGTCGCCGCCACCCTGGCCACCGCGGTCAGCTACTGGTTCCACTTCGGCGACGGCGCCCCGATCGACGGCGTGCCGCAGTCGGCGGCACGGTTCCTCGCCTTCGCCATGCCGGTCGGTTGGGTCGCGTTGATGTTCGCCGCGCGCACCTACGAGGAGCGCTACCTCTGGATTGGCCCCGAGGAGTACCGCCGGGTCGGTCGGGCCACCCTGATGCTGCTCGGCGGGGTCGCCTTCATCTCCTGGGCGCTCAAGCTCGACCTGGCCCGCGGGTTCACCATGACGGCCATCCCGCTGGCGGCCGTCCTCACGCTGGCCGCCCGCTGGGTCGCCCGCACGGTGCTGCACCGGCAGCGGGCCGCCGGCCGGCACACCCAGACCACGGTGATCGTCGGTCACCGCAACGCGGTGGCCCACCTGCACCGTCAGATCGACCGCGAGGCGCACCACGGCTACCGCGTCATCGGCTGCGTGCTGCCGCCGGGTCAGGGCGTCGACGAGTCGCAGGACCAGTTCGACGGCCTGCCCGTGCTTGGCGACATGACCCAGGTCGCCGAGGTGGTGCGGCAGTACGAGGTCGACACGGTCGCCGTGCTGCCCTCGCCCGAGCTCGACGGCCCCCAGCTGCGCCGGCTGGGCTGGCAGCTGGAGGCCACCCGGGCCGAGCTGCTCCTTGCCCCGGCCGTCACCGAGATCGTCGGTACCCGGGTGGCGATCCGGCCGGTCGCCGGGCTGCCGCTGCTGCACATGGACAGCCCGGAGTTCAGCGGCCCGCGCCGCTGGGCGAAGTCGGCTTTCGACCGCACGGTGGCCGGGCTGCTGGTGCTGATGACCGCGCCGGTGCTGGTCGCGATCGCGATCGCGGTGAAGGTGACCAGCCCGGGCCCGGTCTTCTACCGGCACCAGCGCATCGGCATGGACGGCGAGCCGTTCGAGGTGCTCAAGTTCCGCAGCATGCGGCCCGGTGCCGACCGCGAGGTCGACGACCTGTTCGCCACGTCCAACGATGGCAACGACGTCCAGTTCAAGATGAAGGCCGACCCCCGCATCACCGGGGTGGGTGCGGTGCTGCGTCGTTACTCGCTCGACGAGCTGCCCCAGCTGTTCAACGTGATCGGCGGCAGCATGTCCCTAGTCGGTCCGCGGCCGCACGTGACCCGGGAGGTCGAGCAGTACGGCGTGGACATGCGTCGCCGGCTGCTGGTCAAGCCGGGCATCACCGGGTTGTGGCAGATCAGCGGTCGCTCCGACCTGTCGTGGGACGAGTCGGTGCGCATCGACGTGCGGTACGTGGAGAACTGGTCGTTGTCGTTCGACTTCATGATCCTGGCCAAGACCCTCGGTGCCGTCGTGCGCGGGTCCGGGGCGTACTGACCCCACCGCGCGCAGTTGTTCGGTGACACGCCGTCACAGGTGCTTCGTGTGGCGGCGACAGGCAGCCATCCTGTCGCCGTGATGTGGTGGGTAGCAGTCGTGCTGGTGGGATGGTGCGCGAGCGCTCCGCTGGTTGCGATGTCGACAGGCCGAATGCTGCGTAGGCGGGCATCAGGGGTGCCCGTCGAGCAGCTGGTGGACGTGCCTGCCGACTGGCTCACGGGCCGGGCGGACATCGCCGCCTGCTGAGCCGCTTCAGGCCGCCCCCGTGGTGCCGTTGCTGCAGTTCAGGCGCGGACACGAGCGGGGGTGAGGTTTCTTTGCCGTCATCGGGTATGGCTTGGGCAGCGTCGACACGGTGAACCGCGCCGCGACGTCGGCGTCGGCGTCGTCCAGCAGGCTGGTCCACAGCTCGGTCGCGGCGGACCCGTTCCGGTGTACCAGTTCGGGGCTGGAGATCGATGTGCAGCGCATACCCCCGGGCGGCGGTGATGCAGGCGAGCCCGGGGAACAGAAGCACCGTCCCGATTCCGCGTAGCTGTACCGGTCTGCCCGTCGATCCAGGATTGCGGTGACGACAGACCAGGGCGAGGCTCGCCTCGACCCAGCCGAGGACGGCAGCATCCGCCTGTCGTGGCCCGCGGCGAACGCATGCGGGTGCATCGCCAGGGCAATCTCGTGAGTCCCGCGAAGCTGCCCGTCAGCTCTGGGCCGGCTGCGGCATGTGACGGGCTCGCCGGACTGCAGATGTCAGTGCCCCTGGCGTCAGTAGGTTGACGCGGGTGTCTTCTTTGGAGCGTCCTCCGCGGTGGGGCTTGATCGCGATCGTCGTGCTCCTGCTCGCCAACGTCGGCCTCGTCCTCCTGCTAGCGCAGCGCAGCAACGGTGCTCCCGACGTCGACCTGGGCTCAGTGGTGACCGCGACGACGGCCAGCCCTCGTACCGCAGCTCCACCGCGCACCAGCGCGACCCCCGGCGCGGACAGCTCGGCCTCCTCGACGATTGCGAGGCCGTCGCAGAGTGGTGTGCTCGCGGTCTACGGCGACGGGTACTCCTCGGGCAACTCCGAGGGCGGCGAGGGTGCAGCCGGGTGGCCGGCCCTGGTCGCGGAGCAGCTCGGCATGCAGTTGGAGCTGCGGGCCGCGACGCTCACGGGCTACATGCGGCCAGGCTCGACCGGGCAGACCTACCCGCAGCTGGTGCGGGCGCAGCCGTCGGCCGACGCCACCGTGACGGTGGTGTTCGGGAGCCGGAATGACGTCGCCGCCCCGCCTGACGGAGTGCGGGCCGCAGCCAGCGCCACCTACCAGGCCATCCTGGCCGCCGACCCCGATACAAAGCTCGTGGTCATTGGGCCGTGCTGGAGCAGCTCGAGCCCCCCGGCCGAGCTCACCGCAGTGTCAACCGCCGTCCGGACAGCGGCAGAGGCGGCCGGGGCGATCTACGTCGACCCACTGGCCCTGGGCTGGTTCGCCAACCCAGCCGGTCTGGTGTCGCCGATCGACGACATATCCCTGCTGGACGCCGGCCACGTCTTCCTCGCCCAGCAGATCGGACCCTTGGTGGACTCCGCGCGCTCCAGCTGACAACTGCTCCGGGGCGGGTGGGGCGAGTGGGGCCGACACGGGACGAGTCTTGCGCCAGTCGCCTGGGGTAGTGGCTCGATCACGCTAGGTTCGGATCCGCCGGTCGACTTGCCGCCGGTTGCGACTGGTGAGGAGCGACGGTGGGTGCCAATGTGCGCGAGGTCCTGCGACAGAGCTGGTGGCTGTTGGTCCTTGGTCTCCTCACCGGTCTGGCTGTCGCATTGACGGTCGGACTCCTGCTGGGCTCCAACGGCGCGGATCTCGTCATCACCGCTGTGGCCGGCCTGCTTGCCGGCAACGCCGGCGGCCTCGTCGCCGCGGTGGTCCTTCTGCGAAGGGCGCTCCGTACAGCCGCACGCTGAGTGCACCAACAGAAGAGCGGTTACCGTCGCCACGGCTCGCGGCCGGTGGAAGGTTCCGGCGGTCGTGGACCCCGGATCCCCCCACCGGACGAAGGCGCGGGTGTCCAGTTGGCAGTGCTCCACGTGAACTGGGTCGGCGCGTTCCAGTATTGCAACTCCCCCGACGAGATGCGGCAGCCGATCCACGTCGTCACTGGCGACCTGTCCCTCGTCGACCCGCCCGCACGTCGCCCGGGGAACCAGAGTGTTCGGCGTCGACATGCGCCGTCCAAGGCTGATCCTGCCGCGCATGACCGGCCTGTGGCAGATCAGCGAACGGTCGGATCTGTCCTGGGACGCCTCGGAGCGCATCGACGTCCACTACGTCGAGAACTGGTCCCTGCCCTCGGTCTCCATGATGCTTCGCAACGCACCAAGAGCCGTGGTGAGCGTTCGGTGCCTACTGACCCTTCGTGACCGGTCTCTGTGGAATCCCCACTTCCGGGGGCTCCAGTTCCGGTCGTGGGCAGCCGATGCTGTGTGCATGGCCATCGCACTGCTCGTCGGATGGGTCCTCCTGGGGCTGGTCCTCGCCGTAGGCATCGGGCGGGCCATCCGGATCGCCGACCAGCGGGCCGAGTCCCGCGAGCTCGTCGTCCCGTTCGAGGCCGAGGTGACCACGGCCGCCTGACTCCGGCCCTGGGGCGCACGGGACGAGTGGGACGACGGAACGAGGTAGTTCGCTCCGCTGCACTGGAACTCCGCAGTAAACAGCTCGGCACTGCCGATGCTGCGCACGATCCCGCCGGACGACCGGCGGCGTGCGAAGGAGAACACCCGTGGCGCTGTCACGTCCCCGCACCACCCGCCGCCTGCTGCGCGGCTCAGCCCTCGGCCTCGGCCTGCTCGTCGCCGGCGGCGTCTTCGCCCCGGCCGCGTTCGCCATCGAGGACCCCACCGCTGACCAGCCTGAGGAGCTGAGCGGTGGCCCCGTCCCGCTGCAGGAAACCCCCGAAGAGGCCTCAGCCGTCCTGGCCTCACCGCTGGCCGGGGACTTCGGCACCGGGAAGTCGTTCGACGTCCGGGTCGCACCGACCGGTCCCGTCCCCAACGACCTCGACCTGTCCGGGGCGGTCTTCCGGGCCACTCCGACCACCCCCACCGGTGTGGTCTACGAGTGCACCACGGGAGACGACGGCGTCTGCACGTTCACCAGCTCCGACCCCATGGGGAGCTCGAGGGTCGGGCTCGCGTCGATGCGCTCCAACGCCTTCCTCCCGCCGGGCACCTACACCCTCACCCAGGAGCGGGCGACGGCCGGCCTCGACCGGAACGCCGGTTCCGCAAGCCTCTCCGTCTGCGGATCGATTACCTGCGCGTTCCAGTTGCCCAGGGCCGTTCCGGTCGGCAACGACTCCCTGTTCCGCACCGAGCTGGTCACCACCGTCACCGACTCCGCCACCGGCGACCCGGTCGGCTGCGCGGCCTACGAGCTGACCGGCCCCGACTACCCGCACCGCGGCGACGGCGCGCAGACGCCCTCGGCCGGCGCGGTCCCCGCGGAGTGCCTTCCCGCGACGACCGCGCCCACGACCACGGTGCCGACGACCAACGAGCCCACCACCACGGCGCCGACGACGACCACCGCGCCGGAGACCTCGGACAGCACCGCGCCCAGCAGCGGCAGCGACGCGAGCACGCCGTCCACCGACACCTCCAGCCCGGCGGCCACCACCACGACCTCCGACACCTCGGGCTCGCTGCACCTCCGGCACGGCTTCGCCCGGGAGGGGTCCGCGCCGATTTCCTACGGCACCGGCACCAGCGACGGCACCGGCCGGATCATCTTCAGCGGCTGGTTCCTCCCCGCCGAGGGCTACCTGCTGACCCCGACCGCGATGCCGGCCGGCTACACCCCCGACGCCGCGGACGCGTTCGGCATCGTCACGACCGCCCGACAGGCTGCGGCCTCAACGCCGGCGCAGGTGCTCCGCACCGTCGCCGGGCCGCTCGCCTCGGGCGCCCCCGCCCCGAGCACCTCCGGTGGTGGCGTCGCCTCCGCGGCCACGACGACCGCCGCGGCCGCGCCCACCACCACGGCCCCCGCGGCAGCGGCCCCGGCGCTGGCGACGACCGGCACCCCGGTCGAGACGATGGCGCTGCTGGGCGGCGGCCTCGTCGTCCTCGGCGCCGGTGCGCTGGGCACCGGCTCCGTCCTGCGACGCCGTGCCCGACAGCGGGTCTGAGCCCCGCGGCTGGTGGGCCCGGTACCGCCACGAGGCGGTGCCGGGCTCGCCGGCGCGGGTGACCCTGACCGGCGTCGACACCGACGAGTACCCGTTCGGC
This sequence comes from Klenkia sp. PcliD-1-E, assembly GCF_024124375.1. Taxonomy (GTDB): domain Bacteria; phylum Actinomycetota; class Actinomycetes; order Mycobacteriales; family Geodermatophilaceae; genus Klenkia. Next base: position 23,855 of record NZ_JAMXRZ010000042.1, read on the forward strand.
AGCGACGTCGGCCAGCCCGACGACCGCCGTCCCCCCGGGTGGACCCTCTCGGTCACCTACACGGACGGCGGCCCGGTGCGGTCGGTGCTGGTCAACCAGCCCGGCGTCCCGCTGCTCTGGTTCGTGGAGCTCGACGAGCCCGCCGCCGACCCGCCGGCGGCCACCCTGCTCGCCTTCTCCGACGCCCGGCACGCGCACGGCGCCGTGCTCACCCCCGACGAGGCGGTGGGTGTGCGCGGTGACCAGCAGGTGGCCGCGGTCCGGTGGTGGACCGGGACCGGCCTGGTGCACCAGCTGTACGTCGCCCCGCGGCACCGCCGGAAGGGCATCGCCACCGCCCTGGTCACGGCCGCCTTCGGTGTGCAGGCCGCCCGCGGCCGGCCGTCGCTGCACGGCGACGGCCGGCGCACCGACGACGGCGAGGCCTGGCGCGCGGGTCTTCCCCCCGGCCAGCAGCACTGGTTCGAGCCGTGGTCGCAGCGGCTGCCGTCGATGACCCCGGACCCCGGCTCAACCACGGCCTGATCCTTGCCGATACCGGGGGGACCATGGACACCACCGTCGTCACACTGATCCCGGCGCTGATCGCCCCGCTGGCCGGCGCCTGCGCGGCGTTCCCGCGCCAGGGGCGGTACGCCGTGTCGCCGAGCACCGCTGCGCTGCTGGCCCGGACGGTGACGACCGCTCGCTTGCGTCCCTGACACCCGGTCCGCCCGGTGTGACCAGTCTGTGCACCCGTACGTGTGCCGGGCCTGGGAGCATGACCGGGTTCGGTCGGACGACGGTGGGGGACCCCTGTGCAGCTCTCGGTGATCGGTTGCGGGTACTTGGGCGCGGTGCACGCCGCCTCGATGGCGCAGCTGGGCCACGACGTGGTGGGGATCGAGGTCGACGCCGCCAAGGCGGAGCTGCTGGCCTCGGGGAAGGCGCCGTTCCACGAGCCGGGGTTCGAGGAGCTGCTGGCCTCCTCGCTGGCCTCGGGCCGGCTGCGGTTCTCCTCGGACATGGCGGACGCGGCCGGGTCGCAGGTGCACTTCGTGTGCGTCGGGACGCCGCAGAAGCGCGGGGAGTACGCCGCGGACCTGCGGTACGTGGAGTCCGCGACCGAGTCCCTGCTGGAGGTGCTGGCCCCCGGTGAGCTGGTGGTCGGCAAGTCCACCGTCCCGGTGGGGACGGCGGCGCGGCTGGCCGACCTGGTGACCGGCAAGGTGCCCGGTGCGCTGCTGGCGTGGAACCCGGAGTTCCTCCGCGAGGGCTTCGCGGTGCAGGACACGCTGCACCCCGACCGGCTGGTCTACGGCCTGCCCGCCGGTGCCGACGGCGAGACCGCGCGGGCGCTGCTGGACGAGGTGTACGCCGCGATCGTCGCCGACGGCACCCCGCAGGTGGTCACCGACTACGCGACGGCGGAGATGGTGAAGACCGCCGCGAACTCGTTCCTGGCCACCAAGATCTCCTTCATCAACGCGATGGCCGAGCTGTGCGAGGCCACCGGCGCCGACGTGAAGCAGCTGGCCGACGCGATCGGCTACGACGACCGGATCGGCCGCAAGTTCCTCAACGCCGGCCTGGGCTTCGGCGGGGGCTGCCTGCCCAAGGACATCCGCGCGTTCATGGCCCGCGCCGGGGAGCTGGGTGCCGACCAGGCGCTGACGTTCCTGCGGGAGGTCGACAACATCAACATGCGGCGCCGGATCCGGATGGTGGAGCTGGCCCGCGAGGTCTGCGACGGCTCCCTGCTGGGCAAGCGGATCGCCGTCCTGGGGGCGGCGTTCAAGCCCGACTCCGACGACATCCGGGACTCCCCGGCGCTCAACGTCGCCGCCCAGCTGCAGCTGCAGGGCGCCACCGTGCGGGTCACCGACCCCGCGGCGGGGGACAACATCCGCCGGTCCTGGCCGCAGCTGGACGTCGTGGACACCGCCGAGGAGGCCGCGCACCGCGCCGACGCCGTCCTGGTGCTCACCGAGTGGAAACAGTTCCGCGAGCTGGACCCGGTCGCCTTCGGGCAGGTCGTGGCCCGCAAGGCCGTGCTCGACGGCCGGCAGGCCCTGGACCGCGACGCCTGGACCGCGGCGGGCTGGTCCTACCGCGCGCTGGGCCGCCGCGCCGGCTGATGCCGACCTCCGCGTGGGTCTCGGCCCCGGGGTGGTCGTCGGTGCCCGGTCGGGCCACGATGGTGAGGTGGAGGACAACCGCACGGCGCCGGGACCAGGTCTGCGCCACGTCGCCGGGTGGGCCCTCGTCGTCCTGCTGGCCCTGCTCATCACGGTGCTGACGATCGTGCTCGCCGGCATGGTCCTCGTCGTCTCGGTGTGGCTGACCGTCGCCGTCCCGCTGGTCGTGCTCCTCGCGGTGGTGGGCGTGGCGGCGCATGCGCGCCGGGGCTGACGTGCACCTGCTCTTCGTCTGCACCGGCAACGTCTGCCGCTCGCCGTTGGCCGAGCGGCTGACCGCCTCGTTCGCGTCGTCGGCACGCATCGCCGGGCTCACCGCGGAGAGCGCGGGCACCCGGGCGCTCGTGGGTCGGGGCATGGATCCCGATGCCGCCGCCACCCTCCGAGCCCTCAGCGGGGAGGACGACGGCTTCCGCGCGCGTGCACTGCTGCCGGCCATGGCCGAGCGCGCCGACCTCGTGCTGACCATGCAGCGGACGCACCGCGCCACCGTCCTGGAACGCACGCCCGGGGCGATGAGGCGCACCTTCACCCTGCGGGAGGCCGCCGCGGTCCTCGACCTGCTCCCCGCGCACGAGAGGCCGTCCGCGGCCACCCTCGCGGAACGGGGAACGGAGTTGGTGACCGCCTTGGCGGCGCGGCGCCGGGAGTGGCGTGGGGACCTCGACATCCGCGACCCCTACCGCCAGGACCGCGAGGTGCACGCCGAGGTCGGCCGGGAGATCCGGGGCGCCCTGGTGCCCGTGCTCGAGGCCCTCACGGGTGTCCCGGGAGTCGTCAGTTGACGACCGACCCCAAGGCCTCGTCGGCGAACTCGGCCGCGTTCTGGCCGAGCGAGTCCGTCTGCAGGTAGCCCCACATGCGCGCCCCGGTGACGTCGTCGAGGTAGACGACGCTGGCGGCTCCCTCCGTCCCGGTGCCCATAACCGGCGCGGTGAAGAAGTCGATGTCCGCCGGGGTCAGGTCCCGGGCCGAGAGCGCCAGCCCCAGCAGGTCGGTCGTGCTCAGCGAGTCGTCGACCGCGATCGAGCCGGTCACGGTGGTCAGGACCGAGTCGATCTGGTCCAGGCTGGTGAAGGTGCCGGCGGTGAAGAGCTTGCCGAACAGGGCGCGCAGGTAGTTCTGCTGCCGCTTGACGCGGTCGAAGTCGCCGCCCGGCAGGTAGTAGCGCTGGCCGACGTACCACCGGGCCATGTCGCCGTCGAGGTGGTTGACCCCCGCCGTGAACGTGTACGGACCCCAGCTGGTCGTCTCGGCGACCGTCACGTCGACCCCGCCGAGTGCGTCAGTCATGGAGATCAGACCCTCGAAGCTGATGGCCGCGTAGTGGTCGATGCGCACCCCGGTGAGGTTCTCCACCGTCTGGATCAGCAACGGGGGTCCGCCGTACGCGTAGGCCGCATTGATCTTGTTCTTCCCGTACCCCGGGATGTCCACCCAGGAGTCGCGGGGGATCGAGATCACCTGGAGGTGGTGCCGGTCCCCCGACAGGCGCACGACCATGATCGCGTCGGACCGGGCGTCCGGCAGCTCCGTCCCGACGATGTCCGCCCGGGTGTCCGAGCCGACCAGCAGGAACGTCACCGGCTCCGCAGCCGCCGGGGTCTCGGGCGTGGCCTGGGCCGGCCGCGCGGAGGCGTCGATGGAGTCGAACACGTCACCCGCGCTGGCGATGTTGCCGGCGTAGCGGTCGGTCAGGTACCAGGCTCCGCCACCGACGGCGAGGGCCAGGACGGAGGTGATGACCCCCAGGCCGACGAGGGCGCGACGCAGTGCGGTGCGACGGTGCCGGGGCCGGGGCTCGTCCCCGGGCTCGGTGAGCAACGCGTCGTCGGTCTCGCGGTCGGCGTCCATGGTTCCCCTGTCTGGCGGTCCCGGCGAGGGTATGCCGGGACCGGTCAGCCATGTCCGGATCGTGCTCGGCTCGTCCACCGAACGGGTGATCTGACGGCCCCCACCCACATCCCGGGGCGGCGGCCGGGCTCGCCCTCCCCGCCTGCGCGTCCGTCGGTCTCGCGGCGGTGAGCTCCGTGATGAGCCACCTGGGTGGTGTCCCCCACGACCTGTCGAACTCGGTGGAGGACATCGCAGAGGGGTTGGCTGCCGTCGGGCTGCTTGCCGTGGTGCGGATCGAGGCCCGGGACGTCGCGCGGCGCCGCAGAGCGGGATGCTCAGCCTCCCCCCGGAGCTCGGCGTCCTCGGGTAGACAAGGGCCATGACCGCACCCGTGCTGGCGCGCCCGACCGCGCGGCGCCGGCCGGTGCGTGCCCCCCGAGGCTTCGTGCTGGTGGCTGCCGGCCTGGTGGTGGCCGAGGCAGTGGGCTGGGCGGTGCGGGTGCTCGGTGCACCACCCCCGGTGGCAGCCGCGCTCGGCATGGACCCGCCATGGTCGGTGCCCCGCACGATGATCGCGCTGGTGTTCACCGCCGGTGCCGTGGCTGCGTGGGTCGGCGCCGTCCGCCTCCCGCAGCGACGCACGTGGTGGACCGCGGTGGCCGTCCTCATGACGATGCTGGCCCTGGTCAAGGCCGGCAGCACCGTCCACGTCGAGGTGCTCCACGCCATCGGCGGGGACGCGCACCCGGTTCGTGGGCTGGTGGTCCTGGGCGGCGCTGGCGCGGCCTACCTGGGCTGGCTGCTGTGGCTCAGCCGCCACGAGCGACGCGACCGTCGACGGGTGCTCACCTGGTTGGCTCTCTACGGCGCGGCGGCGATCGGACTGTCGACCGGGTCCCAGCTCGTCGAGTCCTGGGCAGGGTGGGCCAGCGTCGCCGCGGCGACGTCGACCTTCGTCGAGGAGAGCTGCGAGGCGGTGGCGGCGGTGGGCGTCCTGTTCGCCGTCCTGCTCGGCGCCGCGCCCGCGCGGGTGCTGCCCGGCAGCTGGCGGCTGCGCCGGGCCGAGGACGCCGCGGAGCCGCTCAGGGGCTGAGCAGCTCCTCCGCCGTCCTGGTGTTGATGATGCGGTCGGCGGTGATGCCGGCCGCGGCGGCCCGCTCGCAGCCGGCTCCCTGCCAGTCCAGCTGACCCGGGGCGTGCGCGTCGGTGTCGATCGAGAACTCGCACCCCAGGTCCGCGGCCAGCTGCAGCAACCGGGACGGCGGGTCCAGCCGCTCCGGCCGGGAGTTGACCTCCACCGCCGTGCCGTGCTCGACGCAGGCGGCGAACACCGCCTCGGCGTCGAAGGTGCTCTCCGGCCGCGGCTTCTGCTGCTTGCCGCCGCGCTGCTTCCGCTCGACCAGCAGCCGGCCGGTGCAGTGCCCCAGGACGTCGGTGTGCGGGTTGGCCACCGCAGCCAGCATCCGCGGCGTCATCTGCGACGCCGGGGCGCGCAGGTCGGAGTGCACGCTGGCCACCACGACGTCGACCCGGGCCAGCAGCTCGTCGGTCTGGTCCAGGCTGCCGTCGGCGTTGATGTCGCACTCGATGCCGGTGAGGACCCGGAACGGCGCCAGCTCCTCGTTCAGCTCGGCGACGACGTCCAGCTGGCGGGCCAGCCGCTCGGCGCTCAACCCGTTGGCCACGGTCAGCCGGGGGGAGTGGTCGGTCAGCGCCAGGTACTCGTGGCCGATGCCCATCGCCGCCAGCGCCATCTCCCGGATCGGGCTGCCGCCGTCGGACCACTCCGAGTGCGTGTGCAGGTCACCCCGCAGCGCCCGGCGCAGCTCGCCGGCCGCGCCCTCGAGCTCGACGGGCGGGTGCTGCGCCCGCAGGTCGGCCAGGTAGTCGGGCTCCTCGCCGGCGTGCGCCTGCACGACCACCGCGGCGGTCTTCGCGCCGATGCCCTTGAGGTCGGTCAGCGTGCGGGTCCGGATCCGCCGGTCCAGCTCGGTGTCGGACAACCCGTCGACCACACCCGCCGCGGTGCGGAAGGCGGCGACCCGGTACGTGGGCTCGCGGGCGCGCTCCAGGAGGAAGGCGATCCTCCGGAGCGCGTCCGCCGGCGTCATGAGAGCCCGATCTCCTTGCCGACCTTCTTGGCCTGCTTCTTCAGCTTGCGCTGGGTGCGGCCGCGGCTGGCCTTCTTCTGCGCCTTCTCGGCCTTCTTCTGGGCCTTCTCGAACCTGGCCTCGGCCTTGGCGATGGCCTTGTCCGACGCGCGGCGCACCCGCCAGCCGGCCGACGGCTTGCCCTCGGTGTCGACGGCGGCGATGAGCAGCCCACCCAGCAGCCCGGCGTTCTTCAGGAAGTGCGCCTGGTTGCTGAACTTCTTCTCGTCGTCCGAGTCCTCCCAGAACCGGTGGCCGGCCAACGTCGTCGGGACGACGGAGGTGGCCAGCGCCAGCGCGGACAGCCGGGGGAACCAGCCGAGGGAGAACAGCAGACCGGCGCCGACCTTGACCCCGGCGTCGACCTTCACCCACTGCTCCACGTCGCGGGGCACCTCGACGGGCAGCTGCTGGTCGGCGGCGTTCGCGATCTGCTCCACGATCGGCTTGGCTCCGGGCACCCTGGTCTGCGGGTTGCGCAGGGTGGAGATCCCCCCGTACACGAACGAGGAGGCGAGCAACGGGCGGGCGATCCGGCGGACCAGCATGGGGACCTCTTCCATCGACGGCGTCGGTGCGGTGCCTGCCCGGTCGGGCCGGTCGGCAACCCTCCCCGGGACCGTAGTGACGCGCGTCCCGGTCCGCCTCCGCAACCGCTGACAGCTGATCGCAACATCGGGCGACCACACTGGGCCGGTGACCACGACCAGGGTGCGGGACGACACCTGGGTGTGGGCGCTCGCGGGCCTGGCGCTGGGTCTGTTCGGGCTCGGCTTCGTCGTCCGCTGGCACTGCACCCGCGGCACCTGCGCCCTGGGCCGGCACGAGTGGCTGTTCGACCTCGACGCGATCGGCGGGCTGCCGCGGCTGTTCACCACCTCGCTGTTCCTGGCCACCACCGTGGTCGCCGTGCGGGTGGCCGCCCGCTCGTCCGGCCGGCGCCGGCTGTGGTGGGCGGCGGTGACGGTCATCGGCGTCGGCCTGGTCTTCGCCAAGCTGGTCAGCGCGCACTCGGTCATGGAGGGCCTGGACGGCCGCGGCCTCACCCTGCTGGTCGGCACCGCGGCCACCGTCGTCGGCCTGCCGGTGCTCGCCCGCCTCGGCCGCTCCTGGGGCGTGCCCGGTGCCCGCACCGTGGTGCTCGCGCTGGCCCTCTACGCCCTGGCCGCCCTCGGCCTGGACCAGGTCACCGGGCTGGTCGCGGGCCTGGACCCCGCGCCGCTGCCGGACGCCGCCGCCACCTTCGTCGAGGAGCTGGGGGAGGCGCTGGCCGCGCTCGGGGTGCTCGCCGTCGTCGTCCGGCGGTTGCCTCAGCCGCGGGAGCGGTAGACCACCAGCCGCTGCCGCTTGGTGAACACGAACTCCGTGGCCGCCTCGCCGGTCTCGCCGTCGTAGGCCACCGGCTGCGGCCCGGACAGCGACCGCACCCGCAGCCGCTGCACCTGGAACTGGGCGTAGGACCGCGAGTGCTCGCTGGCCCCCAGCAGCGTGGCCAGCACCGCGCGGGTGCGGCCGAACCGGAGGTCGGCCCGCAGGTACTGCACGTCGAGCAGGCCGTCCTCCAGGGAGGGACGCCAGGCCGGCGACAGCCCGCGCGGGGTGTAGACGCCGTTGCCGACGAACAGGATCCAGGCGCTGATGCGGCGCCCGTCCAGGTCGAGCTCCACCGGCCGGCCGTGCCGCAGCACCTGCCCGGTGGCCACGGCCAGCGCCAGCCACTTGCCGAGCGTCCCCGACAGCCGGTCGCGCCGGCGCACCATCTCCGGGTAGCTGCCGATGCTGGCGGTGTTGAGGAACGGTGTCCCGTTGACCGCGGCCACGTCGACGACGACCCCGTCGCCGGCCTCCACCGCCGCGGCGGCCTCGCCGGGGGTGGCGACGCCGACGTCGCGGGCGAAGTGGTTGAGCGTGCCGGCGGGCAGCACCGCCAGCGGCAGGCCGTGCTCCAGGGCGACCGCGGCCGCGGCGGCCACCGACCCGTCGCCGCCGGCCACCCCGAGGGCCCTCGCCCCGCCGCGCACCGCCTCGGTGAGCAGGTCGGTCACCGAGTGCTCCTCGTCGACCTCGACGACCTGCGCCGCGGGCAGCATCGAGGCGATGTCGGCCGACGGGTCGTAGTCCGGCCGGCCCGACCGCGGGTTCACCGCCACCACCAGGCCCTCGCCGCGCGGCAGCGCGGGCGCCTGCCCGGTGCCGCGGACGCGCGCCGGCGTGGCCGGCCGCACCGGCCACCGGTGCCGGCTGCCCAGCGCCACGGCGCCGCCCACGGCCATCCCGGCCAGCACGTCGCCGGGGTAGTGCACGCCCACGTGCACCCGGGAGTAACCCACGCCCAGCGCCACCGGGGCGACCAGGGCCCCGGCCCACGGGCTCTCCAGCGCGACCCCGGTCGCGAACGCCGCCGCCGACGCGGAGTGCCCGCTGGGGAAGGACAGCGTGTCCAGCTCGCGGCCCAGCGCCCGCGCCCCGCTCGGCACGGTCTCGGGCCGCACCCGACCGAACACCGGCTTGAGGACGACGTTCACCAGCCCGCTGGAGACCAGCAGCGAGCCGACCCCGCGCACCGCCGCCCGCCGGGGGGCGCCGGACTTCAGCCCCAGCAGCGCCCCGACCCCGAACCACAGCACGCCGTGGTCGGCGGCCTCGGACAGCCGGCGCAGCCCGCCGTCGGCCCGGGTGGCGGGCAGCCGGCCGATCCGGGCCTGCAGGCGGGCATCGAGCCGGCGGGCGGACAGGCGGGGGAGGTGGGGCACGCCGCGGGACGCTAGCCGCGGTGACGCCACCCCACCCCTCGGGGTGAGATCGCACCCCGAGGGGGTGGGCCCGCAGCGCCGCGGCGTCGATGCAGGGGGAGCCGACCCGTCACCTGATCGAGGGAACACCCCGTGCGCACCCGCCTCCGCCTGCTGCCCCTGCTCGCCGCCGTCGCGGTGGGCGCCGTCGCCGTCGCCGGCCCCGCCGCGGCCGACCCG
>NZ_JAMXRZ010000043.1 GCF_024124375.1 Klenkia sp. PcliD-1-E
GGTCGCCGCCGAACTCAACGGACGACCCCGCCAGACCCTCGGATGGAGAACCCCCGCAGAAGCCCTCAACGACCTACTCTCAGCCCCTCAACCAACCGGTGATGCAACGACCGGTTGAACCCACCGGGGTTGATCGTCGTCCGTCCTCCTGCGCGAGATCTGGCGCAGGAGGACGGACTTCGATCAACCCCCCTGATCATCGCTGGGGGTGCGGGGGTCAGACGTTGACGTCCTTGGCGACCGCGCGCAGCTTGTGCCGGGCCAGCGCCAGGTTCGCGGTGGCGCGGTTGAGCACCAGGTAGATGAACAGGCCCGCGTTGCCGGCGCCCTGCAGCACGTTGATCAGGTGGTACTGGCCCTTGAGCGTGATCAGGATGTCCTCGATCTCGTCGTTGAGCTCGAGGTCGCCGATCGTGCGCAGCTTGGCGCGCACCACGTTGGAGTTGCCGGCCGCCGCGACGTTGAGGTCGAAGCCGGGGCTGCCGCCGGCCGCGAGGGCCATGCCGCTGTCGGCGTCGACGATCGCCGCGCCGCTGGCGCCCTCGATCTCGAGCAGCGAGGCGATGACGGTGTCGAGCTGTGCCATGAGGTGGACTCCTGTCGTCTCTGGGTGGTCAGGCCGCGCAGGGGCGGCGCTGGGGGGAGGGACGGCGGCCGGTGCCGCCGGTCCGGGAGCGGTCCGCGGAGGGGGTGGGTGGTCGGTCGGGGGGCGGTCCACGGCCCGCACGCGCTGCCACCAGGAGGACCACCATGCCGACGCCATTCCCTCTTCGCCGTTCCGTCGCGGACCCCGTGCCTCTCAGCCAACCTCACGCTGCGCGCTCGGGCAACCTTGCTGGGTAACCCCCAGGTCAGCCTGCGGGGAGGCCCGGGGTCGGACGACGGACCGCCCTCGGCTACCTTCCGCGGTCGACGCCGCTGCACGCCGGAGGACCCCATGAAGACCCGCGACCTCGCCTACGTGGCCCTGTTCGCCGCGCTCACCGCGGTGCTCGGGCTGGTCCCGGCGATCACCGTGGGTCCGGTGCCGATCACCGCGCAGACGCTGGGCGTGATGCTCGCCGGGTCCGTGCTGGGCGCCCGCCGAGGCTTCCTCGCCCTGGCGCTGTTCCTGGTGCTGGTCGCCGTCGGGCTGCCGGTGCTGCCCGGTGGTGGCGGGGGGCTGGCGGTCTTCGCCGGCCCGACCGCGGGGTACCTGCTCGCCTGGCCGTTCGCCGCCGCGGTGATCGGGGCGATCACCGAGTGGGCATGGTCCCGGTACACCCTGGGGTGGGCGGTGCTGGCCAACGTCGTGGGCGGCATCGTGGTGGTCTACGCCGTCGGCGTGCCGGTGCTGGCCCTGGTCCTGGACCTCTCCCCGGGGGTCGCGCTGGCCACGGGTGCGGCACCCTTCCTGGTCGGCGACGCGGTGAAGGTGGTCATCGCCTCCGTGGTCGCCGTCCAGGTCCGCCGGGCCTACCCGGTCATCGAGCGGCCGCGCCGGGCGGCACCTGCCTCGTGAGGCGACGGCGCCCGGCCGCCGGGGCCGCGGTCGCCGACCCCACCCGGGGCATCGAGCTGCGCGGCGTCGGGCACGCCTACGCCCAGCGCGCGGTGCTGCACGACCTGGACCTGCGGCTCACCGAGCGCCGCATCGGCGTCGTCGGTGCGAACGGGTCGGGCAAGTCGACCTTCGCCCGGCTGCTCAACGGCCTGGTGCTGCCCACCGAGGGCGAGGTGCTGGTGGACGGGCTGTCCACGGCCACCCAGCTGACCGCCGTCCGTCGGCGGGTCGGGTTCGTCTTCCAGGACCCCGACGCCCAGATCGTGCACCCCACGGTCGCCGAGGACGTCGCCTTCGGGCTGGTGAACCAGGGCGTGCCGGCCGCCGAGCGGGAGGTGCGGGTGCAGGCCGCGCTGGAACGGTTCGGCCTGGCCGGGCACGCCGACCACCCCGCCCACCTGCTCTCGGGCGGGCAGAAGCAGCTGCTGGCCATCGCCGGGGTGCTGGTGATGCGCCCGGCCCGGGTCGTGTTCGACGAGCCGACCACCCTGCTGGACCTGGTCAACACCCGCCGGGTCGCCGAGCTGGTGGCCTCGCTGGAGGAGCAGGTGCTGGTCGTCAGCCACGACCTGGACCTGCTGGCGGACTTCGACCGGGTGCTGGTCGTGGACGGCGGCACCGTGGTCGCCGACGACGCCCCGGCACCGGCCCTGGCCCGCTACCGCGAGCTGATGGCCGCGCGGCCATGACCCTGGCCCTCTACGTCCCGCGCGCCAGCCCGGTGCACCGGGCACCGGCCTGGCTGGAGCTGCTCGTCCTCGCCGCCGGCAGCGTGGCGCTGTTCGTGCTGTCGTCCTGGCCGGTGGTGCTCGGCGGGCTGGCCCTCGTGCTGCTGGTGGGGCTGGGGGCGGCGCGGTTGCCCGCGTCGGTGCTCGTGGCGCAGGCCCGGGCGGTCGCCTGGTTCCTGGTGGCGGTGCTGGTCGTGCGCGTCCTCGTCGAGGGCTGGCGGGTCGGTCTCGTCGACGGCGGGCTGACCGTCGTCCGGCTGCTGGTGCTCGTGCTCGCCGCCGCCGTCGTCACCGCCACCTGCCGGGTCTCGGAGATGGTCGCGGTGGTGGAGGCCGTGTGCTCGCCGCTGCGGGTCCTCGGCGTCCGGCCGGCCCGCATCGGACTGCTGGTGGCGCTGGCGCTGCGGTTCGTGCCGGTGCTGGGCGAGCGCGCGGCGCGGATCCGGGAGGCGCAGGCGGCCCGGGGCGGGGCCACCCGGGGCCCGCGGGCGCTGGCCCGCACCGCGGTGCCGCTGCTGGTGCAGCTGCTGGTGCTGGCGCACACGCTCGCCGAGGCACTGGACGCCCGTGGGGCCGACGCCCCGGCCGAGCGGGTCAGGGGGCGCCGTCCCCCTCGTCGTCCAGCCAGCGGGCCAGGAACACCTTCTCCTCCGGCGTGATCCGGCGGGGGCGCTCGAGGGCGAAGTCGTAGGGCACCAGCACCGTGCTGCCGGTGACCGCGAGGACGCCGTGGTCGAACAGCTCGTAGTGGCAGGTCAGGGAGGCCGCGCGGATGCCGGAGACCCAGATCTGCACGGTGAGCGGCTCGGCGTCGTAGACGACCGGCCGGCGGTAGGCGACCTGGTGGGAGTGCACGACCAGGCCGCGCCGCATGCCGGTCTTCTCGTCGTGGGTGGGCTGGTCGAAGAACAGCGCCACCCGGGCGGTCTCGAAGTAGCCGAGGAACGCCACGTTGTTGACGTGCTGGTAGGCGTCCATGTCCGACCAGCGCATGGGGACCTGCACCGTGAACCTCACGGGGCCGCACCGTACCGGCCTACGGTGGCGCGGTGACGTGGCCGGCGGGCGCCCCGGGGGTGGTGCAGCTGCCCTCGGGCCGCCGGGTGCGCGGCCGGGGGCTGCGGCAGGACCTGCCCGCCCCGGGGTTCGGGTTGGTGCTGCTGGGCCGCGACCGGCCGGTGCCGTGGCCGCACCGCTGGGTGGCGTGGCCCGACTTCCGCCTGCCCCGCTCCGCCGACGACCTGCGCGCGGCGTTGCGCGACCTGCTGGACCGGTCGGGCAGCGAGCAGGTCGAGGTCGCCTGCGCCGGCGGCACCGGGCGCTCGGGCACGGCGCTGGCCTGCCTGGCAGTGCTGGACGGCGTCCCACCTGCGGAGGCGGTGAGCTGGGTGCGCGCCCACTACCGGCCGCGGGCCGTCGAGACACCCCGGCAGCGCCGGTTCGTCGCTCGCTGGACCCCCTGAGGAGGAGGGGCGCTCCCGGCGGGAGCGCCCCTCCTGCTCAGTCGCGGGTCAGCTTGCGGTAGGTCGCCCGGTGCGGGCGCGCCGCCTCGGCACCCAGCCGCTCGACCTTGTTCTTCTCGTAGTCCTCGAAGTTGCCCTCGAACCAGAACCACGTCGAGTCGCCCTCGTAGGCCAGGATGTGGGTGGCCACGCGGTCGAGGAACCACCGGTCGTGGCTGACCACCACGGCGCAGCCGGGGAACTCCAGCAGCGCGCTCTCCAGGCTGGTCAGCGTCTCGGTGTCCAGGTCGTTGGTGGGCTCGTCCAGCAGCAGCAGGTTGCCGCCCTGCTTGAGGGTCAGCGCGAGGTTGAGCCGGTTGCGCTCGCCGCCGGAGAGCACCCCGGCCTTCTTCTGCTGGTCGGGGCCCTTGAACCCGAACGCCGAGACGTAGGCCCGCGAGGGCATCTCGACGTTGCCGACCTTGATGTGGTCCAGGCCGTCGGAGACGACCTCCCACAGGCTCTTGGCCGGGTCGATGCCGCTGCGGTTCTGCTCGACGTAGGCGATCTTGACCGTCTCGCCGACCTTGATCTCGCCGGCGTCGGGCTCCTCCTGGTCGACCAGCATCTTGAACAGCGTGGTCTTGCCGACGCCGTTGGGGCCGACGACGCCCACGATGCCGTTGCGGGGGAGGCTGAAGCTCAGGCCGTCGATGAGGACCCGGTCGCCGAAGCCCTTGACCAGCTTCTCGGTCTCGATGACCACGTTGCCCAGCCGGGGGCCCGGCGGGATCTGGATCTCCTCGAAGTCGAGCTTGCGGAACTTGTCGGCCTCCGCGGCCATCTCCTCGTAGCGGGCCAGGCGGGCCTTGCTCTTGGCCTGGCGGGCCTTGGCACCCGAGCGCACCCACTCCAACTCGTCCTTGAGGCGCTTGGCCCGCTTGGCGTCCTTGGCCCCCTCGACCTTCAGGCGCGCGGCCTTGGTCTCCAGGTAGGTGGAGTAGTTGCCCTCGTAGGGGTAGGCCCGGCCGCGGTCGAGCTCGAGGATCCACTGGGCCACGTTGTCCAGGAAGTACCGGTCGTGGGTGACCGCGACGACGGTGCCGGCGTACTTCTCCAGGTGCGCCTCCAGCCAGGCCACCGACTCGGCGTCGAGGTGGTTGGTGGGCTCGTCGAGCAGCAGCAGGTCCGGCGCCTCGAGCAGCAGCTTGCACAGCGCCACGCGGCGGCGCTCACCGCCGGAGAGGACCTTCACGTCGGCGTCGCCGGGCGGGCAGCGCAGCGCGTCCATGGCCTGCTCGATGCGGTTGTCCAGCTCCCACCCGTCGCCGTTCTCGATGACCTCCATCAGCTCGCCCTGCTCGGCGAGGAGGGAGTCGAAGTCGGCGTCGGGCTCGCCCATCGCCGCGCTGACCTCCTCGAAGCGGGTCAGCGCCGCGCGGAGGTCCTTGACGGCCTCCTCGACGTTGCCGCGCACGTCGAGCTCCTCGTCCAGCGGCGGCTCCTGCTGCAGCATGCCGACGGTGGCGTCCGGGGCGAGCACGGTGTCGCCGTTGGAGGCGTGCTCCAGGCCGGCCATGATCTTCAGGACGGTCGACTTGCCGGCGCCGTTGGGGCCGACGACGCCGATCTTGGCGCCGGGCAGGAACGCCAGGGTGACGTCGTCGAGGATGACCTTGTCGCCGTGCGCCTTGCGGGCACGCACCATGGAGTAGATGTACTGGGCCACGGGAGCCTTCCGTCGTCTTCGGGGATCGAGCTGGGCTGGTCGGCGGGGGCGACACCCGGTCGCCACGACACGCCTGCCCCCAGTCTCCCAGCCCCGGGCAACCCCGCGGGCGCCGGGACCGGCCGGTCGGCCGGCCCCGGCTGCGTCGGGTCAGAACGGGGCGTCGACGAGGTCACCGGCCTCGGCCGCGGCCCGGTCGTCCAGCGGAGCCCCGTCGTCGAGCGTGGCCCCGTCGTCGAGCGGGTTGCTGGGGTCCGCAGGCCCGGGCGCGGCGACCTCCGGGTTCCGGGGCGTGCGCTTGAAGGTCGCGCTGCCGCGGCTCAGGTCGTGCCCCACGAGGGAGGCCTTGATGACCGTGCGGCTGCGCTTGGCGCCGTCCACCTCGTACTCCGAGGTCGAGATGCGGCCGATGACCACCACGGGGTCACCCTTGACCACACCGGCGGAGACGTTGCCGCCGAGGGTGTTCCAGGCGTCGACGTCGACGTAGAAGGTGTCGCCGTCCACCCACTGGCCGGTGGCGGCATCGACACGCCGCTCGGTCGAGGCCAGCCGGAACTTGGTCACCTCGCCGTTGCCGGCGCGGCGGCGGACGGGCGAGTCGACGACGTTGCCGATCACGGTGACGGGGATGCTGCTCACGGTGCTCCTCCAGGGGTCGGCCGGCCCCGGTGGCCGGACGCCGACACCGTCCCGCCGGGCGACCCAGGGCGGGGACCGCAGCCAGGATCTGTGGACGGGCACCCGGGTTGTGGACGCCGGCCAGCACGGCGCCGCCCGACCGTGTAGGGCGGGTGGGATGATCGGCGCCGCCGAGCGCCCGTAGCTCAGCGGATAGAGCAGGGGCCTTCTAATCCCTTGGTCGCAGGTTCGATTCCTGCCGGGCGCACCCGTCCCGCCGGACACGCCCGGTCGCAGCCCGCGCGGTGCAGGCGTGTCGGCCACCTGACCAGCACCGGAGGTGTCCGGGGTCAGCCGTGCCGGTTCGACGCGGCGGCCGGCGGCTGGCACGGTCGATGGCTCCCGTACGCACCAGCAGGACGTCGAGAGGACAGCGACCCGTGCTCACCCTGACCGAGAACGCCGCCACCGCGATCGCCACCCTGGTGGAGGGTGCGCAGGCCCCCGCCGACGCGGGGCTGCGCATCAGCGACTCCGCCCAGCCCGGTCCAGAGCTGGAGCTCACCCTGGCCGCCGCGCCCGAGCCCGCCGACGACGTCGTGGAGGCCCCCGGCACCGACGGCCGCGGCGCGCGCGTCTTCCTGGACGGACCGGCCTCGGCCGCGCTGGCCGGCAAGACCCTCGACGCCGCCGCCGACGCCGAGGGCCGTCTGCAGTTCGGCCTGCGCGAGCAGCCCTGAGCCGCGGGTGCGGGGACCCCGGACCGGGGTCCCCGCACCGGGCGCGCTCAGCGCGCGGGCGACCAGCCGATCGCGGGGGCGACCTCGCGGACGACGGTCTCCAGCAGCCGGGCGTTGTAGTCGACGCCGAGCATGTTGGGGACGGTCAGCAGCAGCGTGTCGGCCTCGCGCACGGCGGCGTCCTTCGCCAGTTCCTCGGCCAGCTGGTCCGGCGGGCCGGCGTAGGTCTTGCCGAAGCGTGACCGCATGCCGTCCAGGATGCCGACCTGGTCCTCACCGGACCGGTCGCCGAAGTACACCCGGTCCTCGTCGGTGGTCACCGGCATCACGCTGCGGCTGACCGAGACGCGGGGCTCGCGGTCCCACCCGGCGTCGGCGAACGCGGACCGGAAGCGGGCGATCTGCTCGGCCTGCAGCTCGTCGAAGGGGATGCCGGTGTCCTCGGTGAGCAGCGTCGAGCTCATCAGGTTCATGCCCTGCTGACCGGTCCACACCGCGGTCTCGCGGGTCCCCGACCCCCACCAGATGCGCTCGGGCAGGCCCTCGGACCGTGGCTGGATCCCCAGCCGGCCGGTGACGCCCCCGGTCATCCGCGGGTCGGCGTCGACCACCCCCGCGCCGGCGATCGCGGCACGGAACAGCTCGGTGTGCTGACGCGCCGTCGCACCGCCGTCGTCGTCGAAGCGGTAACCGAACGCGGTCGCGCCGCGCAGCGCGGTCTCCGGTGACCCCCGGCTGATGCCCAGCTGCAGCCGCCCGTCGGCGAGCAGGTCGGTGATGGCCGCCTCCTCCGCCATGTACAGCGGGTTCTCGTACCGCATGTCGATGACGCCGGTGCCGATCTCGATGTGCGAGGTGCGGGCGGCGACGGCGGCCAAGAGCGGGAACGGCGCAGCCAGCTGGCGGGCGAAGTGGTGCACGCGGAAGAACGCGCCGTCCAGCCCGAGCTCCTCCGCGGCGACCGCGAGCTCGACGCTCTGCACCAGCGCCTCGCGGCCGGTGCGCACCCGCGACCCGTGCCCGGGGTTCCAGTTCCCGAAGCTCAGGAAACCGATCTTCTTGTCCATGGGGTCCTCCCTGTCCGCCCCGTGCAGCGCCTGGGGCGGACAGGGTATTCCAACGTTCAACCAGATGGGCGTCAGGCCCCGGCGAGGGTCGGGTAGTCGGTGTACCCCTTCGGCCCGGCGCCGTAGAAGGTCGAGGCGTCCGGGGCGTTCTCCGGGTAGCCGCCCACCCAGCGCTCGACCAGGTCGGGGTTGGCGATGACCGCCCGGCCCACGGCCACGACGTCGGCGAGGTCGTCGGCGACGTAGGAGACGGCCTCCTCGCGCTCGGTCGGGGTGGCGAACCCGGTGTTGACCATGAAGGTCCCGCCGAAGCGGCGCCGCAGGTCCTGCACCAGCGCACCCGCGGGCTCGCGGTGCAGCACCGAGAGGTAGGCCAGGCCCAGCGGTGCGATCGCGTCGACCAGTGCACCGTAGGTGGCCTCGACGTCGGAGGCGTCGGGCTCCTGGATGCCCTGCACCCCGTGCTGCGGCGAGATCCGGATGCCGGTGCGGGCCGCGCCGATCTCCGCCGCGACCTCGGTGGCGACCTCGACGACGAAGCGCGCCCGGGCCTGCGGGCTGCCGCCGTAGACGTCGGTGCGGGTGTTGGAGTCGACACCGAGGAACTCGTGCAGCAGGTAGCCGTTGGCGGCGTGCAGCTCGACGCCGTCCAGACCGGCGTCGACGGCGCGGCGGGCCGCGGCGACGAACTCCGCCTTGACCGCGACGGCCTCCTCCGTGGTCAGCGCGTGCGGCACCGGGTAGGGCTGCTTGCCCTCGGGGGTGTGCGCCTCGCCCGGGACGGCGATGGCCGAGGGCGCCACGATCCGCTCGGTGCCGGTGATGGCGGTGTGCGAGACCCGCCCACCGTGCATCACCTGCATGAACACCTTGCCGCCGCGGGCGTGCACGGCCTCGGCGACCCGGGACCAGCCGGCGGCCTGGTCGTCGGTGACGATGCCCGGCTGGCCCGGGTAGGACCGGGACTCGTGGCTGGGGTAGGTGCCCTCGGTGATGATCAGGCCGAGGCCGGCGCGCTGCGCGTAGTGCTCGACGACGAGGTCACCGGGCACCCCGGCGGCACCGGAGCGCATGCGGGTCAGCGGGGCCATCACGACGCGGTTGGCGAGCTCGAGGTCGCCGAGCTGCACGGGGGAGAACAGGTCCATGCCCGGGGCAGCGGCTCCGGCGCCGGGACGATTCCGGACCGGGGGTGCGAGCCCGGCCACACTCTGACCCGACCCCCACCACCACATCTGCCACAGAGGGCCACTCACGGCACAGACAGTGACGGAACCGCACGGCTCGGTCGCGACGCACCCGGGGAACCTGCACCACAGAACGTGGCCGATGCGCCACAGTGTGCCGGTGAGCCTCTCCGCCGCGCCCGGTTCCCCGGGCTCCCCCACCGGGCCCCGGGCGGTCGACACCCTGCTGGCCGACCGCGGGCAGCTGTTCCGCGCGCTGTTCCTCTCCGCCCCGATCGGCAAGGCCGTCGTCGACGTCGAGGGCCGGATCCTGGTCGTCAACCCCGCCCTGTGCGCGCTCACCGGCCGCACGGCCGAGGAGCTCATCGGCCGGCACCTGGACCTGCTGGCCCATCCCGACGACATCCCGCTCGAGGACGAGCCCGCCGTCGCCGTCCCCGGTGCGACCCCGCTGGACCCGCACCTGGAGGTGCTCGGCGAGCGCCGCCTGCAGCGCGCCGACGGCAGCACCGTCTGGGTGCAGCAGGCCCGCGAGCTGGTGCACCGCACCAACGGCGACCCGCACTTCGTCGTGCTGAGCCTGGTCGACGTCACCGACCGCCGCCGCGCCGAGGAGGACCTGGTCCGCCGGGCGCTCACCGACCCGCTGACCGGGCTGCCCAACCGCCGCTCGCTCACCGACCGGCTCCAGCACGCGCTCAACCTCTCCCGCCGCCGCGGGGGCCCGGTCGGCCTGGTCTACCTCGACCTGGACCGGTTCAAGGCGGTCAACGACTCCCTCGGCCACGAGGCCGGCGACCAGCTGCTGTGCCAGGTCGCCGACCGGCTGCGCTGGTCCACCAGGGTCGAGGACACCGCCGTCCGGCTCGGCGCCGACGAGTTCCTCGTGCTCGCCGAGGAGGTCGACGACATCGAGGGCCTGCGCACGCTGGCCGAGCGGCTGATGCGGGTGCTCGACGACCCCTTCCACGTCAACGACCGCGAGATCGTGCTCTCGGCCAGCATGGGCCTGACCCTGGGTCTGGACGCCGCCCCCGACGCGCTGCTCAAGCAGGCGCACGGCGCACTGACCCGGGCCAAGGCCGGAGGCGGTCGCGGCCGGGTCGAGGTGCACGACGAGGCCCTCGCCGACGGCGACGTCGACCAGCTGCAGCTGGAGAGCGACCTGCGGCACGCGGTGGACGCCGGCGAGCTGCGGCTGTTCTACCAACCCATCGTCGCGCTGTCGGACGAGACGCTGCTGGGCTACGAGGCGCTCATCCGCTGGCAGCACCCCACCCGCGGCCTGCTGCCGCCGGGGGCGTTCCTGGAGGCCGCGGAGAACAACCGGCTGACCTCCAAGCTCGGCGCCTGGGTGCTGCGCCAGGCCTGCACCGACGCGGCCGGGTGGGACCCCGACCTGCGGGTGCACGTCAACATCTCCGCCCGGCACCTGGCCGAGCCCGGGTTCTCCGACCTGGTGGCCGCGGCGCTGGAGGAGTCCGGGCTGGAGTCCGGCCGGCTGGAGCTGGAGATCACCGAGTCCACCGCGCTGTTCGCCGCCGAGGCGACCCTGCGGTCGGTGTCGGAGGTGACCGCCAGCGGGGTGACCCTCGCGCTGGACGACTTCGGCACCGGCTACTCCGCGATCACCGCGTTGCACCGGTTGCCCATCCACACGGTCAAGATCGACCGCTCGTTCGTCGCCGACGTGGTCACCGAGCCCTCGACCGCCGCGCTGGTGCAGGGTCTGCTGCAGCTGGGCCAGGGCATGGGGCTGGAGGTCATCGCCGAGGGCATCGAGGACGAGGACCAGGCCACGTGGCTGCGCGACCACGGCTGCACGATGGCCCAGGGCTACGCGTTCGGCAGGCCGGCCCCGCTGCCGGCCAGCCCGGAGGCCGCCTCCGTCTGAGCCGGTCCGACGGGGGTGGGCACCGGA
Organism: Klenkia sp. PcliD-1-E; assembly: GCF_024124375.1. Classification (GTDB taxonomy): domain Bacteria; phylum Actinomycetota; class Actinomycetes; order Mycobacteriales; family Geodermatophilaceae; genus Klenkia. The sequence continues at coordinate 10,979 of NZ_JAMXRZ010000043.1, forward strand.
CGCTTCGCCGTCCGGCCGTCCCCGGAGGACCGGCCGCGCAGCCGGCGGCCCACCCAGGGGACCACGAAGGACCGCAGCCACGCCGCCTCGGTGGCGACCCGCTCGCGGCGGGGCACCGGCGGGGCCGGGTCCAGGGGCACCGCCCACGCCGGGTCGACGTCCAGGCCCAGGGCGGCCGCGGCGGCGAGCGCCGTCCGCCGGTGGCCCTCGGGCGCCAGGTGCAGCCGGTCGACGTCCCACACCCGGGCGTCCTGCACCCAGGCCGCACCCCACTGGTCCAGCACGTGGGCACCGTGCCGGGCCGCGATCGACCACAGGTGGGCGTTGTAGACCGCCGACCGGCCGCGGGTGCGGGCGATCAGCGGCGTCGCGCGGGGGTCGACCCCGGTGGCCAGCAGGACGTCGGCCCCGCCGGCGCGCAGCGCCGCCACGGCGTCCTCCATCACCGCGGCCAGCGCATCGGGGTCGGCCCCGGGCCGCAGCAGGTCGTTGCCACCGGCGACGATGCTCACCAGGTCCGGGCGCAGCTCCAGGGCGGCGGGCAGCTGCTCGTCGACGACCTGGCGCAGCAGCCGACCGCGGATCGCCAGGTTGGCGTACTCCACCCCGCCCGGCGCGTCGGCCAGCAGCACGGCCAGCCGGTCGGCCCAGCCGACCAACCCGCCGTCCGGGCCGGGGTCGCCGACGCCCTCGGTGAAGGAGTCCCCGACCGCCACGTACCGGTGCCACGCCACCGGTGCATCCTCTCCTGGGCGCCACCGGGGATGATCGACACCCATGCGCACCGACGTCGCCTGCACCCTGACCGTGTCCACCCCGGTCCCGACCCGGGCGCTGCTGCAGGTCGCCGTCGCCTCCCCGACCACCGAGGAGCTGACCATCGTGTCGGCGGGCCGGCCGCGCAGCGCCGAGGAGACCCAGGTGCACGGCGCCCGGGTGCACGAGCTGCAGCTGGCCGCCGGCGAGACCTCCATCGCCTACACCGCGACGGTGGAGTCCGGCGGCGACCCGCTCGAGGTCACCGCGGCCGACCGGGCCGAGTACGTGCGGCCCTCGCGGTACTGCCCCTCGGACCAGGTGGAGGGCTACGCCGCCCGGGAGTTCGACCAGGACACCGACCGCGCCGCGCTGGTGCGCACCGTCGCCTCGTGGGTCACCGACCGGCTCGTCTACGTCTCCGGGGCCAGCCGCCCGGTCGACACCGCCATCGACACCCTGCTGGCCGGCTCCGGCGTGTGCCGGGACTACACGCACCTGACGGTGATGCTGCTGCGCGCCCTGGAGGTGCCGGCGCGGCTGGTGGCGGTCTACGCCCCCGGCCTGTCGCCGATGGACTTCCACGCCGTCGTGGAGGCCGACGTCGACGGGGTGTGGAAGACGGTGGACCCCACCCGGCTGGCGCCGACGTCCTCGCTGGTGCGCATCTGCCACGGCCGGGACGCCGCCGACACCGCCTTCCTGTCGCTGTTCGGCGGCCGGGCCACGCTGGGCCGGATGTCGGTCACCGCCACCGTCGACGGCGACCTCCCGGCCCCCTCCGACGAGCCCTTCCCGCTGCCCTAGCCGCGGTAGGTCTCCAGCAGGCGCAGCCACACCTCGTTCATCGTCGGGTAGGCCGGCACGGCGTGCCAGAGCCGGCTGATCGGCACCTCCCCGACGACCGCGATGGTCGCCGCCTGCAGCATCTCCGAGACGCCCGGCCCGACGAAGGTGACGCCGAGCAGCACCTCCCGCTCGGTGTCGACGACGGCGACGGCCTTCCCGGCGTACCCGTCGGCGAACAGCGCCGACCCGGCCACGTCCCCCAGCTCGTACCGGACGACGGTGTGCGGCAGCCCGCGGTCGGCCGCCTGCTCGGCGGTGATGCCCACCGAGGCGACCTGCGGGACGGAGAAGGTGACCTGCGGGACGGCCGCGGTGTCGGCGGTGGCCACGAACTGCGACCAGTCGGCTAGCGACACCTGGTGGCCCTGCGCCCGGGCGACGATCGCCGCACCGCCCTGCCGGGCCTGGTACTTGCCCATGTGCGTGAGCAGCGCCCGGCCGTTGGCGTCGCCCATCGCGTACAGCCAGTCCAGGCCGCGGACCCGCAACGAGTCGTCGACGTCGAGGTACTCCCCCGGGGTCAGCCCGACGGTCTCCAGCCCGAGGCCCTCGGTGCGCGCCTTCCGGCCCGCGGCGACGAGGAACCGGTCGCCGCGGACCTCGCCGGCGCCGGTGACCACGACGACGTCCTCGCCGTCCTTCCGCACGGCCGACACCGAGGTGCCCAGCCGGACGTCGACACCGCGCCCGCGCAGCGACTCCGCGACCGCGTCGCCGGCCTCGGGCTCCTGCCCGGCCAGCAGCCGGTCACCGCGCTGCAGCAGCGTGACCTGCGAGCCCAGCGCCGACCACGCGGTGGCCATCTCCGTGCCGACCACGCCGCCGCCCAGGATCACCAGCCGGCCGGGGGCCTCCTGCGCACTCGTGGCCTCGCGGGCGGTCCACACGTCGACGTCCTCGATGCCCTCCACCGGCGGGACGGCGGCGGCCGAGCCGGTGCACACCGCCACGGCGTGGTTCGCCAGCAGCACGGTCTGCGTGCCGTCGGAGGAGGTGACGACCACCCGCTTCTCGCCGTCGAGCCGGCCGACCCCGCGGACCAGGGTGATGCCGGCCCCGTCGACCCACTGCGCCTGGCCGGAGTCGTCCCAGTTGCTGGTGAAGGAGTTGCGCCGCTCGAGGGTGGCGGCGACGTCCTGCTCGCCGGTGACCGCCGCGGCGGCGCCGGGGACCGCACGGGCCTCCTCGAGCACCTCGGTGCCCCGCAGCAGCGCCTTGCTGGGCATGCACGCCCAGTAGGAGCACTCGCCGCCGACCAGCTCGCTCTCCACCAGCGCGGCGCTCAGCCCGCCCCGCACCACGGTGTCGGCCACGTTCTCGCCGGTCGAGCCGGCCCCGATCACGACCACGTCGAAGGTCTGCTCTGCGCTCACCGGCCCATCCTGGCGGTGTGCTGGACTGGTCGCATGCCGGTCGAGTTCAGCGCCGCCCTGCGCCAGTACGCGGCCGGGGTCGCGCTGCTGTGCGTGCGCGACGACATCGACGACGTGGGGACGACGGTCACCTCCGTGATGAGCGTGTCGACGGATCCGCCGCTGGTCGGGCTGTCCCTGACCACCCGCGGTTACCCGCTGGAGGTGCTGGGGACCGTGGGCTCGGGTGCGCTGACCTTCCTGGCCGCCGAGCACGAGATGGTGGCCAGCCGGTTCGCCTCGGCCGGCCGGCCCGGCGCCCGGCACCTGCTGGAGACCGTGCCCTGGCGGCGGGCCGAGCACAGCGGCGGCATCGTGCTGGAGCGCGCGGTGGCGGCGCTGGACTGCCGGGTCGACCGGCTGGTGGAGGCCGGTGACCACACCGTGGTGCTGCTGGAGGTGGTCGACGTCCCGGTGCTGGAGGAGACCCGCGAACCCCTGCTGCGGCTGCGCGGGCGCTGGACCGACGGCACCGGCCGCGCGTTCCGTCGTACCTGAGGAGTTCACTGGAGGGCGATGACCGACGCACCGTTCTCCGAGTCCGCCGTCCGCCGGGCCCTGGTCCGCGCCGAGCGGGGCGCCACCCTCGACGCGACCGAGGCCGAGGTGCTGCTGTCCGCCCGTGGCCTCGGCGAGGGCGAGCCGCTGGACCGGCTGCTCACCGCGGCCGGCCGGGTCCGCGATGCGGGGCTGGCCTCGGCCGGCCGCCCGGGCACGGTCACCTACAGCCGCAAGGTGTTCGTCCCGCTGACCCACCTGTGCCGCGACCGCTGCCACTACTGCACGTTCGTGACCACCCCGGGGCAGCTGCGCGCCGACGGCAAGGCCCCGTTCCTGTCCCCCGACGAGGTGCTGCAGATCGCCCGCGAGGGCGCAGCGCTGGGGTGCAAGGAGGCGCTGTTCACCCTGGGCGACCGGCCCGAGGACCGCTGGCCGGTCGCGGCGCAGTGGCTGGAGGCGCACGGCTACGAGTCGACGCTGGGCTACCTGCGGGCTATGGCGATCCGGGTGCTGGAGGAGACCGGGCTGCTGCCGCACCTCAACCCCGGGGTGCTGTCGTGGGAGGAGATCCAGCGGCTCAAGCCGGTGTCGGCGTCGATGGGCATGATGCTGGAGACCAGTGCCACCCGGCTGTTCAGCGAGCCCGGCGGCCCGCACTTCGGCTCCCCCGACAAGGACCCCGCCGTGCGGCTGCGCGTCATCGAGGACGCCGGCCGCTCCGCCGTCCCGTTCACCACCGGCGTGCTGCTGGGCATCGGCGAGACCCCCGCGGAGCGGGTGGACGCCGTGCTGCGCATCCGGGAGGCCGCGCAGCGGCACGGGCACGTGCAGGAGGTGATCGTGCAGAACTTCCGGGCCAAGCGGCGGACGGCGATGGCCGCCGCCGACGACCTCGCGCTGCAGGAGTTCCTGGCCGCGGTCGCCGTCACCCGCCTGCTGCTGGGCCCCCGGCACCGGGTGCAGGCGCCCCCCAACCTCACCGACCGCGCCGAGCTCGGCCTGCTGCTGCGCGCCGGTGTCGACGACTGGGGCGGGGTCTCCCCGCTGACGCCCGACCACGTCAACCCCGAGCGGCCGTGGCCGCACATCGACACCCTCACCGCGCTGACGGCCGAGGCCGGGTTCACCCTGCGCGAGCGGCTGGCCGCCCAGCCCGGCTACGTCACCGCACCCGAGCCGTGGCTGGACCCCCGGGTGCGACCGCACGTCACGGCGCTCGCCGGGCCCGACGGCCTGGCGGTCGAGGGCCGGGTCCCGGTCGGGCTGCCCTGGCAGGAGCCCGACGACGCCTGGACCGCCAGCGGCCGGGTCGACCTGCACACCGCCATCGACACCGAGGGCCGCACGACCGACCGGCGCGGCGACTTCGACGCCGTCTACGGCGACTGGTCCGAGCTGCGCGACCGCACGGTGGCCGCGCGGTCCGGGGCCTCCACCGCCCTGCCGGCGGGCGACCCCGAGGTGCACGCCGCCCTCGCCCGCGCCGAGGCCGACCCCGCCGGGCTGACCGACGCGCAGTACCTGGCGCTGCTGGGCGCCGACGGCCCCGACCTGGACGCGCTGGCCGCGCTGGCCGACGCCGTCCGCCGGGACACCGTGGGCGAGGACGTCACCTACGTGGTGAACCGGAACATCAACTTCACCAACGTCTGCTACACCGGCTGCCGGTTCTGCGCCTTCGCCCAGCGGCGCACCGACGCCGACGCCTACACCCTCTCCCTGGAGCAGGTCGGCGACCGGGTCGACGAGGCCTGGGCCGGCGGCGCCACCGAGATCTGCATGCAGGGCGGCATCCACCCCGACCTGCCCGGCACCGCCTACCTCGACCTCGCCCGGGAGGTCAAGCGGCGGCAGCCCGGCATCCACCTGCACGCCTACTCACCCATGGAGATCGTCAACGGCGCCGCCCGCACCGGGCTGTCCTTCCGCGAGTTCCTCCTCGCCGCCAAGGAGGCCGGGCTGGACTCCATCCCGGGCACCGCGGCGGAGATCCTCGACGACGACGTCCGCTGGGTGCTGACCAAGGGCAAGCTGCCGACCGCGACCTGGCTGGAGATCGTGCAGACCGCGCACGAGGTCGGCATCCCCTCGACCTCGACGATGATGTACGGCCACGTCGACGCCCCCCACCACTGGGTCGCCCACCTGCGCACCCTGGCCGCGCTGCAGGACCGCACCGGCGGGTTCGCCGAGTTCGTGCTGCTGCCCTTCGTGCACCACAACTCCCCGGTCTACCTCGCCGGCGTCGCCCGCCCCGGCCCGACGATGCGGGAGAACCGGGCCGTGCACGCCGTCGCCCGCCTTCTGCTGCACGGCCGCATCCCGCACATCCAGACCTCCTGGGTCAAGCTCGGCGACGCCGGCACCCAGGTCGTGCTCACCGGCGGCGCGGACGACCTCGGCGGCACGCTGATGGAGGAGACCATCAGCCGGATGGCCGGCAGCGAGAACGGCTCGCTGAAGACCATCGCCGAGCTCGAGGCGATGGCCGCCGCCATCGGCCGCCCCGCCCGCCAGCGCACCACGGACTACGGGACGCCGAGCGCCGAGCGGCTGGCCACCGCCCGCTCCGACGCCGGCCGCCGCGCGCTCACCCTGCAGATCACCCCCGCCTGACCGCCGCCGCACGACTACGCAGCGTCACTGAGACGGCTGCCTGCCGGTACGGGTTGCACCCTGCAGCACGGGATGACTGCGCTGCGCCACCGCTGAATCGAGGCGCGCCGGGACCCGTTGACAGCCCTGACGCAGGGTCACATCGTCGTGTCGACTTGTCGACGGGGGCGGCGCCGCCCCCGCTTGTCCCGGGGGACGTTCGACAGGACAGGTGCGTCCCCCGCCGTGACCGCGGCGACCCACCGCGGCTGAAGGAGAAGCACGCGTGCGGAGAGCGTCCCGCCGATCCCGTCCCCGCGGCAGCCGAGCCCTGACCGGGCTCCTGGCCCTGCCCCTCGCCCTCGGCGTGCTCAGCGGTTGCTGGCTGCCCGACGTGAGCATGAGCCCCGGCGTCCCCGGTTCATCACCGGAGGCCACTGCCTCCCCGTCGTCGTCGGCGGCGGCCACCCCGACGGCCGAACCGGTCGCCGCGGCCGCCGACCGGCCGTCCGGCGACCTCGACGCCGGCTCGGTCACCCACGTGCAGCCGGCCGGGGACCGCGAGCTCGTCATCGACTACTGGACGACCCAGCAGGCCGTCGCGTGGACCCCGGCGGACACCAAGTCGATCCAGCTCTCGGCGCACCTGGAGGGCGAGGAGTCCACCGCCAGCAGCATCGAGGTGCTGGTCACCCGGTTCTCCGCCGTCCTCGACGACGGCACCGCCCGCAGCACCGTCGTCGACGACCGGGGCGAGTTCGCCCTGCAGCCGCCCTTCACCTACGGCACCGCCCTCGAGCTGCCCCCGACCGACCCGGCGGCCGCCTCGGTGACCGTCACCGTCCAGTTCGACCTGCTGGTGGAGACCGGTCGTGGCACCGACCGCTACTACCGGCAGACCGTGATCGACACCCTCGACCTGCCGCTGCTGACCCAGGAGACCGACCGATGACCGAGCTCGTCGTCAACCACATGCGCCGGTCGACCGACCGGGTCAACCTGCTCGCCCGCAGCGGCGACGCCGTCCCCGACATCAGCCTGCTGGTGCCGGCCGAGTTCGGCGGCCGGCACTCCGACGACCAGCGCCGGCACGCCACGATCAGCTGCGTCATCCCGGCCTACAACGAGGAGTCGACGATCGGTGCCGTCCTCACCTCGATCCTGACCCAGACCCGGCCGCCGGACGCCGTCCACGTCGTCATCAACAACACCGACGACGACACGCCCGAGGTGGTCGAGGCCTTCGTCGGCGAGCACCAGCGGGTGGTCAAGGGCGAGACCTACACGACCCACGTCTACGTGCACGACATCGGCGAGAACCCCGACAAGAAGGTCGGCGCGCTGAACTTCGGCTACTACGTCAGCCGCGGCTACGACTACATCCTCGGCGTGGACGGCGACACCACGCTGGAGCGGCGGTGCGTGGAGTGGCTGGAGAAGGAGATGGTCACCGACCAGCGCATCGGTGGGCTCTCGGCGATCTACACCTTCGACAAGGGCGCGGTGTCCGGGCCGATGGCGAAGTTCCTGGTCGCCGGGCAGCGGGCCCAGTTCGCCGGGTTCAACATGGACAACCTGGTCCGCGGCCGGAACATGGCCGTCCTCGGCGGCCAGTGCTCGCTGTTCAGCGTCCGCGCGCTGGAGCGGGTCATGTACCTCAACCACCAGTCCGCGCCCTGGGTACGCGACTCCGAGGTCGAGGACTCCAAGCTCTCCCTGCAGATCAAGGACGCCGGCTACAGCACCAAGATCAGTGCTCGGGCGCGGGCCTTCGTGGGCCCGATGACCACCCTCCGGGCGCTCCACGGCCAGCAGGTGAAGTGGAACTTCGGCGGCATCGACCTGCTGTGGCCCGGCCAGCGCGGGGACACCAAGGGCCAGCCCATGCACCCCAACCTGCGGCTGCGCTGGTACGAGAACATCTCGATGGTCTTCAACATCACCACCCGCATGGCGTTCCTGCTGCTGCTGGCCGCGGCGCTGTCCATCGACGCGTTCGTGTTCAACCCGGTCTGGCTCATCCCGCCCGCGGTCGCGACGCTGCTGAACCTGCGGATCGCCACCTCGATGCACGACAAGAGCGCCTCGGACTTCTTCTACGCGCTGCTCGTGGCCCCCGCCGAGCTGTACATGTGGATCCGGATGGGCCACTTCGTCACGGCGTGGGTGCAGTTCTTCGCCCGCTCGGACAAGGACAACTGGGCCGCGCAGGCCGCTGCCGAGCGCGGCCGGGGCTCGCAGTACGTCATGCCGCTGATCTGCGCCGCCGCCACCTTCGTGGTGCTGATCTTCGCGTGGAGCCAGCAGGGCGTGGGCGTGCAGTCGGCCATCCTGTCCATCGGCTGGCCGGTGCTGTACCTGATCACCGTGCTGCAGACGCTGTTCATGATCAAGAAGCTGGTCCGCCGCCAGCGCGGCTTCACGGTCTGACCCCCAGCTCACCGAGCAGAGGGCCCGCGGTCGTCGACCGCGGGCCCTCCGTCGTCCCGGGTGGGTGACAGGCGCCGTCGAACGGGTGGCCCCCCATCGGGTGGAAGACGTCCCGAAACCACCCCAACGGGTTCAGCGGGGTCGCAGGTCCGTTGACCGGTGGTGGCGGCCTGCCACAGGGTCAGCGGCACGAGCCCGGGCCGACGGCGATCCGGGTGCGCCGCGCACCGCGCGGCCGCTCGGCCCCGCCCGTGACACCCGGAGGAGACCCCGGTGAGCCCCCCTGCCCGAACGCCCAGGACGTTGCGCCGCGGCGTCCTCGTCGCCGCGATGCTGGCCAGTGCCGGCGTCCTGTCCGCCTGCCAGCTGCCCGACGTCAGCATGAGCCCGTCGGTGGCCACGTCCCCCGCCACCTCCCCCGCCACGTCGGCCGGACCGGAGGAGCCGTCGTCGGCGGCCGCCGTCCGCGAGGCGGCCGCCCCCGTCACGCCGACCACGCCCGCGCGGCCCGCCGGTGACCTGGACGCCGGCTCCGTGACCCACGTGCTCGCCGCCGGCAACCTCCAGCTCGTCGTCGACTGGTGGACCGCCGAGCAGGCGACCACGTGGACACCGGCGGACGAGAAGACGATCCAGCTGTCCGCGCACCTCGAGGGCGGTGACACCGACGGGGAGACCGAGGTGCTGGTCACCCGGTTCTCGGCCGTCCTCGACGACGGCACGACCCGCACCTCGCTGAGCGACGACAGCGGCGAGTTCGCCATCCAGCCCCCCTTCACCTACGGGACGGCGCTGTCCCTGCCCGCCTCCCCCGCCGGCACCTCCACCGTCACCGTCGACGTGCAGTTCGACCTGCTCGTGGAGACCGAGCCCGGCTCCCAGCGCTACTTCCGCCAGACCGTGCTGGACAGCCTCGTCCTGCCCCTGGTCGCCCCCACTTCCGAGGAGAACGAATGACCGAGATCGCCGTCCAGGGGATGCGCCGGTCCACCGACCGGGTGACCCTGCTCGCCCGCAGCGGGGGCGACGTCCCCGACGTCAGCACGCTGGTCCCCGAGCAGTTCTCGGCCTGGAGCCACTCGGGCAGCCGTCGCCACGCGACCATCGCCTGCGTCATCCCGGCCTACAACGAGGAGGCGACCATCGGCGCCGTCCTCACCTCGATCCTCGGCCAGACCCGGCCGCCGGACTCCGTCCACGTGGTCATCAACAACACCGACGACGACACCGCGGAGGTCGCCGGTCGCTTCGTCGGCCAGCACGAGCGGGTCGTCAAGGGCGAGACGTACACGACGGTCGTGCACGTGCACGACATCGGGGTGAACCCCGACCGCAAGGTCGGGGCGCTGAACTACGGCTACTACGTCAGCCGCGGCCACGACTACATCCTCGGCGTCGACGGCGACACCACGCTGGACCGCTTCTGCCTGGAGTGGTTGGAGAAGGAGATGGTCACCGATCCGCGCATCGGTGGGCTGTCGGCCATCTACTCGTTCGAGAAGTCCGGGCTCAAGGGCGCGATGGCCAAGTTCCTGGTCGCCGGTCAGCGCGCCCAGTTCGCCGGGTTCAACATGGACAACCTGGTCCGCGGCCGGAACATGGCCGTGCTCGGTGGCCAGTGCTCGTTGTTCAGCGTCCGCGCGCTCGAGCAGGTCATGTACCTCAACCACCAGGCGGCACCGTGGGTGCGCGACTCGGAGGTCGAGGACTCCAAGCTCTCCCTGCAGATCAAGGACGCCGGGTACAGCACCAAGATCAGCGCCCGCGCCCGCGCCAACGTCGGTCCGATGACGACCCTGCGGGCGCTGCACGGCCAGCAGGTGAAGTGGAACTTCGGCGGCATCGACCTGCTGTGGCCCGGTCAGCGCGGGGACACCAAGGGCCAGCCGCTGCACCCGAACCTGCGGCTGCGCTGGTACGAGAACGTCTCGATGGTCTTCAACATCGTCAGCCGGATGGCGTTCCTGCTGCTGCTGGCCGCGGCGCTGTCCATCGACGCGTTCGTGTTCAACCCGGTCTGGCTCATCCCGCCGGCGGTCGCGACGCTGCTGAACCTGCGCATCGTGGCGTCCATGCACGACAAGAGCGCGTCCGACATCTTCTACGCGTTGCTGGTCGTCCCGGCGGAGCTGTACATGTGGATCCGGATGGGCCACTTCCTCAGCGCGTGGACGCAGTTCTTCGCGCGGTCGGACAAGGACAACTGGGCGGCGCAGGCGGCCGCCGAGCGGGGCCGCGGGTCCCAGTACGTGATGCCGCTGGTGTGCGCCGCCGCGACCTTCGCCGTCCTGATCTTCGCCTGGACGCAGCAGAGCACCCAGATCCAGTCCGCCATCCTGTCCATCGGGTGGCCGGTCCTGTACCTGCTGACCGTGCTGCAGACGCTGTTCATGCTCAAGAAGCTGGTCCGCCGGCAGCGCGGCTTCACCGTCTGACGCAGGGCCGGACACCGGTCACCGGCCCGCCCTACGGTGGGCCGGTGACCACCGCCCTGGAACAGCTGGCCGACCGGTTCGTCGACGAGTACGCGGCCGCCGTGCCGACGGTGGCCACGTACATCGGCGTGCGCGGCCACGACCACCGCTGGCCCGACCACTCCGCCGCCGGGCACGCGGCCGTGGCCGACCTGCTCCGCACGACCGTGGCCGCCGCGCAGGCGTGCCCGGTGGAGGGGCACCGCGAGGAAGTGGCGCGGGCGGCGATGGTGGAGCGCCTGTCCGCCGAGCTCGCCCGGTACGACTCGGGCTGGGCCGACGCGGACCTCAACTCCATCGAGTGCCCGCTGCAGGGGTTCCGGGAGACGTTCGACTCGATGCCGGTCGACACCGTCGAGGACTGGACGACGGTCGCCGCCCGCCTGGAGGCCCTGCCGGCAGCGGTCGACCGCTACCTCGAGGGGCTCGACGCCGCGGCCGACGCCGGCCGGGTGGCCGCCGTCCGGCAGGTCCGGCTGGCCGCGGCGCAGGCCCGCCGGTGGGCCGGCACGCCCCACGTGCCCGGCTTCTTCAGCGCCTTCGCGGCCGACGGTCCCGCGGAGCTGGCCGACCGGCTGCGACCCGCCGCCGACGGCGCGCACGATGCCTTCCTGCGCTTCGCCGACCACGTCGAGCGTTCCCTGCTGCCCCGGGCCCCCGAGGCCGACGCCGTGGGCCGCGAGCGCTACGCGATGGAGTCCCGGTTCCACACCGGCACGGCGCTGGACCTGGAGGAGACCTACGCCTGGGGTTGGTCCGAGCTCGCCCGGGTCGTCGCCGAGAAGGCCGCCGTCGCCGAGACCATCGCACCCGGGCAGGGCGTCGCGGGGGCGATGGCCGCCCTGGACGCCGACCCCGCCCGTCTCGTCCGCGGTCGGGCGGCGCTGCAGCGGTGGCTGCAGGACACCGCCGACCGGGCCGTCGCGGCGCTGGACGGGGTGCACTTCCAGATCGCCGGTCCGGTGCGCCGGATCGAGGGCCGGTTGACCCCGACCTCGGGCGCGGGCGTCTACTACTCGGCCCCCAGCGAGGACTTCACCCGGCCCGGCCGCATGTGGTGGTCGTTGCCCGACGGGGTGGACGAGATGACCACCTGGCGGGAGACCACCACCGTCTTCCACGAGGGCGTCCCCGGCCACCACCTGCAGATCGGGCAGACCGTGCACAACGCCGCCTCGCTCAACCGGTGGCAGCGGCTCCTGCTCGCCTGCTCCGCGCACGCCGAGGGCTGGGCGCTGTACGCCGAGCGGCTGATGGGCGAGCTCGGGTTCCTGGACGACCCGGGTGACCGGCTGGGCATGCTGGACGCGCAGGAGCTGCGGGCCGCCCGCGTCGTGCTCGACATCGGCGTGCACCTGGACCTGCCCATCCCCGCCGGGCACGGCGTCGACGCCGACCGGTGGAGCTACGACGTCGCCCTGCGCTTCCTGCGCGACCACGTGTCGATGCAGGACCAGATGCTGGTCGACGAGCTGCACCGCTACCTGGGCTGGCCCGGGCAGGCGCCGGTCTACAAGGTCGGCGAGCGGGTCTTCCTCGCTGCGCGGGAGGAGGCCCGGGCCCGGCACGGCGACGCCTTCGACCTCACGGCCTGGCACCACGCCGTCCTGGACCTCGGCCCGCTGGGGCTGGGCCCGCTCACCGAGGAGCTCGCCCGTCTCCAGGGCACCCGCAGGCGGCCCGGGGATGCGGTCGGGGGTGCGGCTTGGTAGGCAGAGCCCGTGCGCGCGATCACCTACACCGAGCCCGGCGGTCCCGAGGTCCTGCAGCTGACCGACCAGCCGCTCCCCGAGCCCGGCCCGGGCGAGGTCCGCGTCGCGCTCGCGGTCTCCGGCGTCAACCCCACCGACTGGAAGCGCCGCAGCACCGCCGACCCCGGTGACGCCCCCCAGACCCCGAACCAGGACGGCGCCGGCACCGTGGACGCCGTCGGCGAGGGCGTGGACCCGGCGCGGGTCGGCGAGCGGGTGTGGGTGTGGGAGGCCGCGTGGGAGCGACGCCTCGGCACCGCGGCCGAGCACACCGTCGTCCGGGCCGAGCAGGCCGTGCCGCTCGGCGACCACCCGTTCGAGCTCGGTGCGGCGCTGGGCATCCCGTTCATGACCGCCCACCGATGCCTCACCGTCGCCGAGCACCTGCCCCGGCGCCTGGAGCCCGGGTCGCTCACCGGCCGCACCGTGCTGGTGCAGGGTGGCGCGGGCGCCGTCGGCAACGCCGCGATCCAGCTCGCCCGCTGGGCCGGCGCCGTGGTCGTCACCACGGTCAGCTCACCCGAGAAGGCCGCCCTCGCCCGGGCCGCCGGCGCCCAGCACGTCGTGGACTACACGCGGGAGGACGTCGCCGCCCGGGTCCGGGAGATCGCACCGGACGGCGTGCAGGCGGTGGTCGAGGTGTCGATCCGGGCCAATGCCGAGGTGGACACGAAGGTGGTCGCGCAGCACGCCTCGATCGCGATCTACGCCGACGACGGCGGACCGGAGTTCAGCGCGCCCACCCGGGCGTTCATGGCGCTCAACACCCGGTTCCAGTTCGTGCTGGTCTACACCGCCCCGGCCGAGGCCAAGGCGCAGGCGGTCGCCGACATCACCAGCGCGCTGGCCGCCGGGGCCATCCGGGTCGGCGAGGACGCCGGGCTGCCGCTGCACACCTACCCGCTGGCCGAGACGGCCGCGGCGCACCGGGCCGTGCAGGACGCCGCCGTCGGCAAGGTGCTCGTCGACGTCACCGCCTAGAGCCAGGTCCGCCGCGGGGGCGCGGGGCAGGCGCCCCCGCGGCGGGTCCTCCTGCGGTCAGTAGTGGCGGCGGGCCTGCAGGACCACGAGGTCCTCGCCCTCGACGAGGTACACCAGCCGGTGTTCCTGGTCGATGCGGCGGGACCAGCATCCCGACAGGTCGCCGCGCAGCCTCTCGGGCTTGCCCGTGCCCGTCGCCGGGTCACGGGCCGCCTCCGTGATCAGTCGGTTCAGCCTGGTCAGGGTCTTCCGGTCACCCGACCAAGACGAGTAGTCGGCCCAGCCGTTCGGGGTGAACACCACCCTCACGACAGCAGGTCGCGCTCCTGCACGTCACCGGACCGCGCCTGGGCGAGGCTCTCGCGCAGATGTGCCGCGTTGGCCGGTGACTGCAGCAGGAACACCGTCTCCTTCAAGGAGCGGTACTCGTCCTCCGACACGAGGAAGGCCGTGCCGTTCTTGGACACGATCTCGACGGCTGTCTGGTCCTCGTTGACCTCCTGGATCAGCGGGAAGAGACGCTGCCGTGCTTCGCTGGCGGTGACGGACACAGGACCTCCATCGACGAGTGGTACCAGAAACTGTACCGCCACTCATGCGCAGTCGCGTCCCTCCTACGCAGAAGTCCGTCCTCCTGCACCAGATCCCGCGCAGGAGGACGGAGTTCGATCAACCTCCCTGATCAACGCTGGGCAGGAGCCTCAGGAGGCTCAGGCGCCCACGCCCAGCGACCGCGCGATGAGCATCCGCTGCACCTCGCTGGTGCCCTCGCCGATCTCCAGGATCTTGGCGTCGCGGTAGAACCGGGCCACCGGGAACTCGTTCATGAACCCGTAGCCGCCGTGCACCTGGGTGGCGTACCGGGCGTTCTCCATCGCCATCTCGGAGCTGTAGAGCTTGGCGATCGCGGCCTCGCGCTTGAACGGCTCGCCGCGCAGCATCTTCTCCGCCGCCCGGTAGTAGGCCAGCCGCGCCGTGGAGGCCCGGACCTCCATGTCGGCGATCATGAACTGGATGGCCTGGTTGCGGCCGATCGGCGACCCGAAGGCCTCCCGCTCGGCGGCGTACTTGACGCTCTCGTCCACGCATCCCTGGGCCAGCCCGACCGCGAGCGCGGCGATGGCGATGCGGCCCTCGTCGAGGATGGACAGGAACTGCGCGTAGCCGCGGCCCCGCTCCCCGACCAGGTTCTCCTCGGGCACCCGGACGTCGGTGAAGCTCAGCTCCCGGGTGTCCGAGGCGTTCCAGCCGACCTTGGAGTACCGCTGGCCGACGGTGAACCCGGGGGTCCCCGACGGCACGATGATGGCCGAGATCTCCTTGCCGCCGTCGGGCCTGGTGCCGGTGACCGCGGTGACGGTGACCAGCTCGGTGAGCTCGGTGCCGGAGTTGGTGATGAAGGCCTTGGACCCGTTGATGACCCAGTGCCCGTCCTCCAGCCGCGCCGTCGTCCGGGTGGACCCGGCGTCCGAGCCGCCGCCGGCCTCGGTCAGCCCGAAGGCACCCAGCGCCTGCCCGGCGCAGAGCTTGGGCAGCCACTCCTTCTTCTGTGCCTCGGTGCCGAACCGGAAGATCGGCATCGCGCCCAGCGACACCCCGGCCTCCAGGGTGATCGCGACCGAGGAGTCGACGCGGGCCAGCTCCTCCAGCGCCACGCAGAGGGTGAAGTAGTCACCGCCGGAGCCGCCGTGCTCCTCCGGGAACGGCAGCCCGAACAGCCCGAGCTCGCCCATCTGCGCCACGATCGCGGTGGGGAACTCGTCGGCCTCGTAGAACGCCCCGATCTGCGGTCGCACCACCTCGTTGGCGAACTCCCGGACCATGGTCCGCAGCGCCTCGGTCTCGGTGTCGAGCCGGTAGTCCAGCACCATCGTTCAGTCCCCCTCGGTCGCCTGTGGGGTCACCACGGCCACCTGCTCGTCCAGCCGGACCTGGTGGCCGGCGGTCACGGGGAGCTCGGTGACGACGCCGTCGACCGGCGCGGTCAGCACGTGCTCCATCTTCATCGCCTCGACGACCAGCAGCGGGGTCCCCGCCACCACCTCGTCGCCGACCGCGGCACGCACGAGCGTCACCGTCCCCGGCATCGGGGCGGTGACCACCCCGGAACCCGCCGCGGCCGCTCCCGCACCCGTCGCCCGCTCGACCAGCCGGAACGCCGCCGCGAAGCCCTCGATCCCCAGGTGCACCGTCGACCCGTCGCGGGCCACGGCGTACCAGGTGGTCACGTCGTCCAGCGCCACCGCGAGCCGGTCGCCGTCCCGCCAGGCGCGCGCCCGCTGCGGGGCACCCTCACCCACCCGGACCTCAGCCCCGCCCCGACCCCGGATCCCGCCCGAGCCGTCGGCCGCACGGCCGCGGGTGCGCACCGGCACCGGCTCGCCGCCGGGCACCACCAGCGTGCGGGTGGTCCAGGCGTGCTCGCCGACCCGCCATCCGCCGGGCACCGACCACGGGTCGACGACGGGACCGGTCGGCTCGTCGTCGAGCAGCAGGGCCAGCGCCGCCGCGGCGTACACCCCGGGCGGCGGGTCCTCGGCGCGGGTCAGCTGCTCCCCGCGCCGCTCGATCAGCCCGGTGTCCAGGTCGCCGGCGACGACGTCGGGGTCGGTGAGCAGCGCGCGCAGGAACGGCACGTTGGTCGTGACCCCGAGGACGGCGGTGCGGCCGAGCGCGGCGACCAGCCGCCCGCGTGCGGTCTCCCGGGTGGGGCCCCAGGCGATGACCTTGGCCAGCATGGGGTCGTAGTCGGTGCCCACGACGCCGCCCTCGACCAGCGAGCTGTCCACCCGCACGCCCTCGCCCGAGGCCTCGGCCAGCGACACCACCCGGCCGGCCTGCGGCAGGAACCCGCGGGCGGGGTCCTCGGCGTAGACCCGCGCCTCGATGGCGTGCCCGTCGAGGGAGACGTCGGCCTGCTCGAAGGGCAGCTGCTCCCCCGCGGCGACCCGCACCTGCAGCTCGACCAGGTCCAGACCGGTGACGGCCTCGGTGACCGGGTGCTCGACCTGCAGCCGGGTGTTCATCTCCAGGAAGAAGAAGTCGCGCGGGTTGTCGGCGTCGACGATGAACTCCACGGTCCCGGCGCCGGTGTACCCGACCGCGACCGCGGCGTCGACGGCGGCCTGGCCCATGGTGGCCCGCATGCGCGCCGACAGCAGCGGCGAGGGCGCCTCCTCGATGACCTTCTGGTGCCGGCGCTGCAGGGAGCACTCCCGCTCGCCGAGGTGGACGACGGTGCCGTGGGTGTCGGCCATGACCTGCACCTCGATGTGCCGGCTGTTGCCGACGTAGCGCTCGACCAGCAGCGTGTCGTCGCCGAAGGACGACCGCGCCTCGCGGCGGGCGCCGGCGATCTGCTCGGCCAGCTCGGACTCCTCGCGGACCACCCGCATGCCCTTGCCCCCGCCGCCGGCGGAGGGCTTGAGCAGCACCGGGAAGCCGGCGGCGACGGCGGCCGCGGCCACGGCGGCGTCGTCCATGCCGGGCTCGGAGGACCCGGGGACGACGGGGACACCCGCCGCGGCGACGGTGGCCTTGGCCCGGATCTTGTCCCCCATCGCCTCGATGGCGGCGACCGGCGGGCCGATGAAGGTGATGCCCGCGGCCTCCAGGGCCCGGGCGAACTCGACGTTCTCGGACAGGAAGCCGTAGCCGGGGTGCACGGCCTCGGCACCGGTGGCCCGGCAGGCCGCGACCACCCGCTCGATCGACAGGTAGCTCTGCGCGGCCGGCGCGGGGCCGATCGGGACGGCGAGGTCGGCGACCCGGGTGTGCAGCGCACCGGCGTCGGCCTCGCTGTGCACGGCGACCGAGCGGATGCCCATCGAGCGCAGGGTGCGGATGACCCGCACCGCGATCTCGCCGCGGTTGGCGACCAGGACGGTGGTGAACATCAGGCCACCACCGCCGCGTCGTCAGGCTGCCTTGGCGACCTTGCCGTCGAGCTTGACCAGCCGGCGCTTCTTGACCGTGTAGCCGGGCGGCAGCGTGCCCTCGGCGAGGGCGCGCAGCGGGCAGCGCCCGCACCGCGGCTTGTCGACGCAGCACTTCTTCTTCGGCATGCGCTGCTTGGCCATGCGGTGAGGTTAGCCATACCTGCCTCGCGCGGGAAGGGACGGGTGGGTGCGGCCGGTAGCGTGCGTGCGACGACCCGCCCCGAGGAGGAGGACCCGTGGCTGCCGAAGCCTTCGTGGAGCAGCTCAACGTGCAGATCGGCAACGAGTTCGCCGCGCACCAGCAGTACGTCGCGTGCGCGGTCTACTTCGACCAGCAGACGATGCAGCAGACCGCGCAGCTGTTCTTCGACCAGGCCGCCGAGGAGCGCAGCCACGCGATGATGATGGTGCGCTACCTGCTCGACGCCGACGCCGAGGTGCGCATCCCCGCCCTGCCGGCCCCGGTCTGCGCCTTCGCCGACGTCGTCGCGCCCATTGCGCTGGCCCTGGAGCAGGAGAAGCGCGTCACCGCGCAGATCAACGAGCTGACCGCGATCGCGCGGCGGGAGAGCGACTTCGCCTCCGACCAGTTCATGCAGTGGTTCATCAAGGAGCAGGTCGAGGAGGTCTCCACCATGAGCGACCTGCTCGCGGTCGCCCGGCGCAGCGCGCACGACGTCGAGCAGATCGAGGACTACGTGCTGCGCGAGCACGTCGCCGAGGGCGTGGACCCCACCGCGCCGCGCATCGCCGGCGCCTGACTCACATCCGGAAGACGCCATAGCCGACCTCCTCCAGGGGGGCGTGCGCGACCGCGGACAGCGCCAGGCCGAGCACGGTGCGGGTGTCGGCGGGGTCGATGACGCCGTCGTCCCACAGCCGGGCGGTGGCGTAGTAGGGGTGGCCCTGCCGCTCGTACTGCTCGCGGACGGGGGCTTTGAAGGCCTCCTCGTCCTCGGCCGACCACTGCTCGCCGCGGGCCTCGAGGCCGTCGCGGCGGACGGTGGCCAGCACGCCCGCGGCCTGCTCGCCGCCCATGACCGAGATGCGGGCGTTCGGCCAGGTCCACAGGAACCGGGGTGAGTAGGCCCGGCCGCACATCGAGTAGTTGCCGGCGCCGAACGAGCCGCCGACGACGACCGTCAGCTTGGGCACCCGGGCGCAGGCGACGGCGGTGACCATCTTTGCGCCGTGCTTGGCGATGCCGCCGGCCTCGTAGTCGCGGCCCACCATGAACCCGCTGATGTTCTGCAGGAACAGCAGTGGGACCTTGCGCTTGTCGCACAGCTCGACGAAGTGCGCGCCCTTGACCGCGGACTCGCCGAACAGGATGCCGTTGTTGGCCACGATGCCCACCGGGTGGCCGTGGATCCGCGCGAACCCGGTCACCAGCGTCTGGCCGTACAGCGCCTTGAACTCGGCGAACCGGCTCCCGTCGACCAGCCGGGCGATGACCTCCCGGACGTCGTAGGGCGTGCGGCTGTCCGGCGGGACGACGTCGTAGAGCGTCTCCGCGGGGTACGCGGGCTCCTCGGTGGGGTGCACGTCCCACGGGGCCGGGGCGACGGGGGCCAGCGTGCCGACGATGCGGCGCAGGATCTGCAGCGCGTGCTCGTCGTCCTCGGCCAGGTGGTCGGTGACCCCGCTGGTGCGGCTGTGCAGGTCACCCCCGCCCAGCTCCTCGGCGGTGACCACCTCGCCGGTGGCGGCCTTCACCAGCGGCGGGCCACCCAGGAAGATGGTGCCCTGCTCCCGGACGATGACCGCCTCGTCGCTCATCGCGGGGACGTAGGCGCCGCCGGCGGTGCACGACCCCAGGACGGCGGCCAGCTGCGGGATGCCGCGGCGCGACAGCTGCGCCTGGTTGTAGAAGATCCGGCCGAAGTGGTCGCGGTCGGGGAAGACCTCGTCCTGGCGGGGCAGGAACGCACCACCGGAGTCGACCAGGTAGAGGCAGGGCAGCTCGTTCTGCAGCGCCACCTCCTGCGCGCGCAGGTGCTTCTTCACCGTCATCGGGTAGTAGGTGCCGCCCTTGACGGTGGCGTCGTTGGCCACCACGACGACCTCGCGGCCGGCCACCCGGCCGACACCGGTGATGATCCCGGCGGCGGGCGCGTCGCCGTCGTAGAGCCCGTGCGCGGCCAGCGGCGAGAGCTCCAGGAACGGGCTGCCGGGGTCGAGCAGGGTGTCGACCCGGTCGCGGGGCAGCAGCTTGCCGCGGTCGGTGTGCCGGGTGCGGGCCCGCTCGCCCCCGCCCTGCGCGACGGCCGCCAGCTGGTCGGCGAGGTCCGCGGCCAGCTCGCGGTGCCGCTGCGCCCACCCGGCGGCCACGTCCGGGTCAGCCGGCGGGGAGCTGCTCAGCACCGGTGCGTCCACGGTCGGATGTTAACCACGGTTCACGTCACCGGTCCAGCGCGGGTGAACGCGGGTTAACATCTGCGGCATGGTCGCGGAGCCCGACAGCGCGCTGCACGTCGACGCCGCTCGGCCCTCCCGCCGGGAGCAGATCCTGCAGGCCGCCGCCCGGCTGTTCGCCGAGCGCGGCTCGCGCAGCGTCGGGGTCGACGACGTCGGCGCCGCGGTGGGGGTCACCGGCCCGGCCATCTACCGGCACTTCGCCAGCAAGGACGCGATGCTGGCCGAGATGCTGCTGCGGATCAGCGAGCGGCTGCTGGCCGGCGCCGAGCAGGTCGTCGCCGAGGCGGGCGCGGACCCCGCCGACCAGCTGGCCGCCCTCGTCGCCTTCCAGGTCGACTTCGCGCTGGACAACCCGGCGCTGATCACGGTGCAGGACCGCGACCTGGGCCAGCTGTCGGAGGACGACGCCCGCCAGGTCCGGCGCCTGCAGCGCCGCTACGTCGAGCAGTGGGTGGCGGTGCTGGCCGCGCTGCACCCCGAGGCCTCCACCGCCGACTGCCGGGCCCGGGCCCACGCGCTGTTCGGGCTGATCAACTCCACCCCGCACAGCGCCGGGCGGCTGTCCCGGTCGGCCACGGCGGCCCTGCTCACGACGATGGCCACCGCCGCGGCCACCGGCTGACGCCTACTGCGTGGCGAGCAGCTGCACCCCGTCGTCGGCCAGCTGCTGCAGCCCGGCGGCGGCACCGGCCTGACCCACCCACGAGGTCTCCACGATGACGGCGACGTCGTCCTCCGTGGCGCTGGCGTAGTCGGCGTTGCGCAGCTGCTCGGGGCCACCGGGGTAGCGGGCGCCCTCGCGCAGCAGGTCGGAGACGTTGCCGGTGCCCGAGACGTCGGTCAGCGACAGCAGCGCGGTGGCGCGGGCGGAGTCGGGCATGGTCACCCGGGACACCGACACCACCGCCGCGACGCCGTCGACCTCGGCCGACCAGAGCGCGCGCGACAGGCCCAGGCAGTCCGTCGTCCCGAAGAATCCGCTGATCGCACCGTAGGCGTGGTCCCTGCAGGTGGTGTCGTACCGGACCACCTGCAGGGTGTACTCGGTGTCGGCGACGGTCTGCACGGTGCCGACCGGCAGCGCGGCGGGGGTCGTCGGTGCCGCGCTGGTCGGGGTGGATGTGGACGTCGGCGCGGGCTCGGCCGCGTCGTCGGCGGAGCCGCCGCGCGTCAGCCAGAGGCCGCCGAGACCGAGCAGCACCACCAGGACGACGGCGGCCAGCACCACCAGCAGGCCGCGCCGGGACCGGCCCGCACCACCGGCGGGTGCGGCCGGCCGGCCCGGGGACTGCGGTTCGGCGGCCTCGCCGGCGCGGGTCGGTCCACCGAAGATCCCGCCGATGCCCCCGGTCTCGTCGACGGGGCCGGGCTGCTCGACGGCCGGCGGGGTCCACGCCGGTTCGGCCGGCGGCTGCTCGGGGTGCTGCGCCGGGCGCGGGACGATCGCCTGGGTCTCGTGCCACACCGGCTCGGCGGCGGTCGGCGGCGCCGGCTGCCCACCGGCCGGGGCCGCCCCGTCCTGCAGGGAGACGGTGTCGCCGGTGCGCGGCTCGGGGGCCTGCTGGGCGGCGGCCGCGGCCGCGGCGAGC
>NZ_JAMXRZ010000044.1 GCF_024124375.1 Klenkia sp. PcliD-1-E
ACTCGGGCTCCGGCGGGCACGGCTCCGATGACTGAGCGGACCGTCACGCGGCCGGGCACGGCGACCCCGCTGCTCGCGCTACGGGTCGCCGCCGCGGCGACCGTCGTGGTGCTGGCCTGGCAGTTCGGCACCGCCGGTGAGCTCATCGGCCCCGGCGGCCCGGACGACCTGCGCGACCGGCCCGGTGACCGGGGTGACCCGGCCCTCGTGGTCGGGCAGCCACAGCCGGGACCGCTGCGGCCGGGCCGACCGCCGGGACTGCACCACGACCTCGGCGACCCGCCCGGTCAGGTGGCCGTGACCGTCGCCCAGGCCCTGCCAGTCGCTGCCGGTGACGGCGAGCTCGGCGGTGCTCTGCGGCCAGCCGGGGGCGCCGAGGGGGGTGCACGCCACGAGCGCGGTGCCGCGCTGGCGCAGCCGGGCGGTGAGCCGCTCGACCGCGGCCCCGCCGACCCGGCCGACGGGCCCGACCAGCACCACGGTCAGCGCGCCGACCAGGGCGTCGACGACGGCCACCGGTTCGGCACCCGGGTCGGGGACCAGCACGGTGCGGGACAGGTCGACGCCCATGCCCGCCGCGGCCTCGGCGCCGAACCCGGGCAGCCCGACCACGCCGCACCAGTCACCGGCCGCCGACGGTCCGGCCAGCAGCGCGGTGGCCAGCGCGACCGACCCCTGCACGGAGTAGACCGACCCGGTGTGCAGCGCGCCGCCGGGCAGCAGCGCGGCCAGGGCCGGCAGCGTCTCCAGGGCCCGCCGCGCGGTGGTGGTGCCGAACCGCCGGTCGGCCCGCGCGGCCGCCGACCGGGCGGCCGCCAGCCGCTCGGCGAGCTCGGGCGGCAGGACGGTCACCGACCAAGGATCGAACATCTGTTCGATCGGTGTCAAACCGGCACGCCAGGAGCACGGCCCGTTCACCCGGCCGGGTGAACGGGCCCCGGGGGCTACCGCAGGGCGCGGTTGACGGCGCTCACGACCGCGCGCAGCGACGCGCTGACGATGTTGGGGTCGATGCCCACGCCCCACAGCACCCGCTCGCCCACGGCGCACTCGACGTAGGCCGCAGCCTTGGCGTCGCCGCCGGAGGACAGCGCGTGCTCGGCGTAGTCCAGCACCCGCACGTCGACGTCCAGGGCCCCCAGCGCGTCCACGAACGCCGCGATCGGGCCGTTGCCGCGGCCGGTCAGGGTCACCGGTACGCCGTCGTCGACGAGCTCGACGGTCATCTGGTCGGTGCCCGAGCCGTCGGCGGTGTGCTGGTGCCCGGTCAGCGACAGCCGGCCCCAGGGGGCGTGCGGGTCGGGCAGGTACTCCGAGGAGAATGCCGCCCACATCTGCTCGGCGGTGACCTCGCCACCCTCGTCCTCGGTGTGCCGCTGGACGACGGCGGAGAACTCGATCTGCAGCCGACGCGGCAGGTCCAGCTGGTTCTCGGTCTTCATGATGTAGGCGACGCCGCCCTTGCCGGACTGGCTGTTCACCCGGATCACGGCCTCGTAGCTGCGGCCGACGTCCTTCGGGTCGATCGGCAGGTACGGCACGGCCCACGGGATGTCGTCGACGCCGACCCCGGCGGCCGCGGCGTCGGCCCTCATCACCGCGAAGCCCTTGTTGATGGCGTCCTGGTGGGAGCCGGAGAAGGCGGTGTAGACCAGGTCGCCGCCGTAGGGGTGACGTTCGTGCACGCCGATCTGGTTGCAGTACTCGACCGTGCGGCGGATCTCGTCGATGTCGGAGAAGTCGATCTGCGGGTCGATGCCCTGGCTGAACAGGTTCAGGCCCAGGGTGACCAGGTCGACGTTGCCGGTGCGCTCGCCGTTGCCGAACAGGCAACCCTCGATGCGGTCGGCCCCGGCCCGGTAGCCCAGCTCGGCGGCCGCGACCGCCGTCCCCCGGTCGTTGTGCGGGTGCAGGGACAGGACGACGGAGTCGCGCCGGCCCAGGTGGCGGTGCATCCACTCGATCTGGTCGGCGTAGACCGACGGCTCGGCCATCTCGACGGTGGCCGGCAGGTTCAGGATCACCGGGTTCTCGGGGGTGGGCTCCCAGACGTCGGTGACGGCGTCGCAGATCTCGACGGCGAACTCCAGCTCGGTGCCGGTGAAGGACTCGGGGGAGTACTCGTAGCGGATCTCGGTGCCGTCCATGCCCTCGGCCAGCTTGCGCACCAGCTGCGCGCCGTGGACGGCGATGTCGACGATGCCGGCCTTGTCGGAGTTGAACACGACGCGGCGCTGCAGGGTGGAGGTCGAGTTGTACAGGTGGACGATGGCCTGCTTCGCGCCGGCCAGGGACTCGAAGGTGCGCTCGATCAGCTCGTCGCGGGCCTGGGTGAGCACCTGGATGGTCACGTCGCCGGGGATCAGGTCCTCGTCGATCAGCTGCCGGACGAAGTCGTAGTCGGTCTGGCTGGCCGCGGGGAACCCGACCTCGATCTCCTTGTAGCCCATCTGCACCAGCAGCTCGAACATGCGCCGCTTGCGGTCGGGGGTCATCGGGTCGATCAGCGCCTGGTTGCCGTCGCGCAGGTCGACCGCGCACCAGCGGGGGGCGGTGGTGGTGACCTTCTCCGGCCAGGTGCGGTCGGGCAGCGGGACCGCGGCGAACGGCGCGTACTTGCCGATCGGCATCGCCGAGGGCTGCTGGGCGTTGCGGGCGTGCGGGTGGGTGCTCATGGCTGGTGGCTCTCCTGGGTGCCGTGGTGTGGCGGTCAGCGGCGAGGACTCCCTGGGAGCACGCGCGGACACCGCGGCGAGGGGGCCGACCTAGGAGAGGGCCTCGCCGCGGCTGATAAGCAGGAGGCTGCCGCGCACGGGGTCACCGTAGCAGCGCCGGTGTCAGTGGATGTCGCACCGGCACGGGCAGTCGGGGACGTGCGGGTCGGCCTGGCCTGCGGCGTCGTCCCCGAGGAGCAGTTCCTCGCAGCCGGGCGGGCAGGTGCAGGGGTCCTCCACGGGGGGTTCCACCTCGCCGGCCGCGAGTCGGCGCAGGTAGTCCTCCCGGAGCTGCTGCTGCCGTGCGGCCCACGCTGTCAGGCTCGCGACCCGTCGCTGCTCGGCGCGCCAGCGGGGGTCGTCCTCGGGCACCTGCACCGGGTGGTCGTCGTCGGTCAGCGGCTCCGAGCGGTCCAGGTCGAAGGTGAACCACGGCACCGGGCGGGTGGCCCGGTGCGGCAAGTACCACCACCCCTCGTCGGCGTGCCGGACGTCGCAGTGAGCCGGGTACCGGCGACCTCCGCCGTCGCGGGCGGCCACGTCGCGCATGGGGGGCACCACGGTGCCGTCGCCGTCGACGAGCGCCAGGCGGAGCCCGGCGACGGTCGCGAGCGCGGCGAGCGCGTCGGCCGGGAGGCCTCGTCGACCCGCCTCGGCCTGGGCGACGGTCGACTTCGAGAGCCCCACGGCCAGGGCGAGCTCGCGCTGGGAGAGGCGGGCGGTCCGGCGGATGCGGCGCACGGTGCCCGAGAGGTCGAACTCCTCGGACTCGTGGTCTCGCGCAGCCTGGCTCATCCCCGCACCGTCGCGCGCGCGACGGGCGGGCGCCAGCCCCCCGGCGGATGTGTGGATGGGTCGCCGCCCTGTGGATCGGCGGGGATGCGGGAGCCGGCGGACATGTCCTCCCCATCGATGTCGTGCCCTGCCCACCCCCGGTGGGCAAGGGGGCGCTGCCCACCCCCGGTGGGCAAGGGGGCGCTGCGCACGTGAGGTGGGCAGGGACGTCGTGCCCTGCTCCCGGGGGGTGGGCAGGGCACGACATCGAGGGGGAGGACATGTCCGCCGGCCCTCGGGGCCGACGGGGGTGATCAGAAGCTGCGGCGCAGGCGGAGGCGCAGGGGGCGGCCGTCCGGGTCGTGCACCAGCCGGTACAGCGGCGTCGCCCACAGCCGCTCGAGGCGGGTCAACTCCGGACGCCGGTGCACCCGGAGCCGGCCCGGCGGACGCGGGCCCACCCGGCCGCCGACGTGCCAGGCGTCCAGCGCCTCCGCCGAGGCGACGCAGGCCGCCACGAACTCGTCGGGGTCGACCAGACCGGTGTCGTCGTCGGCGTCCAGGTGCTCGCGGGCCAGCTGCAACCGGAGGTCGCGGGCCAGCGTCCGGGCGCCGTCGCCGAGCCCGGCGGGGTCACGCGGCTCCCGCTCGTCCCGCGTCGGGTCGAGCACCGCGTTGGACAGCTCGCTGTCGTGGCTCCAGGAGCGGCGGTTCATGTTGTCGCTGCCGACCTCGGCCCAGACGTCGTCGACCACGCAGACCTTGGCGTGCACGTAGACCGGCGTCCCCGCGTGGTTCTCGATGTCGAACACGTGCACCCGTCCGGGGGCCGCCTCCTGCAGCAGGGTCATCGCCTCCGACTGGCCCAGCTGCTGGGGCCGCTCGGAGAAGGCGCCCTCCTGGTCGGGCACCCGCGGCACCACCGCGACCAGCTGCAGGCCGGGGTGCCTGCGCAGCGAGGCGGCCAGATGGGCGGCCACCGGGCGGGACCACAGGTACTGGTCCTCCAGGTAGACCAGCCGACGGGCCCGGGTCAGCGCCTTGGTGTAACCGCGGGCGATGGAGCGCTCGCCCTCGGGGGCGAAGTCGAACGCCGGCCACACCTTCGGGTAGGTGCGCAGGGTCTGCACCACGTGCGGGCCGCACGGCGGGGGCGGTGGGGGCTGGTCGGGCAGCGGTGTGGGATCCATCTGGTTGCGCCCCAGCCACTGCTCGACCTTGTCGTGCACCCACGCGACCGGGTTCTCCGACGCCGGGCTGGTCGGGTCGTCCCACCGCTCGCGGAAGCAGTCGTCGAGCACGCCGACGACCGGTCCGCGCAGCTGCAGCTGGACGTCGTGCCAGGCGGGGGTGTCCCCGTAGGCGCTGGACATGTCCTGCGGCTGGGGGTCGCCGCGGTGCTCGGCGTCGTCCCGGCGGGTGTGCCCCAGGTCGATGCCGCCGGCGAAGGCCACGTCCCGCGCGGGGTCGTCCGGGTGCCGGCAGACGACCAGCTTCTGGTGGTGGCTGCCCAGCCGCCGCACCCGCTGGTCGCGGATGACGACCGCCCCGTCCTCCTCCAGCTCCCGGTCCAGCGACGCGTTCTGCTCCTTGGAGAAGCTCAGCGCGTCCCAGTGCGAGCGCCACACCAGCCCGCGCACGCACACCCCGCGACGCGCCGCGTCGGAGAACAGCTCGTCGACCGTGGGCCCGTCCGGGCGCAGCTTCTGGTCCGGGTCGCCTCGCCAGTCGGTGAAGAACAGGTGGTCACCGGCCCCGAGGTCGCGGACGGCGTCGACCAGGCGGTCGAAGTAGGCGACTCCGTGGACCAGCGGCTCGGCCACGTTGCCCGCGGTCCACGCCGGCAGGTCGGTGGCGGGGTTGTCCCGTTCGGAGGTGGTCAGCAGCCAGTCGGTGACGTCGTCCTCGGGTTCGGGCACACCGGTGATCAGACCACCAGTCGCCCGTCGCCGCTGGTCGCGCCGGTAGTCTCAGCCCCCGTGGCCCTGGTCGTGCAGAAGTACGGCGGTTCGTCCGTCGCCAACGCCGAGCGAGTCAAGCGCGTCGCCGAGCGGGTCGTCCAGGCCAAGAAGAACGGCCACGACGTCGTGGTCGTCGTCTCCGCGATGGGCGACACCACCGACGACCTGCTCGACCAGGCCGAGCAGATCACCGCCGACCCGCCCGGTCGCGAGCTGGACATGCTGCTCACCGCCGGCGAGCGCATCTCCATGGCGCTGCTGGCCATCGCCATCTCCGTGCACGGCTACCAGGCACGGTCCTTCACCGGGTCCCAGGCCGGGGTGATCACCACCTCCAGCCACGGCAAGGCCCGCATCATCGACGTCACCCCGGGCCGGCTGCGCTCCGCCCTCGACGAGGGCTCGATCGTCATCGTCGCCGGCTTCCAGGGCGTCAGCCAGGACACCAAGGACATCACCACCCTGGGCCGCGGCGGGTCGGACACCACCGCCGTGGCCGTCGCCGCCGCCCTGCAGGCCGACGTCTGCGAGATCTACACCGACGTGGACGGCGTCTTCACCGCCGACCCGCGGATCGTCCCCAACGCCCGGCGGCTGGACACCGTCACCTACGAGGAGATGCTGGAGCTCGCCGCCTGCGGGGCGAAGGTCCTCATGCTGCGGTGCGTCGAGTACGCCCGCCGCTACGGCATCCCGGTGCACGTCCGCAGCTCCTACTCCCAGCTCCCCGGCACCACGGTGACCGGCTCGATGGAGGACCTCACGGTGGAACAGGCGATCATCTCCGGCGTCGCGCACGACCGCAGCGAAGGCAAGATCACCGTCTACGGCGTCCCGGACCGGCCGGGCGAGGCCGCGGCGCTGTTCCGGGTCATCGCCGACGCCGAGATCAACATCGACATGATCGTGCAGAACGTGTCCGGCGCGGCCTCCAAGCTCGCCGACATCTCCTTCACCCTGCCCAAGGCCGACGGGCCCACCGCGCTGGCCGCGCTGGAGAAGGTCAAGCACACCGTCGGCTTCGACCACGTCGAGTTCGACCAGCACATCGGCAAGGTCTCCCTCGTCGGCGCCGGCATGCGCTCGCACCCGGGCGTGTCGGCCAGGTTCTTCGGCGCGCTGGCCGACGCCGGGGTCAACCTGGAGCTGATCAGCACCTCCGAGATCCGCATCTCGGTGGTCTGCCGTGACAGCGACCTGGACCTCGCCGTCCGCGCGGTGCACGACGCCTTCGAGCTCGGCTCCGACGTCCAGGCCGTCGTCTACGGGGGGACCGGGCGATGAGGGAGCTGCACGTCGGCGTCGTCGGCGCGACCGGGCAGGTCGGCGTCGCGATGCGGCAGATCCTCGCCGAGCGCGGCTTCCCCGCCGCCAACGTGCGGTTCTTCGCCTCCGCCCGCTCGGCCGGCACCCGGCTGCCCTGGGGGGACGGCGAGGTGGTCGTCGAGGACGCCGCCACCGCCGACCCCACCGGCCTGGACGTCGCCCTCTTCTCCGCCGGCGCCACCACCTCCCGGGCCCAGGCGCCCCGGTTCGCCGCCGCCGGTGTGGTGGTCATCGACAACAGCTCGGCCTTCCGCAAGGACCCGGCCATCCCGCTGGTCTGCAGCGAGGTCAACCCCGACGACGTCGAGCTGGCGTTGACCGGCGACGCGCCCGGCCGGATCATCGCCAACCCCAACTGCACGACGATGGCCGCGATGCCGGTGCTCAAGCCGCTGCACGAGGAGGCAGGGCTGACCCGCATCGTGGCCAGCACCTACCAGGCGGTGTCGGGCTCGGGCGTGGCCGGCGTCCGGGAGCTGCACGGCCAGGTGCAGGCCGTGGCCGACAAGGCCGACGCGCTGGCCTACGACGGGCAGGCGCTGCAGTTCCCCGCGCCCGAGAAGTACGTCGCGCCGATCGCGTTCAACGTGCTGCCGATGGCGGGGTCGGTCGTCGACGACGGCTCCTTCGAGACCGACGAGGAGCAGAAGCTCCGCAACGAGAGCCGCAAGATCCTGCACATCCCCGACCTGCGGGTCTCGGGCACCTGCGTGCGCGTCCCGGTCTTCACCGGCCACTCGCTGTCGCTGAACGTCGAGTTCGCCCGGCCGCTGTCGGTCGCGCGCGCCCGCGAGCTGCTGGCCGGCGCACCCGGGGTGGAGCTGGTCGACGTCCCCACCCCGCTGCAGGCCGCCGGCACCGACCCCTCCTACGTCGGCCGCATCCGGCAGGACGGCCCCGACGGGCTGGCGCTGTTCGTGTCCAACGACAACCTGCGCAAGGGCGCGGCACTGAACACGGTGCAGATCGCGGAGCTGATCGCCGCCCGGCCGTGACCGGCCAGCTGTCCCGGGCCGGCACCCGGCCCGACCGGCCGGCGGACTGGCGGCTGGCCGGGGTGGTGGCCGCCTCCGCGCTCGGGTCGCTGCTGGTCTTCACCCACCTCGTGCAGAACGCCCAGCACGACTGGTTCGACCTCTCGGTCTACGACGGCGCGGTGGGCAGCTGGCGCAAGGCCGGCCTGTCGACGTCCGAGCTGTACGACTACCTCAAGCCCGGCACGCCCTACGGCTTCACCTACCCGCCCTTCGCCGCGCTGCTCATGCTGCCGATGACCTCGGTCAGCCTGCAGACCGCCGTCGCGCTGAACCTGGTCGCGTCGGGGCTGCTGGTCGCCGCCGGCACGGCCTGGGTGCTCCACCCACTGCTGCGCCGCACCCCGTGGCCAGCCTGGGCCGTGCTGGGTACCGCACTGCCGCTGGTGCTGCTCAGCGAGCCGGTGCGGCAGTCGATGGCGTTCGGTCAGGTCAACCTGTTCCTGGCCGCGCTGGTGCTGGCCGACGTCGCGGCGCTGCGCCGGGGTGCGCGGTGGGCCGGTGTCGGCATCGGGCTGGCCGTGGCGATCAAGCTCACCCCCGCCGTCCTGCTGCTGTACCTGCTGATCACCCGGCGGCACCGGGCGCTGCTGGTCGCGGCCGGCACCGCGGCGGGGGCGACGCTGCTCACCCTGGTCCTCGTGCCCGCCGCGTCGGTGCGGTTCTGGACGCAGGCGCTGTGGGAGACCGACCGCGTCGGCAAGGTCGACATCACCGACAACCAGTCGCTGCTGGGCCTGCTCAGCCGCATCCACGGCGGCGCGGCGCACCCGCCGCACGCGCTGTGGGCGGCGCTGGCCGCCGCCGTCCTGGCGGTCGCCCTGGTCCGGGGGCTGCAGGCGTTCCGCGCCGGGGACGACCTCGCCGGGTTCACCCTGGCGGGCATCGCCGGCGGTCTGGTGAGCCCGATCTCCTGGACCCACCACCTGTGGCCGCTGACCGTGGCCGGGCTGCTGCTGGTGGTCCGCGGTGGCCGGTCGGCCACCCGCGGTGCGGTCGCCGTGGGTGCCGTGCTGGCGCTGGGCGTCAACTGGTGGGCCAACGGCCCCGACGCACCGCTGCGCGGGCTGGGCCCGATCACCCTGCTCGTCGAGAACGCCTACGTCTGGCTCGCGCTGGTCCTGCTCGTCGCGCTCCCCACCCGACCCCGCGAGCGCGCCGTCACGGGGTGACGTGCCGCAGCGCGAAGTCCAGTGCCGTCTCCACCTGACGGATCGTCTCCTCGACCACCAGCGAGCCGTGGCCGGCGTCGAACCGGTACACCTCGTGCTGCTTCCCCCGCTCGGCCAGGGCCGCCAGGTAGTTGTCGATCTGCCGGATCGGGCAGCGGGGGTCGTTGGCGCCGGCGACCACCAGCACGGGCGCGCTGACCTCGTCGACGTAGGTCAGCGGGGAGGAGCGCCGGTAGACCTCGGGCACGTCGTCCGGGGAGCCGCCGAACAGCGCGCGGTCGTAGGCGCGCAGGCCCTCCATCTCGTCCTCGTAGGCGGCCAGGTAGTCCGCGACCGGGACCTCGGCGATGCCCGCGGCCCAGCGGTCGGGCTGGGTGCCCAGGCCCAGCAGGGTGAGGAACCCGCCCCACGACCCGCCGGAGAGGATGCAGCGCGCCGGGTCGACGACGCCCTCGGCGACGAGGGCGTCCTGCACGGCGGCGACGTCCTCGAGCTCGGTGAGGCCGGGCCGGCCGGTGAGCGCGTCGCGCCAGGCCGAGCCGTAGCCCGACGAGCCCCGGTAGTTCACGTGCACCACCGCGTAGCCGGCGTCGACGTAGGCGGCCCGCCGCGCGCGGTAGGAGTCGTCGTCGGCGGACTCGGGGCCGCCGTGCACCAGGAACGCGGTGGCGAAGGGCCCCTCGCCGGCCGGGCGGACCAGCAGGGCGTGCACGTCGCCGCCGGGGCCGGGCACCCAGCGGTCCTCGACCGGGTAGCCGGCCGGCGGCTCGTCGCCGGGGGCGGCCAGCACGACCGGGCCGTCGGCCCGGCGGATCACCGGCGGGCGCTGCGAGGAGGACCAGGCCAGCTCCACGGTGCCGTCGGGCCGGGCCGTCGCGCCGCGGACGACGCCGGGCGGGGTGTCCAGCTTCGTCAGCTCACCGGTGGCCAGCTCGTAGCGGTACAGCTCGCTGCGGGCGGCGTGGTCGTGGCCGACCAGCAGCGCCGAGCCGTCGGGGTACCAGCCCGCGGTGACGTCGCCGGGCAGGTCGAGCACCAGCTCGGTCTCGGTGTCGGCGGCCAGGTCCCAGACCAGCAGCTCCTCCCGGCCGCGGCGCTCGTGGCCGACCAGCAGCCGCAGGTCGCCCGGTACCGGGGAGAAGCCGAGCGCGTGCAGGCCGAGCTCCTCGCCGTCCCACTTCTCGGCGACCACCCAGGGGCTGTCGGGCTCGGCCTGCGCGTGGCCCTCGGGGATGCGCGCCACGTCCAGGACCCGCAGGGCGGGGTAGCGGGGGTCGCCGTGCTCGGAGTGGGAGAGCACCAGGCGGTCCTCGTCCCGGGACAGCGCGTCGACCGATGCGGTGTCCGGCGTCCGGTAGAACACCCGCGGGGTGCCGTCGCGGGGCACCAGCCACAGCTCGCTGCCGTCGTCGGTGGAGCGGCCGATGGCCACCAGGGACCGGCCGATCTCCAGGCCCGCGGGGTAGGCGGGCTCCACCTCGGGGACGGCGACGACGTCCTCGCCGCCACCGAAGGGCTGGGTGCGCCACACGCCGAACTCGTCGCCGTCGGTGTCGGCGAACCACCACACCGTCTCCCCGTCGGGGCTCAGCGTGGCCGCCAGCGTGCCGTTGGGCCGGTCGGTGACCTGCCGCTGCTCGCCGGTGTCGCGGTCCCAGGTGTACTGCTCGACCACGCCGCTGACGTCGGAGGCGAACAGGCAGCGCTGCGGGGCCTCCTCGGCCCAGTCGGGCAACGACACCCGGGGAGCGCGGAAGCGGGCCTGCCAGCGGGCGGTCACGTCGGGGGGGAGCACGCCCCCATCCTTCACCGCGCGCCGGCGGCGGTCTGCACGGAGGCGTCGCGGACGTCGCCGATCAGCTGCTCGAGCACGTCCTCGAGGGCCACGACGCCGAGCACCTCCTCGCCTGCCACCACCCGGCCCAGGTGCACACCGGCACGGCGCATCTGCTGCAGCACCTCCGGCAACGGCTGGTCCGGGGCCAGCTCGACGAACTCGTCGACGGCGTCGTCGGGGATGGGGCGGTCCCGCTCCGCCGCCCCCAGCACGTCCTTGACGTGCACGTACCCCAGCCACCCGCCGTCGGGCCCGCAGACCGGGTACCGGCTGAACCCGTGCTCGGCCACCACCCCCTCCAGCTCCCGGGGGGTGACCTCCCGCGGCACCGTGACCAGGTCGTCGGCGGGCAGCAGCACCGAGCGGGCGTCGTGGGCGTCGAAGGACAGCGCGCCCTCGGCGAGGGAGGACACCTCGTCGCCGAGCAGGCCCTGGCTGCGGGACTGGGTGATCATCGACCGGATCTCGTCGCTGTCGAAGCTGGCCGCGACCTCGTCGGTGGGGGTGACCCCGAACAGCCGGACGAAGCCGTTGGCCGCGGTGTTGAAGAACCAGATCAGCGGCTTGAGCACGGTGACGACCTTCGCCATGGGCGGCCCGAGCGCGATGGCCGCCCGGTCGGGGCCGGCGATGGTGATGTTCTTGGGCACCATCTCGCCGAGCACCATGTGCAGCACGGTGACCAGGCTGAGCGCGACCACCAGCGCGATCGGGTGCAGCAGGCCCTCGGGGACGCCGGCGGACTCCAGCGGCACCTCGATCAGGTGCGCGACGGCGGGCTCGCCGACCGCGCCCAGGCCCAGCGAGCACAGCGTGATGCCCAGCTGGGCGCCGGCCATCATCTGCGACACGTTGCGCATCGCGGCCAGCGTCTTCGCCGCCCGGGCCGAGCCGGCCTCGGCGCGGGGCTCGATCTGGTCCACGCGGGCGGAGACGAGGGCGAACTCGGCGGCGACGAAGAAGGCGTTGCCGAGCAGCAGGGCGACCAGGATCGCCAGGGCGAGGACGTCGTTCACGCCTGGGCCACCTCGTGCTCGCGGGCCGGGACCCCTGAGGCGCTCGGGAGGGGCTCGGCGCGCAGTCCGGCGACCCGCCGTCCCTCCAACGCGGTGACGGTGAGCCGGTGGCCGTCCACGTCGACGGTGTCGCCCTCGGCCGGCAGCCGGGCCAGCCGGGCGGCCACGAAGCCGGCGACGGTCTCGTAGCGGCCCTCGGGGACGGGGACGCCGGTGCGCTCGCGGACCTCGTCGGGGCGCAGCAGGCCCGAGATCTCCCACCCCTCGCCGCGGCGGCGCAGCTGGCGCAGCGGCCGGTCGGTCTCGTCGGTGATCTCCCCGACCAGCTCCTCCACGATGTCCTCCAGGGTGACGACGCCGTGCGTGGCGCCCCACTCGTCGACGACCAGGGCCAGCTGCATGCCCTCCTCGCGGAGCAGGTCCAGCAGCGGGTCCAGGTGCAGCGAGCTGGGCACCGCGAGCACCGGGCGGGCCAGGTCGCCGGCGGTGACCGTGCCGCGCTCGGCCTCGGGGACGGCGACGGCCTGCTTGACGTGCACCAGCCCGGTGACGTCGTCCAGGTCGGCGTGCCAGACGGGGAACCGGCTGGCCCCGCTGGCGACGGCGGCGTCGATGACCTGCTGGGCGGTGGCGCCCTCGGCCAGGGTCACCAACCGGGTGCGCGGGGTCATCACGTCGGTGGCGTACTTGTCGCGCAGGCCCAGCGAGCGGTCCAGCAACCGCGCTGCGGTGGGGGACAGGTCGCCCTCCTCGGCGCTGCGCCGGGCGACCGCGGTGAGCTCACCGGCGCCCCGGGCGTCGTCCAGCTCCTCGCGGGGCTCGAAGCCCAGCCGGCGCACGATCGCGTTCGCCAGCCGCTGGACGGCGCGCACGACCACGCCGAAGACGGCGGTGAAGGCCCGCATGCCGGGGGCGACGACCGAGGCCACGGCCAGCGGGCTGGCGATGGCCAGGTTCTTCGGGCCGAGCTCGCCGATGAGCATCTGCAGCGTGGTGGCCAGGGTGATGCCCAGGACGACGGCGACGGTGGTGGCCCCGGCCGGCGGCAGGCCGAGCGCCTCCAGCGGCCCGTCGACCAGCCCGCCGATCGCCGGTTCGGCCAGGTAGCCGACCACCAGGGTGGTCAGCGTGATGCCCAGCTGGGCCGCCGAGAGCTGGGTGGACAGGCCCGTGAGCGCCTCGACGACGCCGCCCGCGCCGCGCCGGCCCTCGTCGGCGGCCTCCTGCGCCTGGCCGCGGTCGACCGTGGTGAAGGAGAACTCGGCGGCGACGAAGAACCCGGTGAGGACGGTGAGCGCCACCGCGGCGAGCAGGAGCAACCATTCGGACATCAGCCGCCAGCGTGGGGCCTGTGCACCGGCTGCGCGCGTCGGCGCGGTGTGCCCTTCAGGACAGCAGCTGCTCCACCCGGCGGGCGACGGCCAGCAGGGCGGCGTCCTCGCCGGGCAGGGTCTCCAGCGACAACCCGACCGGCAGCCCGCCGGCCCCGGTGCCGCAGGGCAGGGACACCGCGGGCATCCCGGCGGTGGAGCCGGGCCCGGTGTTCTGGATCGTGGTGCCGAAGACCGGCACCTGGGCGCCGTCCAGGTCGGTGGTGTCGTCGTCGCCCAGCGGCGGGGCGGTCAGCGGCACGGTGGGGTAGACCAGCGCGTCCAGCCGGCCGCCGCCGTCCAGCTCGTGGGCGGTCGCGTAGGCCGACCGCAGCTCCTCGCGCAGCTGCAGGCACTCGGCGTAGACCGAGCCCGGCACCGGGTCGGCGATCGCGTGCTCCAGCGCGCCGCGCACGTCGGGGCTGACGACGCCGGCGACCAGCTCGTCGAAGGACGGCCCCGAGGGCAGCGAGCCGAGGTAGGCGGGCAGGGTGCGCAGCACCTCGTGGAAGACGATCGGGAACCCGCAGCGGGCGTCGAGCTCGTGCGCGCCGGCCACGTCGACCTCCACCAGCTCCACCCCGGCGTCGGCGAGGGTGTCCAGCGCCCGGCCGACCGCCTCGGCGACGTCCGCGGCCAGGCCGTCGAAGAACCCGGGCAGCGGCACGCCCAGGCGCAGCACCCGGGCGTGCGGCACGGTCGCCGGCGCCGCACCGGACACGACCTGGTCCAGCAGCACGACGTCGGCCACGGTGCCGGCCAGGGCACCGACTGTGTCCCGCGTGCCCGACAGGCCGACGACGCCGTCCAGCCCGCCCCAGCGGCCGACCGTGGGCCGGTAGCCGACGACGCCGCAGTGCGCGGCGGGCACCCGCATCGACCCGCCGGTGTCGGTGCCCAGCGCCACCGGGACGACGCCGGTGGCCACGGCGACGGCCGACCCGCCGGAGGAGCCGCCCGCCGAGCGGGTGGGGTCGTGCGGGTTGCGGACCGGTCCGTAGGCGGCGTTGTTGCTGGTGATGCCGAAGGCCAGCTCGTGCAGGTTGGTCTTGCCGACGACGGTGGCGCCGGCGGCGCGCAGCTGCGCGACGGCGTGGTGGTCCCGGCCGGGGCGGACCCCGTGCAGGGCCGGCGTCCCGCCGCTGGTGGGCAGGTCGGCGACGTCCACGTTGTCCTTGACCGCGATCGGGATGCCGGCCAGCGGCCCCTCGGCTGCCGGTTCGAGGTCGGCCCGCTCGGGGTCGACGACGGCGAGGAAGGCACCCAGGTCGTCGACGGCGTGCGCCCGGGCGGCGGCGGCGGTCAGCCGCTCGGCGGCACTGCCTTCCCGTGAGCGCGCGACGTCGGTGCGTTCGTAGCGGGGCATGGCAGGCGATCATGGCACAGCTGACGGAGGCCCGCCCCAGCGCGTGGGGCGGGCCTCCGTGGTGGTCGGGGTGACAGGATTTGAACCTGCGGCCTCGTCGTCCCGAACGACGCGCGCTACCAAGCTGCGCCACACCCCGAGAGCCGTCGTGAAGCCTAGCCCACCGGCTGCGGCGACCCGACGGGGGTGTCCCGGGCGACCAGGGTGAGCAGCGTGGCCTCGGGCGGGCAGCAGAACCGGTAGGGCGCGTACGGGCTGGTGCCGAGGCCGGCGGACACGTGCAGCCACGTGCGGTCGGTCCAGCGGTGCAGCCAGCGGGCCTTGTCGCGGGGGATCCCGCAGTTGGTCACCAGCGCGCCGTAGAAGGGCACCCGCAGCTGCCCGCCGTGGGTGTGCCCGGAGAGCACCAGGTCGTGGCCGTCGGCGGCGAACCGGTCGAGCACCCGGGGCTCGGGGGAGTGCACCAGGCCCAGCCGCAGGTCGGCGCCGGGGTCCGTCGGCCCCGCGACGGCGTCGTAGTCGTCGCGCTGCAGGTGCGGGTCGTCCACGCCCCGGACGGCGATGGTGCGCCCGTCGACGACCACGGTCGCCGTCCCGTTGGTGACGTCGGCCCAGCCGCGGGCGACCATGCCGTCGCGCAGGTCGGGCCAGGGCAGCTCGTCGCCGTGCACCCGCTTGTGGTCGGTCCTGAAGTACTTCAGCGGGTTCTTCGGGCGGGGCGCGAAGTAGTCGTTGCTGGCCAGGCAGAACAGGCCGGGCCGGTCCAGCAGCGGGTCCTGGGCGGCGAGCACGATCGGCACGGTGTCGTGCCCGGCCAGGTTGTCGCCGGTGTTGACCACGAGGTCGGGCTGCAGGCTCTCCAGCGCCGCCACCCAGTCGCGCTTGGCGGTCTGCGCGGCGGTCATGTGCAGGTCGGACAGGTGCAGCACGGTCAGCGGGCGCTGCCCGGCCGGCAGCACCGGCACGGTGAACCGGCGCAGGGTCCAGTGCACCCGCTCGACCAGGCTGGCGTAGCCGACGGTGGCGGCACCGGCGCCGACCAGGGCGGCGGGGACGGCGAGGGCGGGGCGCACGCGGGGAGCTTAGGCACAACCCGGTTGGCGGCCCGTGGGACGCTGGTCGTCGTGCCCGACCTCAAGAGCAAGCTCCGCGACGACCTCACCACGGCCATGAAGGCCCGCGACGAGCTGACCACCGCCACCCTGCGCATGGTGCTGGCCGCGGTCAGCGCCGAGGAGGTGGCCGGCAAGGAGGCCCGCGAGCTCTCCGACGACGAGGTGCAGGCGGTGCTGCGGCGCGAGGCCAAGAAGCGCCGCGAGGCCGCGGAGGCATTCGCCGGCGCCGGGCGCAGCGAGCAGGCCGCCCGGGAGCAGGCCGAGGGCGACGTGGTCGCGGCCTACCTGCCCGCGCAGCTGTCCGACGAGGACCTGTCCGCCCTGGTCGCCGAGGTGGTCACCGCCACCGGGGCGAGCGGGATGGGCGACATGGGCAAGGTCATGGGCCGGGCGAACGCGCAGGTGGCCGGTCGCGCCGAGGGTGGCCGGGTGGCCGCGGAGGTGCGCCGGCAGCTGTCCGCCTGACCCGCGGACGCCCCGACCCGGACGCGGCGAGGGCCGGTCGACCTGGTGGTCGACCGGCCCACGCCGCGTCTCAGCCGGGTTGGCCGTCCCCGTCGGTGTCGGGGGCGTTCGGGTCGGCCGGCTGGCCGTCGGTGGGTGCCGGGGGAGCCGCGGCGGGGCCGTTGCTGACCTGGACCTGCACCGAGCCGCCCTGCTGCACCCGGGTCCCCGCGGCCGGGCTCGTGCCGAGCACCGTGCCGGCGGGCTGGTCGGAGTCCACGCCCACCTGGCCGCCGTAGCTGAGCCCGGCGCCGGTGATGGCCGACCGGCAGTCGCTGACCGAGCTGCAGCCTGGCACCTGCCGGGTGTTGCCGTTCTGCACGGCGACGTCGGCCGGCGGGAACGGCGCGGTCTCCTGGGCATTGAGGATCGGCGCCATCGCGTCGTGCCAGATCGTGGCCGGCTTGTTGCCGCCGAACCCGCCGACGTTCTGGTTCTCCTTCGGGTTGAGCACCATGACGCTGGCGGTGTACTCGGGGGTGTAGCCCACGAAGGCCGCGGAGAAGTTGCCCTGCGACGTACCGGTCTTGCCGGCGATCTGGTGGCCGGGCACGTTGGCCCGGGTGCCGGTGCCGATGGAGCTCTGCACGTCGCCGATGAGGATCTGGTTCATCGTGTTCGCCACGCCCGGCGGGATGGCGTTCGGGTTGCAGGAGTTCCCGGTGTTGATGACCGTGCCGTCCGCCAGCGTGGCGGGGTTCCCGGCACCGTCGACGATCGAGGTGACCGGGGTGGGGTCGCACTGCGTGCCGCTGGCGGCCATCGTCGAGTAGGCGCTGGCCAGGGCCAGCGGGCTGGTGGCCTCGGCGCCCAGGGTGAACGAACCCCGGTTCTCGGCGATGATCTGGTCGGCGTTGCGGTTCAGGGAGGTCAGCCCCATCCGCTGCGCGGCGCGGACCGGACCCTCGACGCTGCCCAGCGCGTCCTCCAGCGCCAGGAAGTAGGTGTTGGAGGAGCGCACCAGGGCGCCGTCCATGTCCAGGGTGGCCGGGTAACGGCCGGCGTTCTCCACGCAGTAGGGCGAGGACGGGTTGCGGTTGCCCGTCGCGGTG
Source organism: Klenkia sp. PcliD-1-E (assembly GCF_024124375.1). GTDB lineage: Bacteria > Actinomycetota > Actinomycetes > Mycobacteriales > Geodermatophilaceae > Klenkia. The sequence continues at coordinate 17,242 of NZ_JAMXRZ010000044.1, forward strand.
CACCCGCCCTTGTAGACCCGGGAGAAGTACGGGTCGCTGGTGGTGATCGTGTAGTACTGCGAGAAGCCCTGCTCCAGCGCGGCGACCGCGGTGAACACCTTGTAGGTCGACCCCGACCCCTGGCTGGCCGCGGTGTTGAGCACCACGGACTCGCACGCCGGGTTGGCCGGGTCGGAGCAGTACTGCCGGTTCACGCTCATCGCCAGCACGTGGCCGGTGCCCGGCTCCACCGCGGTGAAGATGCCGGCCAGCGAGTCGCCCATCGGCAGGGTGTTGAGCACCGCCTGGTCCCCGGAGGCCTGGATGTCGGTGCGCAGCGTGGTCTGGATCGTGTAGCCGCCGTTCTCGATCTGCTGCTGCGTCATGTTCAGCGTGCCGGTGAGGTAGCTGAGCAGGTAGGAGCAGAAGAACCCGCCGATCGAGGCGCCGACGCAGTTGCGGGCCGGGGGCTGGCCCTCGGCGGTCACCACCGGCTGGGCCAGGGTGTCGGCCAGCTCCTGGTCGCTGATGTGGCCCAGGGTGTGCATCCGGTTGAGCACCTGGTCACGACGGGCCTGCGCGTTCTCCGGGTTGGCCAGCGGGTCGTCATTGGTCGGGCTCTGCACCAGCCCTGCCAGCACCGACGCCTGGGCCAGGTCGAGGTCGGACGCGTTCACCGAGAAGTAGCGCTGGGAGGCGGCCTGGATGCCGTAGGCGCCGGCGCCGAAGTAGGCGATGTTGAGGTAGCGGGTGAGGATCTCGTCCTTGGAGTAGGTCTCCTCCAGGGCCAGGGCCAGCCGGGCCTCGCGCAGCTTGCGGCTCACGCCGTCGATGCCGTCCTGCTCGGTGGCCGCGATCCGCTCCTCGGGGGTGTCGGCGGTCTGCAGCAGGGTCTGCTTGACCAGCTGCTGGGTCAGCGTCGACCCACCCTCCTCGACGCTGCCGGCGGCCACGTTGGTGACCAGCGCGCGCAGCGTGCCCTGCACGTCCAGGCCGTTGTGCTCGTAGAACCGGCTGTCCTCGATGTCGACCAGCGCCTGCTTCATGATCGGCGCGATCTGGTCGGCGGTCACCGGGGTGCGGTTGTTCTCGTAGAAGTTCGTGATGACCGTGCCGTCGGCGGCCAGCACCCGCGTGTTGCCGTTCGGGGTCTGGTCGGTGAGCTCCACCGGGAGGGCGTCCAGCAGCGAGGCGGAGTTGCGGGCCACCAGCCCGCTGCCGCCGACGAAGGGCAGCATCATGCCCGCCACCAGCGCGCCGGCGACCACGATGGTCGCCGCGAGCTTGGCCAGCGTGCCGATCTTGGAGGGTGCACGGGTCTCGGACATCGCCAGCCAAGGTACCTGGCAGGGTCACCCGTCCGGGCGTACGAGCGGGGACGCGCGGAGCCGGCGGACCGCGCCGTCACACCCGTCCCGGGCGGCTCAGCCGCGGGTGGGCAGGATCCGGGAGCGCGGGGTGCCCGTGCCGGTGTCCCCGTCGGGCGCGGTGAGGGCCGCGGCCATGACCTCGAGGTCGTCGAGGTCGTGCACGTCACCGGCGGCGGCGGGCACGGTGCGGACGGCGACGTCGGGGTGCGCCCGGGCGAACCGGTCGGCCAGCCGCTGCTCCCGGGCGGCCTGCGCCATCCGGTCGGCGTGCACCCGCAGCGCCCCGGCCGCCAGCTTCGCGCCCTTGCCGCCGGCCTCCGCGACCGCCTCGGCCGCGGCCTCCGCGCGGGTGGCCGACAGCGCGGTGGTCGCCGGCGGGTGGGTGCGGTTGAGCACCAGCCCGGCCAGCGGCATGCCCTCGGCGGAGAGCCGGTCCACGAAGTAGGAGGCCTCCCGCAGCGCGTCGGGTTCGGGGGTGGCGACCACCAGGAACGCCGTCCCGGGCTGCTTGAGCAGCTCGTAGGTCGCCGTCGCCCGCTCGCGGAACCCGCCGAACATGGAGTCCAGCGCGGCGATGAACGTGGCGATGTCGCCCAGCAGCTGGCCACCGAGGATCTTGGAGATGACCCGGCTGAACAGGCCGAACCCGGCGCTGACCATCCGCAGCCCGGCCCGGCCACCGGCCCGCGCGGGGGCGGTGAGGACCCGGATCATCGTGCCGTCGAGGAACCGGGACAGGCGCTCGGGGGCGTCCAGGAAGTCCAGCGCCGACCGGGACGGCGGGGTGTCGACGACGATCAGGTCCCAGGTGTCGCGGGCGCGCAGCTGACCCAGCTTCTCCATGGCCATGTACTCCTGCGTCCCTCCGAAGGAGGACGACAGTGCCTGGTAGAAGGGGTTGGACAGCACCTGCTCGGCCCGCTCGGGCGTGGAGTGCGCGACCACGACGTCGTCGAAGGTCCGCTTCATGTCCAGCATCATCGCGTGCAGCTCGCCCGGGCCCCCGGTCTCGATCCGCCGGGGCTCGTTGTCCAGCTCCGCCAGGCCGAGGGACTGCGCCAGCCGCCGCGCCGGGTCGATGGTCAGCACCACGACCGAGCGGCCGGCGGCCGCGGCGGCCAGCCCCAGCGCCGCCGAGGTGGTGGTCTTGCCGACCCCGCCGGCCCCGCAGCACACGATGATCCGGGTGGCCGGGTCACGGACCACGGCGTCGAGCTCCAGGCCGGCGCTCACCGGAGCACCTCCAGCCGCGAGGCCAGCTCCTGCAGGGCGCCCAGGTCGACCGGGCCGGTGACCAGGGGCAGCTCGGTGACCGGGCGGCCGAGCTCGGCGACACGGCCGCGCAGCGCGTCCTGCGACCGCCACCGGCGGGCGTGCTCCACGGCCTCCTCGGCCAGCCCGGCGGCGATCGCCGGGTCGTCGGGCAGGCCGCCGGCGGCGAGCGCGGGGGCCAGCTCGGCGGCGCTGAGCCGGCCCTCGGCGGCCCGGACCAGGCTCGCGGCCGGCAGCAGCGGCTCGGTGGCCATGTTGACCAGCACCGACCCGACCGGCAGCCCGGTGGCCTGCAGCTCGGTGATCGCGTCGGCGGTCTCCTGCACGGGCATCTCCTCCAGCAGCGTCACCAGGTGGACCGCGGTCTGCGGCGAGCGCAGCACGGCCATCACGCCGTCGCTCTGGGTCTTGATCGGGCCGGAGCGGGCCAGGCCCGCCACCTCGTCGGTGACGTTGAGGAAGCGGGTGATGCGACCGGTGGGCGGGGCGTCGACGACGACGGCGTCGTACACCCGGCGACCACCGTCCTTGCGGGTGACCGCCTCCTTGATCTTGCCGGTGAGCAGCACGTCGCGCAGGCCCGGCGCGATGGTGGTGGCGAAGTCGACCGCGCCCATCCTCCGCAGCGCCCGGCCGGCCCGCTTCATCGAGTAGAACAGCTCCAGGTACTCCAGCAGCGCCTCGTCCAGGTCGATGGCCAGGGCCCTGACCTCACCGCCCCCGCGGGCGACGGCGACCCGGCGCTCCTCGTAGGGCAGCGGCGGGGTGTCGAAGAGCTGGGCGATGCCCTGCCGGCCCTCGGTCTCCACCAGCAGGGTGCGCCGTCCCTCGGCGGCCAGGGCCAGGGCCAGGGCGGCGGCGACCGTGGTCTTGCCCGTCCCTCCCTTGCCGGTGACGACGTGGCAGCGCACGGGCGGGTCGGGCGTCACGGGTCGAGCCTACGAGCGCGGGGGGCGTCCGGGCACGTCGTGGGCGGGAGGGCTAGCGTCCCGGGCCATGAGCGAGAAGACCACGTGGGAGTACGCGACCATCCCGCTGCTGACCCACAACACCAAGGCCATCCTCGACTCCTGGGGCGTCGACGGCTGGGAACTGGTCACCGTGCTGCCCGGCCCCGGCGGCGGCGACCAGCTGGTCGCTTACCTGAAGCGGCCCACGGCGTGAGCGAGCCCGCCGCCGCGACCAGCTGGCACGCCCGCCTGGCGGAGCTGGGCCTGCGGCTGCCGCCGGTGGCCGCCCCGGTCGCCTCCTACGTCCCGGCGGTGCGCACCGGCAACCTGGTGATGACCAGCGGCCAGCTGCCCTTCGTCGACGGTGGCCTGCGCCGCACCGGCAAGGTCGGCGGCTCGGTCGAGGCCGAGGACGCCGCCCACGACGCCAAGGTGTGCGCGCTGAACGCGCTGGCCGCCGTCGACGACCTGGTCGGGCTGGACTCGGTGGCCCGGGTGGTGCGGGTGGTGGGCTACGTGGCCTCCGCCGAGGGGTTCACCGGCCAGCCGCGGGTCATCAACGGGGCCTCGGAGCTGATCGGCAAGGTCTTCGGCAAGGACGGCGAGCACGCCCGCTCGGCCGTCGGCGTCGCCGAGCTGCCGCTGGGCGCCCCGGTCGAGGTCGAGCTCACCGTCGAGCTGCGCTGACGGCCGGGCCGTGACCCCCGCGGAGCCGCGGCAGGCAGCCACCGTGCTGCTGCTGCGCGACGGCCCGGACGGCGTCGAGGTGCACCTGCAGCGGCGCACCCGGGGCATGCCCTTCGCCGGCGGGATGACCGCCTACATCGGTGGCGGCGTCGACCCCCGGGACGGCGACGCCGACCTGGCGTGGATGGGTCCCGGCCCGGACGCCTGGGCGCGCACCTGGGGGTGCACCGCGTCCACGGCCCGGCAGCTGGTGTGCGCCGCCGTCCGGGAGACCTTCGAGGAGGCCGGCGTGCTGCTGGCCGGGCCGGCGTCCGGCGGCGTCGTCCCCGACGTCTCGGGCCCGGAGTGGGAGGCGCAGCGCCGCGCGCTGGTCACCCGCGAGCTGGCGCTCTCGGAGCTGCTGGCCGACCGCGGGCTGGCGCTGCGGTCGGACCTGCTGCGGCCCTTCGCGCACTGGATCACCCCGCCGGTGGAGCCCCGGCGCTACGACACCAAGTTCTTCGCCGCGGCGCTGCCGGTGGGCCAGGAGGCGCAGGACGTCTCCGGGGAGGCCGACGAGGCGGGCTGGTCGACGGCGTCGGCGGCGCTGGCCGAGCACGAGGCCGGAGGGCGGCCGATGCTGCCGCCGACCATCCACACCCTGGGCCAGCTGTCCGCCTTCCCGGACGTGGCGTCGGTGCTGGCGGGCAGCCCGCCGGCGCCGCTGGAGCCGATCAGCCCCACCTTCTCCGAGGACGCCGACGGCCAGCGGTGGGCCGAGCTCCCCGACGGCACCCGGATCCGGATGGTCGTCCCGATCTGACCGCCGCCCCGCGTCGGCTGCCGGGTGCGGCGTGGATCAGGTGCGACGACCAGCGTGCATCCTCCGCCGCCGACGTCGATGGCTGAGGATGCACACTCGTCGTCCCACCTGGTCCGTCGCCGTGGGCGGAGCCGCGGTCGTCAGCGCGCGCGGCGGCGCAGGCGCTCCTCGTCGAGGACGACGACCGACTTGCCCTGCAGCTGGATCCAGCCGCGGTGCACGAAGTCGGCCAGCGCCTTGTTCACCGTCTCGCGGGAGGCGCCCACCAGCTGGGCCAGCTCCTCCTGGGTGAGGTCGTGCTTGACCCGCAGGCCCTCGTTCTCGCGCGACCCGAAGCGGTCGGCCATCTGCAGCAGCGCCTTGGCCACGCGGCCGGGCACGTCGGTGAAGATGAGGTCGGCGACGGAGTCGTTGGTGCGCCGCAGCCGGCGGGCCAGCACCTGCAGCAGCCGCTCACCGACCTCGGGGTGCGCCTCGATCCAGGGCCGCAGCGCCTGCTGGGGCATCTTCGCCAGCCGCACGTCGGTGACCGCGGTCGCCGTCGCCGTGCGCGGGCCCGGGTCGAAGACCGACAGCTCGCCGAACTGGTCGGAGGGACCCATCACGGCCAGCACGTTCTCGCGGCCGTCGGGGGAGCGGCGGGAGAGCTTGATCTTGCCGGAGAGCACCACGTACAGGCTGTCACCGGGCTCGCCCTCGTTGAAGACCACCCGCCCGCGGGGCAGGCTGACCGTCTCCAGGCCGCTCGCCGTGGGCTCGGCGGCTTCGGCCGACAGCCCCTGGAACAGACCGGACTGGGCAAGGACCTCGTCCACCAGTGCACCTCTCGTACGACGTCATCGCGGGTGCAGTGATCACCCACGTCCGGAGCGAGTCTAGGGCCTGTGGGCGGACCCACAATGCGGAGCGTCACCGGGGTGCCCACGACGGGTGGGCCGGTGGGTCAGTCGGACGGGCGCTGCGCGGTCACGGCCTCGGTGCCGCGGACCACCCGCCCGCTGCGCCGGCCGCGCCAGCGGTCCATCGCCCGGCGGATGCCCGAGCTGGCCAGCGTGTCGACGTCGCCGGGCGTCGCGGTGGCGAGGAACTCCTCCACCTGGCGCTGCGAGGTGGGCCGCCGCAGCGGCTCCTCGACCCGCTCCATCACCAGCAGGAACGCGATCACCAGCGGGGGGAACAGGATGACGATCAGGGCGACCACCCAGCACCTCCTCGGGTCGGGACGGCGGGCCTGCGCGGCTGCTGTGCACGCGGTGTCACAGGAGGCCCGGTGGGTCCAGGATGGCAGAACGGGCCTGTCGGTGCCCGCGCCTACCCTCGACCGCGTGTCCGCACCCCCCGCCGTCCCGTCCCGGCCCTCCCGTGCCGTGCGGATGGGCCGGTCGCCGTTCGACGAGGGCGAGACCCCGCTCGGCCGCACCCGCCGGGCCCGGCGGATGGCCCGGGAGCTGGCCCTCATCCACCCCGACGCGCACTGCGAGCTGGACTTCACCACCCCGCTGGAGCTGCTGGTCGCCACGGTGCTGTCGGCGCAGACCACCGACCGCACCGTCAACACCGTCACCCCGACCCTGTTCGCCCGGTACCGCACGGCCGCCGACTACGCCGGTGCCGACCGGGAGGAGCTGGAGACGATCCTCCGGCCCACCGGCTTCTTCCGCGCCAAGGCCACCTCCCTGCTGGGCCTGGGCCGCGCCCTGGTCGAGCAGTTCGACGGCGAGGTGCCGGCCCGGCTGGAGGACCTGGTCACGCTGCCCGGCGTGGGGCGCAAGACCGCGAACGTGGTGCTGGGCAACGCATTCGGGGTGCCCGGGCTGACCGTCGACACCCACTTCGGCCGGCTGGTCCGGCGGTTCGGCTGGACCGCGGAGGAGGACCCGGTGAAGGTCGAGGCCGAGGTCGCGCAGCTGATCCCGAAGAAGGAGTGGACCGACTTCTCCCACCGGGTGATCTTCCACGGCCGCCGGGTCTGCCACGCCAAGAAGCCCGCCTGCGGGGCGTGCGGGCTGGCCCGCGCCTGCCCCTCCTTCGGCCTCGGCCCGCTGGACCCGGTGGCGGCGGCGAAGCTGGTCAAGGGCCCGGCCGCCTCGGACACGCTGTGAGGCGCGCCCTGCTGGCGCTGGCCGCGGTCCTGCTGCTGGCCGGCTGCACCTCCGACAACCCTGACGCCGCCCAGCCCTCGGCGGACCCCGGGGTGCAGGACGTCGACACCGCGCTGCAGTCCTGCCCCGAGCAGACCGGCGACACCGTGGAGGCCGCCGACGCGCTGCCGCCGCTGTCCTTCGACTGCATCGGTGGGGGGACCCTCGACCTGTCCCGCGCGCCCGGCGTGCCCACCGTCGTCAACGTGTGGGGGTCCTGGTGCGGGCCCTGCCGCGAGGAGCTGCCCCTCGTGCAGCAGCTGGCCGACGAGGCCGGTGACCGCGTGCAGGTGCTGGGCGTCGTCGCCTCCGACACGCTCACCGCCGCGGACTCCTTCGCCGCCGACGCCGGGGTGACCTTCCCCAACGGCTTCGACCAGCAGAACGACCTGCTCACCGAGGAGGGGCTGAGGGGGGCGCCCTACACGTTCTTCGTCGCCGCCGACGGCACGCTGGCCTACACGGAGACCGGCGCCGTGTCGTCGCTGGCCGAGCTCGAGCAGCTGGTCGCCGACCACCTCGGCGTCGCCCTGTGAGCCCCGACCTCACCGGCGTCCCCGACCACGTCCGGTCGCTGCTCGCCTCGGCCGACGCGCTGCCGCTGCGGCACCGCATGGGCGGGGCCACCGACACGGCCCGGCGCTCGGCGGTGCTCATCCTCTTCGGGCGCACCCCGCTCGGCGACGACGTCCTGCTGATCGAGAAGTCCGACCGGCTGCGCACGCACGCCGGCCAGCCCGCCTTCCCCGGCGGCGGCGCCGAGGCCGGCGAGGACTACCCGGTGGGCACCGCGCTGCGCGAGGCGCACGAGGAGGCGGGGGTGGACCCCGCTTCCGTGCAGGTGCTGGGCGTGCTGCCGGAGCTGTACCTGGGCCCCAGCGACAACGTCGTCGTCCCGGTCGTGGGCTGGTGGGACGACCCGCGGGAGACCGTGACCGGCGACCCCTTCGAGGTCGCCCAGGTGGCCCGGGTGCCGCTGGCCGAGCTGGTCGACCCGGCCCGCCGGTTCCGGGTGCGGCACCCCTCGGGCTACACCGGCCCGGCCTTCGACGTCGCGGGCATGGTCGTGTGGGGCTTCACCGCCGGGGTGCTGGACGCCGTCCTCACCGCCGCGGGCCTCGCCCGGCCCTGGGACACCGCCGACGTCCGGGACCTCGCGGCCGAGCAGGAGCGGGTGCGCGGGCGGCGTGACGTCGTGGAGCGGCCCGCCGACCGCGCCGCGCCGACGGTCGCCGACGGACCGCCGCCCACAGCTGCGCCGCGTACGGTCCTCGGGCGATGACGACGAACCGAGCACGCGTGCTGGTGGTCGCGGTGCTGCTCGCCCTGGGGCTGGTGGGCTGCAGCAACCGCACCCCGGCCACGCCCGAGGCGACCCGCACGCCCGACGCCGGCGTGGGCGAGGTGACGACCGACCCCGAGGGCGTGCAGGAGATCACCCTGGAGACCGGGGACGACTACGTCTTCACCCCGAGCACCTTCACCGTCGCCCCCGGCACGGTGCGGCTGACGGTCACCAACGTCGCGACGCAGCTGACCCACAACTTCATGTTCACCGCCGACACGGGTCCCGAGGCCATCACCGAGGAGATCCCGCTGCTGGCGCCCGGCCAGAGCCAGACGATCGAGTTCACGGTGACCCAACCCGGCGACTACCCGTTCGAGTGCACCTTCCACGTCGCGCTCGGGCAGGTCGGCACGATGACCGTCAGCGGCGCCGCGGCGTCTCCGACGGCGAGTGGCTGACCCGGTGTCCCTCGTCGACCTGGTGCTCATCGCGCTGGCCCTGCTGTTCGCCCTCTCCGGGTTCCGGCAGGGCCTGATCGTCTCGGCGGCGTCGTTCATCGGGTTCTTCGGCGGCGCGGTGGCCGGGGCCCAGCTGTCCGGGCCGGTGGCCGACGAGCTGGGCGGGTCGACGCTGTCCCGGGTGTTCGTGGCGCTGGTCGTCGTCCTCGCCGGGGCGCTGCTGGGGCAGCTGGTGGCTGCCTGGCTCGGCCGGGCGGTCCGCAGGAAGGTCACCTGGGAGCCGGCGAAGATCGTCGACTCGGTGGCCGGGGCGCTGATCTCGGCCGTCGCGGTGCTGCTGGTCGCCTGGATGGTGGCCACCCCGCTGGCCAACTCGGCCTTCCCCGCGGTGGCCAGCCAGGTGCGGCAGTCCACGCTGGTGCAGGCCGTGGACCGGGGGGTGCCCCCGGGCGTCCGGTCGCTCTACGACTCCCTGCGCGAGGCCATCGACCGGCGCGGTCTGCCCGACGTCCTGGACCCGCTGACCCCCACGCAGGTCCGCGACGTACCGGTGCCCGACCAGGCCCTGGCGCAGAGCGCGGTCGTGGGCCAGGTGCAGGGCTCGGTGGTGAAGATCAGCGGCGTGGCGCCGTCCTGCTCGCGGCAGATCGACGGGTCGGGCTTCGTCTTCGCCAGTGAGCGGGTGATGACCAACGCGCACGTGCTCGCCGGGGTCACCGACCCCGTGGTCACCGCCGAGGGCGAGACCTACGACGCGGTCGCGGTCTACGTCGACGAGGAGACCGACGTCGCCGTCCTCGCCGTGCCCGGGCTTCCGCAGGTCCCGCTCACGTTCGCCGGCGAACCGGTCGGTTCGGGGTCCGACGCGATCATCATGGGCTACCCCGGGGGCGGGGGGCTCTACGTCGGCGCCGCGCGGGTGCGCGACCGCGGGGCGATCAGCGGCCCGGACTTCCGCTCCGAGCGCACGGTGGTCCGCGACGTGTACGCCCTCTACGGGCAGGTGCGGGCCGGCAACTCCGGCGGCCCGCTGCTGGCCGCCGACGGCTCGGTGCTCGGCGTGGTCTTCGCCTCGGCCGTCGACGACCCGAACACCGGCTACGCCCTCACCGACGCCGAGGTGGCCGACGCCGCCACGCAGGGGCGCACCGCCAGCACCCCGGTCGACACCGGCCCCTGCGAGTAGCCCCCGCCGCCTGCGCCGGCCCGCCGCCCGCCGCCCGCCGCCCGCCGCCCTGGCGTGGATCAGGTCCGACGACCACCGTGCATCCTCCTGGGGCGACGTCGGTGAAGGCGGTTGCACATCGGTGGCGGAGGACGTCGTCACGCAGTCCGGTCCTGCGAGCCGCCGATGACCGGGGGCGTCCACGGCGTCGCCCGCGGCACCCGGCGGAGGCCGTCCCGCCACGGGACGATCACCACGCCCGGCGGCAGGACGAGGGGCTGGGCGAGCAACGACCGCACCCGCGCGGCCTTCGCCGGCATGCCGGTGGCCAGGTCCCCCTGGGCCACGCGGGTACCCGCCAGCCCGAGGTCCACGAGGACGTCGTGCCGGCGCTTCTCCTCCCAGCCGACGTCGGCCGGTGATCGTCCGCGCCAGGGGTCGGTCCACTTCACCCGCCCGTCGACCTCGCCGAAGGCGGGGGTGCCCGGCCAGTGCATGTCGAGGACCGCGACGAGCCTGCCGTCACGGAGCACCGCCGCCTGCAGCACGGGTTCGGGTAGGCCCGAAGCGCCGAAGGCCAGGCGGGTCAGGGTCTCCAACGGGGAGTGCGCCCCGACCCTGGCGAGCCGGACCGCCGCGGCCGCCTCACCGATGCCGACCCAGTGCCGCTGTCCCAGGACGCCGGCGGCCAGCTCGTCCGGCGTGGTCCGTCCGTCGGCGAGGGCGTCGTCCAGCGCGACGACGGCGTCCGTCACCCCCCAGTCGCGCCCCACGTCGAGCAGGGTGCGGTTCAGCGACGTGGCGGGCAGCCCGCCCACGGTGGTGGTGTCCGTCCCGGGGAGCCCGGCAGCCAGGACGCGGTAGCCCCGCCCGACCCGGAAGCGCTCCGGGTCGGTGAGCGTGACGGTGGGGGACGACCCGGCGGGGACGACGAGGTCGTGCAGCCGTGCGGCCGCGTCGTGGCTGACGACGGCGCTGTCCCGGCCGAGCCGGGCCAGCACGGCTGCTGCCTCCAGGCCGTGCTCCTGCCCGGTCGAGACGTAGGCGTGCCAGATCTCCTGCGTCGTGCAGACGCCGTAGCGGACCGCGTGCCAGCGGCCGCTGCGCAGCTGGGCGGCGATGCCGTGCCGCGTGTACCCGGCGGCGACGGCGTCGGCGGTGGTGAAGACGCCACCGCGGCGGACCAGGGCGGCGTGGAGGAGGGGGTGCACACGACGCACCGTCGTCGACTCCGCTCCAGCAGGGAAGGCGGCAGCCTGGACCCGTGGACAGGCGGCCGGGCTGTGGACGGCGACGTCCTCGATGGCGTTCCGCGTGGTAGGCGCCGTCCTCAGCCGCCCACGTGCATCCTCCGCCGCCGACGTCGGTGGCTGAGGACGCACATTGGTCGTCGCACCTGATCCACGCCGCGGCCGGGCGGGGGTGAGGCGGCGAGAAGGGGCTCAGCGGGCCCAGGCGGCGATGGCCTCGCTGACGACGTCGGGGACCTCCTCGTGCGGGAAGTGGCCGACGCCGGCCAGCTCCCGCCACTCGTAGGCCCCGGCGACGTAGCGGCCCGAGCCGGCCGCGGTGCGCAGCAGCACGCAGGGGTCCAGCGTGCCGTGCAGCTGCAGGGTGGGCGCGGTGACCGGGGCGGTCATCCGCCGGGCGTAGCGCAGCCCGTCGGGGCGGAACTGGGAGCGGAAGGCCCAGCGGTGGAACTCCATCGCCCCGTAGGCGGCCTGCGGGATCCGGGCGGCGTCGCGGTAGCGGGCCACCGCGTCGGCGAAGTCGGTGGTGTGCACCCACGACGGCCCGGCCCAGCGGCGCAGCAGGTCGGCCACCGGGTCGTCGTCGTCGCGGGTGAGCCGCCGCTCGGGCAGCCGGGGCAGCTGGTAGCGCAGGGCGTAGCGGGAGGCGTGCCGCTGCGCCGGGTCGGTCATGCCGGCCCGCAGCTCGCGGGGGTGGGCCGAGGAGACCACGACCAGTCCGCGAACGGTGCGGGGGTGCAGCGCGGCCGTCGTCCAGGCCACCAGCCCGCCCCAGTCGTGCCCGACGACGACGGCGTCGGTCTCGCCGAGGGCGCGGACCACCGCGGCCACGTCGGCCGACAAGGTGGGGAGGTCGTAGCCGCGGGGTGGCTTGTCGCTGCTGCCGTAGCCGCGCAGGTCGACCGCGACGGCGCGGTAGCCGGCGTCGGCCAGCGCGGTGAGCTGGTGCCGCCAGGCCCACCAGAACTGCGGGTAGCCGTGCACCAGCAGGACCAGCGGTCCCTCACCGGCCTCGGCGGCGTGCAGCCGGACGCCGTTGGCGGAGATGTCCCGGTGCCGCCAGGGCCCCGGCACCAGCGCGCTGGTCGCGTCGGGTGCGGTCACCCCAGCCGGGCGTGCGGCGCTGCGCGCTCGATGTGCCCGTCGCGGACCACCGGGAGGTCGTGCTGGCGCTGGCCCGGGGCCTCGCGGCGCATGACGTCGGGCAGGTCCTTGAGCGTCTCGATGGTGCGCTCGGGCTTGCGGAACTTCTTGGTGAAGCGGATGCCGACCAGGACCAGCAGGCCCGCCAGGAGCAGCAGGACGCCGAACACGATGAAGTAGGAGACGAACCGCGGCAGCCCCAGCCAGGTGAGCAGCTCGGCGATGCCGATGAACAGGAAGATCGAGCAGTACAGCGCCATCACGCCGCCGACCGCGACCAGCCCGCCGCCGATGCCGACCTTCTTCACCGAGGCGCCGACCTCGGCCTTGGCCAGCTCGACCTCGCTGCGGATCAGCGTGGAGACGTCGGACATGGCGCTCTGCACCAGCGAGCCGATCGAGGGCTCCTCGGGACCGGCCGGTTGACCGGACAACCGGGTGGTGGGCGCGCTGTGGGCCACGGGGGCTCCTCCTCGGGTGCTGCTGCCGCGCGGCGGCACCGCGCGGTCGAAGCATGATCGTGCCTCATCCCTGCTGGTGGCGCCGCGTGGATCAGCCCACCTGATCACCGTGCATCCTCCGCCACCGACGTCGGCGGCGGAGGATGCACGCACCTCGTCGGAGCTGATCCACGCCGAGCGGGGGCGTCAGTCCTCGGAGGAGGCGCTGGGCATCTTCTGCCCGATCAGGTCCATCACCGAGGAGTCGGTGAGGGTGGAGACGTCGCCCAGCTCCCGGTTCTCGGCCACGTCGCGCAGCAGGCGGCGCATGATCTTGCCCGAGCGGGTCTTGGGCAGCTCGGCGACGACCATGATCTGCCGCGGGCTGGCGATCGGGCCGATCTCCTTGCGCACGTGCTGGCGCAGCTCCGTGACCAGGTCCTCGCCGGAGTCCTCGGCGCCGCCGCGGAGGATGACGAAGGCGACGATGCCCTGCCCGGTGGTGGGGTCGGTGGCGCCCACGACGGCGGCCTCGGCCACGGTGGGGTGGCTGACCAGCGCGGACTCCACCTCGGTGGTGGAGATGCGGTGCCCGGACACGTTCATCACGTCGTCCACCCGGCCCAGCAGCCAGATGTCGCCGTCCTCGTCGAGCTTGGCGCCGTCCCCGGCGAAGTAGACCTGGTTGCCGTAGCGGGACCAGTAGGTCTCCACGTACCGCTCGTCGGAGCCCCAGATGGTGCGCAGCATCGACGGCCAGGGCTGCGTGAGCACCAGGTAGCCGGTGGCGCCGGGCTCGACGGGCTTGCCCTCCTCGTCGACCACCGACGCCGCGATGCCGGGCACCGCGCGCTGGGCCGAACCGGGCTTGGTGGCCACCACGCCGGGCATCGGGGCGATCATGTGCGCGCCGGTCTCGGTCTGCCACCAGGTGTCCACGACCGTCGCGGTGCCGCCGCCGACGACCTTCCGGTACCAGAGCCAGGCCTCGGGGTTGATCGGCTCGCCGACCGAGCCCAGCACCCGCAGGCTCGAGGTGTCGAAGGGCTCCAGCTCCTGGGCGCCCCACTTCATGAACGTGCGGACGACGGTCGGGGCGGCGTAGAGGATCGTGACGCCGTACTGCTGCACGATCTCCCACCAGCGGCCGCGGTGCGGGGTCTCCGGGGTGCCCTCGTACATGACCGAGGTGGCGCCGTTGGAGAGCGGGCCGTAGACGATGTAGGAGTGGCCGGTCACCCAGGCCACGTCGGCGGCGCACCAGAAGACGTCGGTGTCGGCCTTGAGGTCGAAGGTGCCCCAGTGGGTGAACGAGACCTGGGTCAGGTAGCCGCCCGAGGTGTGCAGGATGCCCTTGGGCTTCGCCGTCGTGCCCGAGGTGTACATGATGTAGAGCGGGTGCTCGGCGTCGAAGGGCTGCGCCTCGTGCTCGGTGGACTGGCCCTCCACCAGGTCGTGCCACCACTGGTCCCGGCCCTCGGTCCACTCGACGTCCTGCTCGGTCCGCTGGACCACCAGCACGTGGTCCACGCCGCCGACCTTGGTGAGGGCCTCGTCGACGGCGGGCTTGAGCGCGCTCGGTGCACCACGGCGGTAGCCGCCGTCGGCGGTGATGACCACCTTCGCACCGGCGTCCTCGATGCGGGAGGCCAGCGCGTCGGGGGAGAAGCCGCCGAACACGACCATGTGGACGGCGCCGATGCGGGCGCAGGCCAGCATCGAGATGACCGCCTCGGGGATCATCGGCAGGTAGATCGCCACCCGGTCGCCGGCCTGCACGCCGAGGGAGAGCAGGGCGTTGGCGGCCTTGCTGACCTCGTCCTTGAGCTGGGCGTAGGTGATGGTGCGGGTGTCGCCGGGCTCGCCGACCCAGTGGTAGGCGACCTTCTCGCCCCTGCCGGCCGCGACGTGCCGGTCCACGCAGTTGGCCGCGACGTTCAGCTCGCCGCCGACGAACCACTTCGCGAACGGCGGGTTGCTCCAGTCCAGGACCTCCTCCCAGGGCGTGGACCACTCCAGGCGCTGCGCGGCCTCGGCCCAGAAGGCCAGCCGGTCCTCCTCGGCGCGCCGGTAGGTGTCAGCCGTGACGTTGGCGTGCTCGGCCAGCTCGGCGGGTGGCTCGAACACCCCGCCGGCGGGGATCTCGTCGGTCAGGCTCTGGGCGTCGCTCATCGCTACCTCGCATCGGTCGACGGGTCGGGCGTCGGCCGGGGCGGGCCGGCGACGCTGCCTCGCGCACGACCCTAGTGACCGCTGTGGTCCCCGTCTCCCTCGGCGCAGCGGCGGCGCAACCCCTCAGGCGGTGCGGTCGCGCTCGACGATCTCCAGGTAGGCGTCGCTGTAGCACTGCAGCCCGGCGGCGACCCGGGACGCCTCGGCGGCGACGGAGCCGTGCGCTGCCGGGAGCGCGGCGCTGGCCCGCACCGCCGCGGTCACCTCGCCGACCGCGGCCAGG
>NZ_JAMXRZ010000045.1 GCF_024124375.1 Klenkia sp. PcliD-1-E
GCCGGATCCCCGGGCCCAGCGTGCCGCCGTGCGCGGTCACCCACGCGCCGTGCGCCGCCCACGCCTGCGCACCCTGCGCGGCCCGGAACGCGGCGAACCACGCCTCGTGCTCGTCCCCGGCGGTGAGCCGCGTGGTGCGCACCGGCAGCCCGGACGCCGCGGCCACCGCCCGCACCAGGTCGGCCACCGCCGGGGCGGCCAGCTCCAGCAGGTCCTCGGCCAGCAGCAGCTCGGTGACCGGTCGTGCCGCCGGCAGCAGGACCTGCGCGGTGCGGTGCAGCAGCCCGGCGTCGCGGGTCAGCCAGCCCACGACGTCGAACCCGGGTGCCAGCGGTGCGACGCCCTCCAGCGGGAGCGCGCCGTGCGTGGGCCGCAGACCGTGCAGCCCGCACCACGACGCCGGTACCCGGATCGACCCAGCGGTGTCGGTGCCCAGCCCCAGGTCGGCCTGGCCGCGGGCGACGGCGCTGGCCGGCCCGCTGGTCGAGCCGCCGACGACCAGACCCGCGCCCCAGGGGTTGGCCGGGCTGCCGGTGTGCACGTTGGTGCCCGAGATGCTGTAGGCCAGCTCGTCGGTGGTGGCGATGCCCCGCACGTGCGCGCCGGCCGCCAGCAGCGCGGCCAGCACCGGGGCGTGCGCGGGCTCGGTGCGGGCCGTCGCCAGCTTCACCGGGTTGCCCTGGCCCACCCGCTGACCGGCCACCGCGACCAGGTCCTTGACCGCCACCGCGACGCCGTCCAGCGGGCCGCTGCCGGTGGGCGCGACCAGCGGGGAGCCGAGCACCCGCCAGGTCGCCGGGTCGGTGACCGGTTCGAGCGGCTGCGGGCCGGCGCTGACGTGCGCGACCCGGACCTGCCAACCGGCCGGCCCGCGCTCCCACACCTGGGTCTGCAGCCCGCGGGTGCCGTCGGGCCGCCGGGTCTCCGCGACCGCCGTCGCCAGGTCCGGGGTGTGCTCGACGACGTGCAGTGCGACGACGTCCCGGGCCGGTGCGCCCCCGCGGCCGCGGCGGTAGTCGCTGATCGCGGCGTGGGAGACCAGGACGCCGGCGGCGTCGGCCCGCAGGGTGTCCTCGCCGGGGGCGAACAGCGCGTCGAGCTCGGCCAGGTCGTCGGCGGCCAGGGCCGCCTCGTACCGGGCGACGGCGGCCCGGACCTCCTGCTCGACGCCCGCCCGGGTGCTGGTCACGCCGCGGTGAGAGCGGCGCCGAGCACGGCGGCGTCGTCGGCGTCCAGGAAGGCTTCCGGGCCGCTGCGGATCAGGTCGGCGAAGCCGCCGTCGTTCTCCATCACGGTGATCGTGTAGAGCCGCTCGGTGGCCGAGGTGTTGACGATGTGGTGCACCGACGTCGCCGGCAGCACGACGACGTCGCCCGGGCCGAGGTCGGCGACGTGCTGGTCGCTGTGCGCCCGGGCGGTGCCGCGCAGCACCACGAAGGTCTCGGTGGAGGCCTCGTGCGAGTTGTCCGGCTGCGCACCGCCGGGCTCCCAGATCTCCAGCACCACGGTGGTCGAGGACCCGTCGGCCGGGCCGGACAGCACGGCCAGCCGCACGGTGCGGTTCTCGCCGATGTAGTGCGGGGTGATGTCGGACAGCGACTTCACGACGGGGGCGGTGGCCATGGGGTGCTCCTACGGTGCGAGGCCGGCGCGCAGGTCGGCCGAGGTGGTGGTGAACCCGAAGCACTGGCGCACGTTGTAGAGCGTGGCCTGGGTGCAGAAGTCCGGGGACGTGGTGCCGCACAGGTCCTCGACCAGGACGACGTCGTAGCCCAGGTTCGCCGCGTCGACGAGGGTGGCGTAGACGCACTGGTCGGTGTTGACCCCGGCGAACAGCAGGGTGTCCACCCGCAGGTTGCGCAGCACCGAGTCCAGTGGGGTGTCGGGGAACCCGCTCATCCGTTGCTTGGCGACGTGCAGGTCCTCGGGTTCGACGGTGAGCTCGTCGACCAGGCCGGCCGACCACGACCCCAGCTCCAGCACCCGCGAGCCGCCGGGCAGCGGGTCGCCGATGCCGGTGGAGGCGCCGTCGGGGTCGTAGACGTGCCGGACGCCCGGGGGCAGGTTGGCCCGGTCGGGCCGGTTGCCCCAGGTCACCCAGACGACGGGGACGCCGGCCGCGCGCAGCTCCGGCAGCACCGCGGCCAGGGCCCCGACCGGCGCCGCGGCTCCGGAGACGTCGACGCCGATGGAGGCCAGCCAGCCGTCGGGGTGGCAGAAGTCGTTCTGCAGGTCGACCGCGACCAGCGCGGTGCGGGCCAGGTCGAGGGTCAGCCGCTGGGGCAGCGCCGCGACCTCGACCGGCCGGGGTTCCAGGCCGGGTCGGCGCAGGTCGACGTGCTCGCGCGACAGCGTCCAGGTGTTGCGGGTCAATGCGTGACCATCCCGCCGGCGACGTTGAGCGCCTCGCCGGTCAGGTAGTCCGAGTCGCTGCTGGCCAGGAAGAGCGCGGCCCGGGCGACGTCCTCGGGCTGGCCGAGCCGGCCCAGCGGCGACTTCGCCGACCAGCAGGCGACGTCGGCGTCGGTGCGGGTGCCCGCGCCCATCTCGGTGAGCACGTACCCCGGGCACAGGCAGGTCGCGGTGATGCCCAGCGGGCCCAGCTCCTCCGCGGCGGCCCGGGTCAGCCCGATGACGGCCGCCTTGGACGCCGCGTAGTGCGCCTGGCCCGCGCCGCCGGCCTTGCCGCCCATCGAGGCGGTGTTGACCACCTTGCCCACGACGTCGCCCGGGAACGCCGGCGCGCGCTCGGCCACCATCGCGGTGACGGCGACCTGGGTGGTCACCAGCATCGCGCGGACGTTGACCGCGAACACCTCGTCCCACTCGGCGGGCTCGATGTCCAGCAGCGGGGCGAAGCGCAGGATGCCGGCGTTGTTGACTAGCACGTCGACCCCGCCGAGCGCGTCGACCGCGGCCTGCGCGGCGGTGCGGGTGGCGGCGACGTCGGCCAGGTCGACCTCCACGGCGTGCCCGCCCACCTCGGCGGCGAGCTTCCCGGCCTCCTCGGCCAGCACGTCCAGGACCGCCACCTCGGCACCCTCCGCGGCGAAGGTGCGCACCATCGCGGCGCCGATGCCGCGCGCCCCACCGGTGACGACGACGCGCTTGCCGGCGAGCCTCACGCCCGCGGGCCGGGGTCGAACCGGGCGACCTCGGCGAACGCCTCGCCCAGGTAGGTCAGCATCGCCTCGGCCTTCTCCTTGCCGTGCTCGGCCGTCGCGGTGCTGGCGTCGCCGATCACGCCGTCGGGGCCGAAGTCGTCCGACGTCCAGCCGAAGCTCACCGACCCGCCGAAGCGCACGTGCCGGTACTCCGTCAGCTGCTCCGGGACCCAGCGCTGCGCCTGCTCCATGTCCACCAGCTCCGGGCGCAGGTGCAGCATCAGCGAGGTCTCCTCGTGCCCGCCGTGGATGCCCAGGCCCAGCTCGCCCTCCGGGCTCTTCCCGCCGTGGTCGGCCGGGAGGGAGGGGTGCATCGTGAAGGTGCGCAGGCCATAGGCGATCCGCAGGTCGCGGGCGGCCACCTGCAGCAGCGCGGAGTTGCCGCCGTGCCCGTTGAGGAACGCCAGCCGGCGGGCCGGGGTCTTGGTGATCGAGGCGCCCAGGTCGTGCAGCACGCTCATCAACGTCTGCGCCGAGAGCCAGAAGGTGCCGCAGCTCCAGTGGTGCTCGTTGCTCTTGGTGTAGGCCAGCGGCGGCAGCAGCCACAGGTCCAGCTCCTCGCCGAACTCCGCGACCGCCCGCTCGGCCATGCTCTGCGCGGTGATCAGGTCGGTGGCGACCGGCAGGTGCGGTCCGTGCTGCTCGATCGCGCCGGTCGGCAGGACCAGCACCGAGTCCGGGCCGAGGGCGTCGGCGATGGCGGGGGCGGAGAGCTCGGTGAGCAGTCGGGCGGTCACGGTCCCGGACGCTAGGACCGCGTCGTTGCGGCGCGGTGACGGTCGCGTTCCAGCCGACACCTGCCCGGAACACACAGCTGCCAGGGTCGGTCCCGTGATGGACGTGACCGGAGCCGTGGCCGTGCTGGGGTCGACCTCCCGGGAGGTCTCGTGCGGCGACGACGGGCGCGTCGCCGGGTTCGCCGCGGCCGGCGGCGAGGTGCTGGACGCCACCGGCTGCGTGGTGACGCCGGGGCTGGTGAACGCCCACCACCACCTGCTGCAGACCGCCTTCCGCACGCTGCCGGGCACCCGCGGTGTCCCGATGGCGCAGTGGCTGCCGACCATGGCCGCGGCCTACGGGGCGGTCGGCGTCGACCCCGAGCTGGCGCACGCCGCGGCGTCCGCGGGTCTGGCCGAGGCGTTGCTGTGCGGGGTGACCACGGTCGCCGACCACCACCTGACCTGGCCCCCCACCGACCTGGACGTCGGCATCGCCCACGGCGTGGCCGCTGCGGCCACCCAGCTCGGCGCCCGGCTGGTCTTCGTCCGCGGCTCGGCCCGCGACGACCCGGGCACCGCGGCCGCCTCCGCCGACGCCATCGCGGGCGCGCTGGTACCCCACGGCGGCGTGACCTCGGACGGCATGCTGCAGGTGGCCGTGGGCCCGGCCGGGGTGCACAGCGACGGCCCGGACACCTTCCGGTTGATGGCCGAGGTGGCTGCCGCCCGCGGTCTGCGCCGCCGGACCCAGGCCAACGAGCAGGTCGACGTCGACGTCGCGGCCGCCCGGTACGGACGCCGTCCCCTGGAGCTGCTCGACGACTGGGGCTGGCTGGCCCCCGACGTCACGCTGGCCCACCTGTGCGGGGTCACCGACGCGGAGGTCGCGCGGTTGGCCGCGGCCGGGGTGAGCGCGACGCACGCGCCGGGCTGCGACCTGCCGATGGGGTGGGGCATCGCGCCGGTGGCTGCGCTGGCCGACGCCGGGGTGCCGGTGGGCCTGGGCACCAGCGGCGGTGGGTCCAACGACGCCGGGCACCTGCTGGCCGACGCCCGGCTGGCGATGCAGGTGGCGCCGCTGGTCGGCCGGGCCCTGTCCGCGGAGGAGCTGCTGGGGTTCGCCACCCGCGGGTCGGCCGACGGGCTGGGCCGGCCCGACCTGGGCCGGCTGGAGGTCGGTGCGCGGGCCGACCTGGTCTGCTGGGACGTCACCGGGGTCGCCGACGTCGGGGTGGCCGACCCGGTCGCGGGGCTGCTCTGGGCCTCCCCCGGGCGGCGTCCCAAGCACGTGGTGGTCGGTGGCCGGGTCGTCGTGCGCGACGGCCGCCTGGTCACCCGCGACGAGACCGACGTGGCCGACGACCTGCGCCACCTGCTCGGCGCCCGCCGCCGATGACCGGGCC
Source organism: Klenkia sp. PcliD-1-E (assembly GCF_024124375.1). Taxonomy (GTDB): domain Bacteria; phylum Actinomycetota; class Actinomycetes; order Mycobacteriales; family Geodermatophilaceae; genus Klenkia. The sequence continues at coordinate 5,287 of NZ_JAMXRZ010000045.1, forward strand.
GGCAGTCAGCCGACGGGCTCGGCGTAGCTGTTGACCAGCACGTACTCCTTCATGAACTGCTCCTGCCAGTCGTAGGCGGTGATCGGCAGGTAGCGGGGGCCCTCCGCGCCGATCATCGTCTCCACGGGGGCGACGACCTGGTCGATGTTGGGCAGGAAGAACATCGCGATCGACTGCCTCTCCGCGGTCGGGTCCGGGCCGGCGACCACCCGGTGCACGGTGGCCGGGAAGCGGCCGTTGGTCCACCGCGACATCAGGTGCCCGATGTTGATCACGAAGGCGTCCTCCCGCAGCGGCACGGTGACCCACCCGCCAGCGGCGTCGCGCACCTGCAGGCCCTCGTAGCTGCCGCGCTGGTGCAGCACGGTCAGCCCGCCGGAGTCGGCGTGCGGGTTGAGCACCACCTCCTCGACGTAGTCGTCGTCCACCGGCTGCGGCGGGTACAGGTTGACGCTGAACAGCGTGACGTCCTTGCTGAACGGCTCGGCGAAGAAGTCCCGCGGCAGGCCCATGGCCAGGGCGAACAGCCCCATCAGGGTGCGGGCGAGCGATCTCGTCGCCGCGTCGTAGGCCTTCCACGTCGTGCGGAAGCCGGGCAGCTGCTCAGGCCACACGTTGGGCACGAAGTAGTCGGGGTGCCCGCCCACCGCGTCGTCGGCCTCGGCGGCGGCGAGGTCGTCGTAGGTCAGGAACTGCAGCGCCCGGTTGAGCACGCGGCCGCGCTCGTCGATCTCCTCGAACAGCCCGCGCGAGCTCGCCCGCGGCCGGACCAGCGCCCGCCGCTCCGCCTCGGGCATCGTCGCGATCTGGTCCATAGCGGCGTAGGCGGCATCGAGGACCGCGGGGTCGACCCGGTGGCCGGTCACCTGCAGGAAGCCGACCTCGGTGAGGGCGTGCCGGAGCTGCGCGACGCAGCCGGCCAAGGCCGCGGGGTCGTCCCCGAAGGCCGGGGACACGTCGACGACGGGGATGCTGGGGATGCTGGACACGGTGGCGTGCCTTCCTCGTACCCGGCGACAGGGTGGCCGCTGCGGGGAGTGCGCCGATCCTCACGGCACCCGGCGGCCGGCGTCCAGGCCCGTGCGCAGACGTAACCGGGACGTCACGCCGAGCACACGGTGGCCGCCCAGCAGGTCCTCCCGGCCGATGTCGTGCCCTGCCCACACCACCGGGGCAAGGTGGCCCTGCCCCCGCCGGGTGGGCAGGTGGACCCTGCCCCCGCCGGGTGGGCAGGTGGACCCTGCCCCCGCCGGGTGGGCAGGTGGACCCTGCCCCCGCCGGGTGGGCAGGTGGACTCTGCCTGCGCCGGGTGGGCAGGTGGACCTTGCCCCCGCTGGGTGGGCAGGGCACGACATGGGGCGAGAAGGGTTCCCCACCGGGCGACGGAAGGGGTCCACGGTTCGGCGTCGCGGGCAACACGGTCGTGACGACGGGGACACGACGCCGCGGCAGGGTGCCCGCATGACGGCGGTGCTGGTGGTCGGGGGCGGGCACAACGGGCTGGTCTGCGCGGCCTACCTCGCCCGCGCCGGCCACGACGTCACCGTCCTGGAGGCCGCCGCCGACACCGGCGGGTGCGCGGCCACGGTCGACGCGCTGGGCGCCCGGGTGAACATCTGCAACTGCGACCACACGATGGTCCGCACCACCGCGATCGCCGACGAGCTCGACCTCGCCGGGCACGGCCTGCGCTACCTCGACGTCGACCCGCAGGCCCTGCACGTGGGCTGGGACGACGCCGCGGGCCCGGCCTTCGTGCAGTTCAAGGACGTCGACCGCACCCTGGACGCGCTGGCCCGTACCCACCCGACGCAGGTCGCGGGCTACCGCCGCTACCTCGCCGACGCCACCCCCGTCGCCCGGCTGCTCACCGAGTTGACCTCGACCCCGCCCACCCCCGGCCGGGTGCTGCGGACGCTGGCCGACCGGCGGGCCACCGCGCTCCCCCGCCTGCTGGACTGGTCGCGGCGCAGCGTGGGTGACGTGCTGGGCCGCTACCTCACCGACCCCTTCCTGGTGGCCGGCGCCTTCACCACGGGCCCCGCCGTGTGGGGCGTGGCGCCGTCCACCCCCGGCACCGGTCTCGGCGCGGTCGGCATCGCGATGCGGCACCTGGTGGGCATCGGCCGGCCCGTGGGCGGGTCGGGCGCCCTCCCCGTGGCGCTGCGCTCGGCGCTGGAGGCCGCCGGCGGCCGGGTCCGCACCGGTGCCCGCGTCGTGCGGGTCCTCGCCGAGGGCGGCGCGACCCGCGGGGTGCTGCTGGACACCGGCGAGGAGGTCCCGGCCGACGTCGTGGTCAGCTCGGTCGACCCGCGGACGACGGTCGTGGACTGGCTGGGCCCGCACCCGCCGGCCGGCGCCGAGGCCATGGTCACCCGGTGGCGGGCCCGCACCACCCCCGACGGCTACGAGTCCAAGCTGGACGCCGTCGTCGCCGCCCTCCCGGTCTTCCCGCAGGTGCAGCGGCTGCAGGAGCTGGTCGGCCCCTTCGACCAGCACGCCCCCACGGTCACGATCGCCCCGGGCACCGCCGCGCTCGAGCGCGCGCACGCCGCCCTCGCCCGGCACGAGGTCGCCGCGCGGCCGATGGCCCTGGTCGGCACGCCCTCGGCGCTGGACCCCTCGATGCGGGTCGGCACCGACCACGTGCTGTCGCTGGAGGTGCTCTGGACGCCGTACGCCGTCCCAGGCGGCTGGGCAGCCTCGGCCGAGCCGCAGCGCTGGCTGGACCTGCTCGCCGCGCAGGTCGGTCCAGGCTTCGCGGCCGGCGTCCGGCGCTGGCGGGTGGTCACGCCGGAGGACTACGAGCGCGACCTCGGCATGCCGCGCGGGTGGGCGCCGTCCTTCTCCGGTGGGCCGCTGGCCGCGCTGGTCGGCCGGGACCGCGAGCTGACCCGGTACGCGACGCCGGTGCGCGGGCTGTACCTGACCGGCGCGGGCACCTTCCCCGGCGCGGGGGTGTGGGGTGCGGCCGGGCGCAACGCCGCCGCCGTCGTCCGTGCGGACCTGGAACGGCGCTGAAACCGGGCCGCAACGACCGCCGGGCAGCGTGCACGCGGGGCCGCGCGAACGGCGCGAGCGGCCCGCCGCCACCCCCGGGAACCACCATGACCGCCCTGCAGGAGCCCCGCACCACCCGCCATGCCGGACCCGAGACCCTGGTCCTGTCCGAGCACCCCGTCTTCCGCCGGTTCTGGTACGCCGTGTGCGCGGTGGACGACGTCCGCACCGACGTCGAGCCCGGTCGGCGCGGCGCCGCCCCGCTGCACCGGAAGGTGCTGGGCACCGACCTGGTCCTCTGGCGGCCCGATCCGTCCGGCCCGGTCAGCGTCGCGCACGACCGCTGCGCGCACCGCGACGCGCCGCTGTCGATGGGCTGGGTCGCCGACTGCCACCTGGTCTGCCCCTACCACGGGTGGGAGTGGGACGCCGACGGCCTGACCCAGCGCATCCCGCAGTTCCCCGACTCCCCGCACCCCACGAAGTCAGGGTTGACGATGGTGCGCAGCCAGGAGCGCTACGGCCTGGTCTGGGTGTGCCTGGCCACCGACGCCGAGGGCGGGCCGGTCGCCGACGTGCCCGCGGTCGAGGAGTGGGACGACCCGGCCTGGCGGCAGGTCCCCGAGGGCTCGTGGGACTTCGACTGCACCGCCATGCACCTGGTCGAGAACAACATCGACCCCGGCCACGTCGCCTTCGTGCACATGAACAGCTTCGGCAACCCCGACAACCCCGAGCTCACCGACCAGAACGTGCAGCGCACGCCCTACGGGCTGATCACCTGGACCGACGTCCCGGTCGAGGGCCGGCCCGGTGAGGACGGCGCGACGGTGCGGCACACCTGGAGCCAGGTGCACCTGCCCTTCTTCATGCACCTGCTCATCCGCTACCCCGACGGCCTGGGCCACGTGATGCTCAAGGCCATCACGCCGGTCGACGACACCCACTGCACCATCCACCAGGTCGTGCTGCGCACCGACACCGAGGCCGACCGCCCCGCCGCCGACATCCGCGCCTTCGACCACCAGGTGGAGCTGGAGGACAAGGCCCTGCTGGACCGGCTGCCCGACGAGTTCCCGCTCGCCCAGCACCTCAACGCGCACGCCAAGGCCGACAAGAACAGCCTGCTGCTGCGCCGCCTGTACACCGAGCTGGTCACCGGCCAGTGGACCCCCGGAGGACCCGCGTGACCACCAAGCTGCTCGTGCACGGCGCCACCCTGCTCACCGTCGACCCGCAGCGGCCCGACCCGTTCACCGGCTGGTTCGCCGTCGGCGACGACGGCCGGATCACCGCCGTCGAGGCAGGCGACCCCACCCCGGAGCAGCGGGCGGGCGCGGTGCAGACGCTGGACGCCACCGGCACGATCGTCGGGCCCGGCTTCGTCAGCGCGCACAGCCACCTGTTCACCTCCGGCAGCCGTGGCCTGGGCATGGACGAGACGCTGTACGGCTGGATCGAGGCCATGCTCCGCTACGTCATGCCGGCCACGCCCGAGGACATGTACTGGTGCACCCGGCACGGCGCGCAGGACTTCCTGCGCAACGGCATCACCACCGCCTACGACTTCACCGACGGCGGCCTGCAGTTCGACAAGACCGTCGCCAGCTTCGGGGACCGGGTGCCGCCCGTCGAGCGCCAGGACGCCCAGCTGCGGGCCAAGACCGACGCCGGGCTGCGCAGCCTGCACTCGGTGATGCTCGCCCAGGGCGACGTCCCCCGGGCCGACGCGCTGGCCCACGTCGAGGACACGGTGAAGGCCGCGGCCGATGCCGACCCGTCGCTGCTGCTGGGCGTGGCGATCAGCGGGGCGGTCCAGTGGGCCCCGACGCCGGACACCGCGGCGCTGGAGACCGAGGTGATGCGCCGGTACGGGCTGGTCAACCAGGCCCACTTCCTGGAGACCGCCGAGATGCTGGAGCTGCAGCGGTCGAAGTTCGCCTGGTACGTCGACGCCGGCGCGCTGTCGCCGGAGCTGGTGTTCGGGCACTTCATCCAGACGACGCCCGAGATCATCGCCACCGCCGCGGCGGCCGGGTGCGCGATGAGCTGGCAGCCGATGAGCAACGGCCGGCTGGCCAGCGGGGTGGCGTCGATCCCGGAGATGCGCGCCGCCGGCATGCGGGTCGGGATGGGCCTGGACGACCAGTCCTGCACCGACGTCGCCGACCCGTGGAACAACATGCGCACCGGCATCGCGCTGCTGCGCGCGCAGTACAAGGACCCGATGGCCGCCCCCGTCGGCGACGTGCTGATGATGCACACCCGCGGCGGCGCCGAGGCCCTGGGCGTCGACGACCGGGTGGGCTCGCTGCGGGTCGGCCGGTACGCGGACTTCTGCGTGGTCGACCCCCGCCGTCCCGACACCGGACCGGTGTGGGACGCCGTCGGCACCTACGTGCTGGCCTGCTCGCTGCGCAACCTGCGGTCGGTGTGGGTCGGCGGGGAGGCCGTCGCGCACGGCGCGGACCTGGTCGACCCGCAGGCCGGCGAGGTGGAGTCGCAGGTGCACGAGCGGCTGGCCCGGATCGCCGCGGACCTGGGCGGGTGAGGGTCCTCCAGCCCGGGGAGGGGCCGGTCGCCGGCGACGTGCACCTGCCGGCGTCGCCGGAGCACGTGCTGTGGGGCCGGCTGCCGTGCGCGGCCGACGAGCCGGTGCTGGAGGTGCAGCCGGGCACCGCGGTCACGTTCGACACGATCAGCCACGAGGGCATCCTGGAGGACCAGGGCCGCGACCCGGCGGCGTTCTTCGGCGCCCACGGGGTGACCGAGGTGCTCGCCGACGCCGTCGCGCTGGCCGCCAGCGACCACCCGCACCGCTTCGGCGTCGACGGCCCGCACGTGGTCAGCCGTCCGGTGGCCGTCGCCGGCGCGCAGGTCGGCGACCTGCTGGCCATGACGCTGCTGGACGCGACGCCGCGGGTGCCCTACGGGGTCATATCCAACCGGCACGGCAAGGGCGTGCTGGTCGGCGAGCACCCGCTCGGGGGCGCGCCGGTGTTCAGCGCGTTCGCCACGGTCAGCGAGGACGGCGCCCACGGCCTGCTGCCGCTCACCCCGGGTGCCGAGCCGACGGTGGCCTTCCCGCTGCGGCCCTTCCTCGGCGTCATGGGGGTGGCGGTGGCCGGCCCTGAGCGGCCGCACTCGGTGCCGCCGGGCCCGCACGGCGGCAACGTCGACATCGCCCTGCTCACGGCGGGATCCACGCTGTACCTGCCGGTGCAGGCCGACGGTGGGCTCGCCTACGTCGGCGACCCGCACGTCGCGCAGGGGGACGGCGAGGTGTCGCTGACCGCCATGGAGGCCAGCCTGCGGGCCACGGTGCGGCTGGACGTCGTCGCGCGGGAGGACGCGGTGGCCCGGTTCGGCAAGCTGGCCGGGCCGCTGGTGGAGACGACGGAGTTCCTGGTGCCCACCGGCATGGACCCCGACCTCGACCTGGCCGTGGCCGACTGCGTGCGGGCGGCGATCGCGCTGCTGCAGGCCCGGTTCGGGATGGACCGGTCGCTGGCCTACGCCTACCTGTCGGCGGCCACCGACTTCCGGATCAGCCAGGTCGTGGACGTGGTCAAGGGCGTCCACGCCACGATCAGGAAGTCGGACTTCACCAGCCGGGCGGGCGCCTGAACCTGACCAGCCCGGCCTGCTCGGCCAGGCAGGCCACGGCCAGCGGGGTGCGGTCCTCCAGGTAGGGGCCCAGCAGCTGGGCACCGACAGGCAGGCCGCTGACCGCACCGGGCCCCAGCGGGACGACGGTGGCCGGGAGCCGGCCCAGGCTGGACAGCCGCGCCCAGTCGCAGACCGAGTCGATCGGCACCTCGCGGCCTGCGACCTCCACGGTCTCCGGGGCGGTCATCGCGGCCGTGTAGGTGGTGGCCACCCGCGAGACCGCCGGGCACAGGACGACGTCGACGCCGGCGAACACCTCCGCCCAGCGGGCGGTGGCCGCCCGCTGGGCCTCCAGGTCGTGCAGCGCCGCCCACACCGACTGGTGGTAGCGGTCGTCGGCGTCGGCGAGGTCCTCGGCGGTGAAGCCGTGCACGATCTCCGCCGACTGCAGCCGCAGGTACAGCGCCAGGTCCGCGCTCCCGCCCACGGGAGGGTGCGCGAGCTCGGCGACGTGGGCGCCCTCCCCGGCCAGCGCGTCGGCGAAGCCGCGGATCGCCGTCGCCACCTCGGGGTCGACCGGGGCGGCCGGGTCGTCGAGCCACACCCCGACCCGCAGGCCCGCGAGCGAGGCCACCCGGGCCGGGGGCAGCCGCAGCTGCCAGCCCACCGACTCCAGGCCCTCGGCGCCGACGAGCACCTCGGTGAACGCGGCGGTGTCGGCGGCGGAGCGGGCGAACGGGCCGATCGAGCTGACCATCGGCTCCAGCAGGCCGCCGTCCGGCCAGGGCATGTTCCCCAGCTTGGACACCGCGCCGTTGCTGGGCCGATGGCCGAACAACCCGCACCACGCCGCCGGGACGCGCAGCGACCCGGCCAGGTCGCTGCCCAGGTCGGCGACACCCAGGCCGGCCGCGACGGCGGCCGACGACCCACCGCTGGACCCGCCGCTGGAGCGGGTGGGGTCCCACGGGTTGGTCGTGGCACCGAAGAGGGCGTTCTCGCTGTGCATGCTGGCCAGCCACACCGGCACGTTGGTCTTGCCCAGGACCACGCACCCGGCCTCCCGCAGCCGCCGGACGGCGGGGGCGTCGACGGTGGCCAGCCGGCGGTCGTCCGGGCGGCCGTGCGAGCTGGGCAGGCCGGCCGCGTCGACGGAGTCCTTCACGGTGATCGGCAGCCCCGCCAGCGGCCCCAGTGGCCGGCCGGCGACGCGGTCGGCGTCCAGCGCGCGGGCCGCGGCGACCGCGCCCTCGGCGTCCACGGCGACGAGGGCGTTCAGCGCCGCCCCCGGGCCGGCGATCCGGTCCAGGTGCGCGCGGGTGAGCTCCTCGGCGGACACCTCGCCGGCCGCCAGGGCGGCCAGCATGGTGGTGCCGTCGACGAGGGTGTCCAGCGCCGTCGAGGTCACGCCGGGCCCGTCATGGCCACACCCTGGTTGCCGACGACCTCGTAGCCCTCGTGCTGGAAGTGGTGCTCGGTCCACCACATCGTGTCGTAGCCCAGCCGGTCACCGACCTCGGCGAGCGCGACGAGGTCCTCGTACGCCGCGGCGACGTCCGCCCGCCCGTAGCGCCGCTCGGTGGCCGGCGGACCGTCGAGGCCGGCGTCGGGCATCGCGACCGCGCCGAGCAGGTTGGTGTCGATCCGCATGGCTGCATCGTGCGAGCCCGAGGTTTCCCCGGTGTTCCGGTCGCGCAACGCGTCGGCGCCCGCCACCCCGGGTGGGGTGACGGGCGCCGTCGGGTGGAGCGGGTCAGCTGGAGGGCACCGAGATGGAGTCGTCGATGAACTCGTTGGTGACGAGGTCGTCGGCGGTCAGGCCCTCCTTCGGCGGGGTGCCCTGGTCGGTGAAGATCGGCGTGGTCTGCTCGATGAGCGTGTCGACGCGGTCGGTGTCGAAGTTGCCGTGCACGTCGTCGGGGCCGTTGCCCACCAGGCCTAGCTCCTTCTGGGTCTCCACCGAGTAGTCAGCGACGCCCTGCGAGTACACCCAGCCGGTGTCGTACTGCTGCACCAGGTCCAGGATGATGTCGTTCACCCGCGCCGGGTCCTCGAGGTAGTCCACGTCGGCCTGCTGCATGAGCGGGACGAGCGCGGTGAGGCAGCTCGACATCGAGTCCAGGTCACCGGAGCGGATCGAGATCGAGGACTGGTAGGGCTGGAAGCCGGCGTCGTAGACGAGCTGGTACTTCACGTCCTTGCCCCAGGCCTCGACCTCGTTCTTGTAGATGTAGGGCTCGGCGGAGGCGAAGCCCTGCTGCGCGACCTCGCCGGCCGCCGCGACGAAGCCCGACGGGGTGCCGTCGTAGGAGCCGTCGATCTGGTCGGGGTTCAGGATCCCGGCGCCGGTCAGGTAGGCCATGTAGGCCGAACCCTCGAAGTACCGCACGGTGATGTCGTCGCGGCCCAGGTCGGCGATCGACTCGACGTCCGGGTGGGTCGCGGGGTCCCACATGATCATGGTGGGCGACTTCTCCAGGGGGGCCAGCACCGCGGTGGTGGGCTGGGTGTCCGACAGCTGGATGGCCTCGTCGGTGGCGATGTAGCCCAGGTCGATGTCGGTGTCGGCGTACATCTGCGAGGTCACCGTCTGGAACCCGATGGCCGGGCCGCCGGCGCGGATCTCCAGGGTGACGCCGGTGGAGTCCCCGTTGCTGTCGATGAGCGTGCCCGTCACCGACTTGCTGCCGGCGTCGACCACGTAGTCGTCGCCGAGGGACTCGTAGAGGCCCCCGTGCTCGGACTCGGGGTTCCAGTCGGTCTGCACCACGATGTTGCTGGGGCAGCCCGCGGCGGCGAGGTCGTTGCTGCCGACGTCGCCGGAGGGGCCGGCGGCCGCCGAGCCGCCGTCGTCGCTGCCGCAGGCCGCGAGGGAGAGCGCCAGCACGGCGGTGGCCGCGAGGGCCGTCGTGGAACGGGTGATGCGCACACGTGCTCCTGGGGATGGGTCGGGCCGGCACCTCGGGTTCGGGGTGACGGTGACCGGGGCGGACGGCGACGGACGCCCCGGGTGGTGCGGACTGGGGAGGCGGCAGGGCTGGCCGAGGGGGCTCAGCGGTCGCGGGACTGGTCGTACCAGCTGCCGACGACGAGCTTGGACAGCCAGCCGAAGAGGAAGAACACCGCGAAGCCGAGCGCGGCGGTGACCACGATCGTGAAGAACAGCGGGGCGCCCTGCAGGCGGGAGCTGAAGTTCGACAGCAGGATGCCCAGCCCCGGTTCGCCCTGCTTGAAGAACAGGTCGCCGACGATCGCGCCGACCACGGACAGGCCGGCGGAGATGCGGAACCCGGCGAAGATGGCCGGCAGCGCCGCGGGCAGCTGCAGCTTGACCAGCCGGGTGAACCGACCGGCCTTGTGCAGGGTGAACAGCTCGTGGTGCCCGCGGTCCACCGACTGGATGCCGAACAGCGTGTTCGACACGATGGGGAACAGCGCGATCATCACGCAGACGATGACCCGGGACGGGAAGCCGAAGCCGAACCAGAACCCGATCAGCGGGACCAGGGCCAGGATCGGGATGCACTGCAGCGCGACGGCGTAGGGGTACAGCGAGCTCTCGACCGCCTTGCTCTGGCTCATCGCGATCGCCCACAGCATGCCGATCACGATCGCGATCGCCAGGCCGGTGAACGTGACCACGATCGAGCGGCCCAGCGCCGGCCACACCTTCTCGGTGATGGTCGGGTCCAGCAGCGCATCGGTGATGAGGGTGTGCGGAGCCGGCATGAGGAAGCGCCGGCCGGGGTCCAGCACCAGGTAGGTGATGGCGTACCAGACCCCGATGAGGGCGGCGAACACCACGACCGGCAGGGCCAGGTTCATCGCCTTCTTCCCGCGGCGGCGCCGGACGGCGCGCGGGGGTGCCGCGCTGTCGGCGACCGCCTCGGCGGTGGGGCTCTCGAGGGTGGTGGTCACGGCGGTCTCCTCGGAGGGGCTGGTCTGGCCGGGCAGGGTGGCGGTCACGAGTGGCCCTCGCGCAGCGCGTGCGAGACCTCGCCGGCGAGCGCGGCGAACTCGGGGGTGAACCGGAGGTCCGGCGTCCGGTCGGGGCCGAAGGGCACCTCGAAGGACTGCACGATGTGGCCCGGCCGGCCGCTCATCACCAGCACCCGGGTCGACATGTAGACCGCCTCGGACACCGAGTGCGTGATGAACAGCGCGCCGAAGCCCTTGGCCACGAACAGCCGGATGAGCTCGTCGTTGAGGCGCTCGCGGGTGATCTCGTCCAGCGCGCCGAAGGGCTCGTCGAAGAGGAACAGGTCGGGGTCCAGGGTCAGCGAGCGGGCCAGCGAGGCGCGCATCTTCATCCCGCCGGACAGCGCCCGCGGCAGCTTCTTCTCGTGCCCGCGCAGGCCGACCAGCTCGATGGCGTCCATCGCCGCCTGGTTGGTGGCGGTCGCGCTCATGCCGTGCAGCTCGGCGAGCAGCTCGACGTTCTTCTTCACGCTGCGCCAGGGCAGCAGGGTGGCGTCCTGGAAGACGTAGCCGATGCGCTGGGCGTCGACCCGGGCGGTGCCGGCGCTGGCGGCGTCCAGGCCCGAGGCGATGCGCAGCAGGGTGGACTTGCCGCAGCCCGAGGGCCCGACGACGGTGACGAACTCGCCGCGGTCGATGGTCAGGTCGACGCCCTCGAGCGCGACGGTGCCGTCGGGGAACTGGCGGGCGACGTCGGTGAACTCCAGGACCCGGGTCCCGGTGGCCAGCGACGGGGCGGCGGGCGCGGGAGCGCTCACGGTCACCTCCGGTGCGTCTGCGGGGGTCCGGCCCGGGTGGGACCGGTCCCGTCGCCCGGCGGCTCACCGGGCGACGCAGTCACGATGGGCGCGGACTGTTTCGCCTGCGTGTGCCATCGGTGAACGCAGCCGACCGGTTCATCACGACTGGGCCACGGCCCTCCCCCGGAACTCCCGCTGCACCTGCGTGCTCGCGACCACCCGGCCGCGGGAGACCACGACCCGGTCGGTGCCGGCGCCGGCGACCGCGGCGTCCAGGCTCTCGGCCCGGACGGCGAGGAACTCGGCCACCGACCCGACCGTCGCCCCGGGCACCGGCAGGCCCATGCAGCGCCGCGCGCCGGCGCTGACGGCGTCCCACGCCTCGCGGGTGGACAGGTGCCCGGAGGTGACCAGCAGGGACGCCGCCTCGCAGGCGTCGGCCCGGCCCATCGGGTTGAACGGGTCGCGCAGGTTGTCCCCGCCGGCGCCGAGCACGGCCCCGGCGTCCAGCAGCGCCCGGACGGCGGTCAGCCCGCGGGGCGTGGCGACGGTGGACCCGCGTCCCTGCAGGTAGAGGTTGGTCTGCGGCAGGGCGACGACGCCGACGCCGGCTGCGGCGACCTCGGCGGCGGTGGCCCGGGCGACCTCCAGGGGGTGCACGCCCAGGGAGACGCAGTGGCTGGCGGTGGCGCCGTGGCCGAACCCGGTGGCCCGCACCCGCTGCGCCAGGTGCAGCAGACCCTGGGCGGTGGGGTCCAGCGTCTCGTCGGTGTGCAGGTCCAGCGGGAGCCCGCGGCGCTGCGCGGCGCCGAAGGAGAGGTCCAGGCCGGCCGTGCGGTCGGGCCACATGTGCGGGGCGCCGCCGACCAGGTCGATGCCCAGCTCGCAGGCCTCCTCCAGCAGCCGGGCGTTGGTCTCGGCCTCCCCCGGTGACCACGGGGCGCTGCACAGCGCCACGACCTGGACGTCGACCAGGCCGGCGAGGGCGTCGCGGACCTGCAGCAGCGCCCGGACGTGCCGCAACCCGGTGTGCGCCCCCAGGTCGGCGTGCGTGCGGATCGCGGTGGTGCCGTTCGCCAGGTACTCGTGCGCGGCGCGGGTGGCCCGCTCGACCAAGTCCTCGTGGGTGAACCCCGCGGAGATGGCCCGGATCGCCTCGATGGCCCCGGCCAGGTCGCCGGTGCGGTTGGGTGCGCGGTGGCTGGTCAGCGCCTTGTCCAGGTGGGCGTGCGGCTCGGCGGGGGCGGGCAGCAGGTGCCACCCGGCCAGGTCCAGCACCTCGTCGTCCGGCCCGGGGGTCAGCGCCGGGGCGACCTGGGCGACCAGGCCGTCGGCGCAGCGCACGTCGACGACGTCGCCGTCCAGGGTGGTGACCGAGCGCAGCAGCAGGCTCACGACAGTTCTCTCCCGATCTCCGCCAAAGCCGCGGCGGTGGAGGGTTCGGTGCCGGGTGCGGCCACCCCGGACAGGTCGACCCCGCGCACCCCGGGGACGGCGAGGTAGGCCTGCGCCAGCGCGACGGCCGCGGCGATCCCGGCCCGGCGGGGGTCGCGGGCGGACTCGATGCCGGCCAGGTAGCCCCCGGGCAGCCGCAGACCGGTGAACCGGCGCAGCTGCGCGACCGAGCCAGGGTCGGTGGCCACCGCGACGCAGGCGACGAACGGCACGTCGGCCCCGGCGTCGGTGGCCGCGGCGACGAAGTCGGCCAGCTCGGCCGGGCCGCCGGCGTGGTCGACGAAGCAGACCTCGGCGCCGGCCCGCACCTTCTCCACCAGCCGGTGCGGGCGCCGGTCGGCGGGCGGGCCGTGCGGGGTCTCCCCCACCGAGACCAGCAGCCCGGCGGCGCGGGCGCCGGCGGCCAGCTGCGTGGAGTCCAGGTCGAACACCGGCTGGGCGTCGGGCCGGTCCCCCGTGGCGGTGTGGTCGCCGGTGACGCAGTGCACGGCGCCCACACCGAGGTCGGCCAGCGCGGCCAGCTCGCCCTCCAGCGCGACGCGGTTGCGGTCCCGGCAGTTCAGCCCCTGCCAGACCGGGACGCCGCGGGCCTGCACCAGCGCGGCGCGGTAGGCCGGCGGGAACTGCACCCGGGCAGCGGCGTGGTCGCCGAGCAGGACGGCGTCCACCCGGCCGGCGACGAGGTCGGCGCAGCGCTCGAGCGACCCGCGGGACAGCGCGACGGCCGGCAGGTCGGCCACCACCACCGGCCGCTGCCGCATGAGCGCGAGCAGCCGGGGCTCGCCCCCGGCGCGGGTCACCGGCTCGCCCGGCCAGCGCACGGTGGGCAGGGGCAGGAAGGCACACGGGTCGGGGGCGACCTCGCAGCTGCCGTCCTCGGCGACCCCGCCGCACGGCCCGTAGGTCATCGCCTTGGGGCAGGCGGGTGCGCTCACAGGTCGAGCACGAGGCGTGGGCCGGCGGCACGGGAGACGCAGACCATCATCACGGTGCCGTCGGCCTGCTCCCCGGGGCTGAGCACGGAGTCCCGGTGCTCCACCTCGCCCTCCAGGACGGGGGTCTCGCAGGTGCCGCAGGTGCCCACCCGGCACGAGCTCAGCACGTCCACCCCGGCCCCGGCGACGGCGGCCAGCACCGACTGGCCGGGCTCGACGACGACGGTGCCGCCGGTGAGCGCCAGCTCGACCTCGAACGGGTCCGGCCAGACCGGGGCGCCGAACTCCTTGGCCTCGAACCGCTCCACGTGCAGCGTGCCCGCCCAGCCCTCGGCGGCGGACTCCAGGGCGTCGAGCAGCTTCGCCGGGCCGCAGGCGAAGACCGCGGTGTCGGCGTCGACGTCGAGCGCGGCGACGTCGAGCCGGTCGCCCTCGTCGCCGACGTGCAGCCGCACCCGCCCGGGGTGGGCGGCCAGCAGCTCCGCGGCGAAGGCCATCCGGGCCCGGGAGCGCCCGGCGTACTCCAGCGTCCAGTCCGCGCCGGCCGCGTCCGCAGCGGCGAGCATCGCGCGCAGCGGCGTGATGCCGATGCCGCCGGCGACGAAGAGGTAGCGGGTGCCCGGGGTGACCTCGAACGGGAAGTGGTTGCGCGGCCCGCGCACCCGCAGCCGCTGGCCGACCTCGACGTCGTCGTGCAGCGCCCGGGAGCCCCCGCCGTCGGCCTCGCGCAGCACCGCGACCCGCCAGGTGGCGCGGTCGGCGACGTCCCCGCACAGCGAGTACTGCCGCTCCAGCCCGGGCCGCACCACCAGGTCCAGGTGCGATCCGGGCGTCCAGGCGGGCAGGTCGCGGCCGTTGTGCGACACCAGGTCCAGGGCCAGCACGCCGTCGGCGAGCGGCGTGCGGCCGGCGACCACGAGGTCGCGTTCGACGTCGGAGAAGAAGCTCACCGGCCGATCCTGCACACCCGCACCGCCCCGGGTGCAGATGACGCAGAAGGGTCACACGGATGTAACCGCCGTCCGGGCACCATCGGGCCGTGACGACGACGGCCGCCCCTCCCGCCCTGTCCGCGCTCGAGGCAGAGCTGACCGACCTGCTCGGCCAGCGCAACGTCAGCAGCGAGCTGCGGGTGCGCGAACGCGTGTCGGTCGACGGCGCCCGGATGAGCCCGATCATCAGCGAGCTGCTGCCCCTCGGCGTCGCCGACCTGGTCGCCTTCCCCACCACCGCCGAGCTGGCCGGCCAGGCCGTGGCCGCCGCCGTCCGGCTGGGCGTGCCGGTCACCCCGCGCGGCAAGGGCACCGGCAACTACGGCCAGGGCATCCCCATGGCCGGCGGCCTGGTGCTCGACCTGTCCCGGGCCCGCGCCGTCGTCGAGGTGACCGACGGCCTGCTCACCGCCGAGGCGGGGACGCCGATGGTGACCTGCGAGCGCGCCGCGCAGGCGACGGGCCAGCAGCTGTGGATGTACCCCTCGACGGTGCAGAGCTCCCTCGGCGGGTTCCTCGCCGGCGGGTCGGGCGGCACCGGCAGCATCGTGCACGGCACCAACGACGCCGGGTTCGTCGCGGCGCTGGACGTGGTGCACGCCGACGGCTCCGGCGAGCTGGTGCACGTCGAGGGCGAGGAGGCCCAGGCCTACGTGCACAACTACGGGACGGCGGGGATCATCGTCCGCGCCACCGTGCGGCTGGAGCCGCTGCAGGAGTGGGTCGGCTTCTACGCCAGCTGCCCGGACTTCCGCACCGCGCAGGCGGCGATGGTGGCGCTGGGGAGGCTCGAGCCGACCCCGCGGCTGGTGTCGGCCGACACCCCGGAGATCACCGCCGCGCTGCCGGAGGATCCGGCGTTCCCGGCCGGGCGGGCCAGCGTGCGGGGCATCCTCGAGGCCTCCACCGTCGAGGCTGCGCGCGCGGTGGTCGAGGCGACCGGCGGGCGGGTCGAGGACGTCCGCGAGGGCCCGCAGGTGCCGCTCTCGCTGAGCGTGCTCAGCTACAACCACCCCATCGAGTGGCTGCAGAAGAGCGCGCCGGGCGTGTACTTCCACCTCGAGGTGGGCGGCCAGGCCCTGGTGGACCGGGTGGACGAGGTGCACCAGGTGTTCGAGGGCGCACTGCTGCACAACGAGGTCGGGCACTCCGGGCCGATCGGCATGCTCGCCGGGGTCTACCGCAGCCCCGAGCAGGTGCGCGAGGGCATCGCGGCGCTGGAGGCCCTCGGCGTCGGCGTGCACGACCCGCACCAGTGGAACGTGGACTTCCAGCTCCAGCGCACGGTCGAGACCGCCCGCCGCACCGACCCCCGCGGCCTGCTCAACCCCGGCAAGCTCAACCCCGACTACGGCGGCCCGGTCAAGGGCGCCCTGCGGTGATCGACCTGCAGGGCGACGCCGACCCCGGCGACGACCCCTGGGTCCTGGTGGAGGACTGGCTGCCCGCCGACGACGACCCCGACCGGCCGCAGGCGGTGCTGGCCACCGTCGGCACCGACGGCTGCCCGAACGCGCGCACCGTGCTGGTCAGCGCGGTCGACCGGTCGGGGTTCGCCGTCCACACGCACCGGGACAGCCGCAAGGTCGCCGAGCTGGCCGCCGTCCCCCGGGCCGCGATGGTGGTGACCTGGCCCGGCTTCACCCGTCAGCTGGTGGTGCGCGGGGACGTCGTCGCCGACGCCGCGGACTCGGCTGCGCGGGTGTGGTCGGCGCGGTCGGAGCACCTGCGCCGGCTGGCGTGGCTGAACGACGACGTGCTGGCCGGGCGTGACCGGGCCGGCCGGGTCGCGGGCTGGGCCGCCGACGTCCCCGTGCAGGCCGGGTCGGCACCGGCGCCGTCGTGGACGGGGTTCCGGGTGATGCCGCAGGAGCTGACCTTCTGGGCCGGCGGGGCGGACACCGCGAGCCGGCGCCTGCAGTACCGGCGCGTCGGCGAGGGGTGGACCCGCCGCTGGCTGGCGGGCTGACCCGGTCGGCGCAACCCGTAGCGTCGCGGCGGTGCAGACCGACGAGCTGGTGACGGTCGAGACCGGGGCCGGGGTGTTCCGGGCCCTCCGGGAGGGCGACCTGGTCCGGGCGACCGGCATCCGGTACGCCCGCGCCGAGCGGTTCCGGGCCCCGGTCGCCGAGCCGGTGCCCCACGAGCCGGTCGACGCCACCCGCCTCGCACCGGCCTGCCCGCAGAACCCCACCCCGCTGCTGGACGACCTGCTCGTCGACCCGATGGGCGAGCTGGTGGTGGACGAGGACTGCCTGCGGCTGTCGGTCACCGCACCCCTCGACGCGCACGGGGCACCGGTCATGGTGTTCCTGCACGGCGGGTCCTACCGCGCCGGCGCCGGGGACTCCCCCGTGTTCGACCCGCGGCCGCTGGTCCGGGAGCAGGGCGTGGTGCTGGTCGCGGTCACCTACCGGCTGGGCCTGCTCGGCTACCTGGGTGGCAGCCCGCGGCAGGCCAACCTCGGCCTGCTCGACCAGCTGGCGGCGCTGCGCTGGGTGCAGCGGGCGGTCGCCGGGTTCGGCGGCGACCCCGCGACCGTCACCGTCTTCGGCCACTCCGCCGGCGGGGACGCCGTTGCCCACCTGATGGCCGCGGACGGCGCCCGCGGCCTGTTCCGGCGGGCGGTCGTGCAGAGCGCGCCGCTGGGCATCAGCCGTGGGCGGGCCCGGATGTCGGCGGCCATGGACGCCGCCGCCGGCGACCTCGACGCCGGCACCCCGCTGGAGGAGCTGCTGGCCGCAGAGACCCGGGTGGAGGCCGCCGCCGCGCCGTTCGGGCTGGTCGCCGCCATGCCGTTCGGCACCCGGTACGGCCACCCGCCGCTGCCGGCCGAGGACGACGTCGAGGACGCGTGGGCGGCCGCGGCGCCGCGCGTGGACCTGCTGGTCGGCAGCACCGCCCGCGAGGTGGCGCTGTTCCTGCCGGGCCTGCCGGAGCGGTTCGCCGTCGTCCGCCGGGTGCCGGTGCTCACCCGGGCCGCGGTCGCGCTGGCCAGCTGGGTGGTCTACGGCCGGGCGGTCCGGTCGCTGGCCCGGCGGCACGCACGGGCCGGCGGCCGGGCGGCGACCTACCGGCTGGACTGGGGTGCACCCGGGTCGCCGCTGCGGGCCGCGCACTGCACCGACCTGCCCCTGCTGTTCGGCTCGGCGACGGCCTGGCGGGGTGCGCCGCTGCTGGCCGGCGTGCCCTGGACCGAGGTCGAGCAACGGGGTGCGCAGCTGCGGGCGCTGTGGGCCGGGTTCGCGCGCACCGGCACCGTGCCGCAGGTCGACGTGCCCGGCTTCATCCGCACCCGCCGGTTGCGGTGACCGTGCACCTCCCCGAGGGTTGAACGCGCAACCACATCCACGACCCCGGGAGGTCCGCGTGACCAACATCGCCGTCGTCTACTACTCCGCGACCGGCAACACCCACCAGCTCGCGCAGGCGGTCGCCGAGGGGGCGCAGGAGGCCGGCGCCGACGTCCGGCTGCGCCGCGTCCCCGAGACCGCCCCCGACGCCGCGATCGACAGCAACCCCGCCTGGCGGGCGCACCTCGACCAGGTCTCCGACGTCGAAATCGCCACCCCCGACGACCTGGCCTGGGCCGACGGCTACGCCTTCGGCACCCCGACCCGCTTCGGGACGCCGTCCGCCCAGCTCAAGGGGTTCATCGACACCCTCGGCGGCCTCTGGGCCAACGGCACCCTCGCGAACAAGGGCGCCACCGCCTTCACCAGCGCGCAGAACACCCACGGCGGCAACGAGTCGACGATCCTGACGCTGTTCAACGTCTTCTCGCACTTCGGCGCCGTCATCGTCCCGCCGGGCTACACCGACCCGCTGCTGTTCGCCGCCGGCGGCAACCCCTACGGCGCCTCGGTGCCCTCCTCGGGCAACGCCGCCGCGGCCAGCGACGAGGCGCTCACCGCCGCCCGCTACCAGGGCAGGCGGCTCGCGGAGATGACCGCGAAGATCCGCGGCTGACGCCCGGGGACGGCGGGCGCCGGCCCGCCGTCCCCCGCCCGGGCGTGCTCGGCTCAGGCGTCCCCGGTCCGCAGCGCGTCCACCAGCAGCGCGACCAGCGCCTCGAGCTGGACGTCGCCGGTGGCCGCGACCTCCTCGTCCGAGCCGTCCAGCGCGCGGGCGGCGAGCCCGGCCTTGGAGCCGATGAGCTCGGCGATCCGGGAGTCGATGGTCTGCGCGGCGATGATCCGCCACGCGGTCACCGGCTCGGTCTGCCCGATCCGGTGGCTGCGGTCGATCGCCTGCGTCTGCTCGGCGTCGGTCCAGGACAGCTCGGCCAGGACGACGTTCGAGGCGACCTGCAGGTTCAGCCCGACGCCGGCCGCGGTGAGCGAGCAGACGGCGACCTGCACCCCCGGGTCGTCCACGAAGGCGTCGACCTCCTTCTGCCGGACCGAGGGCGTCTGGTCGCCGCGGATGGAGGAGAACCGCACACCGGCCTTCTCGAAGGAGGCCTCGGCGGCGTCCATGACCGCGATGTGCTTGGCGAAGAAGACGACCTTCCCGGCGCTGCGGGCCAGCTGCGCGGCGTAGTCGGCGGCCAGCTCGGCCTTGGCCAGGCCGATCCGCCGCATCATCGAGAACACGTTCTCGCCGGTCTGCCGGGTCATCGCGTCCTTGAGCTCGCTCTTGGCCACCCGGCGCACCAGGTCCATGTCCAGCTCGTCGTCGACGACGTCGCGGTAGGACAGGGCCGAGCGGTACTGCGCGACCATCCGCTGCGCCAGCTCGCGCTCGGCGGCCCGGATGGAGCGGCCCACGGCGCCGTCCAGCTCGACCGGCAGGTCGGCGATGCGGCGGGCGGGGATGTCGGCGGCGACGTCGACCTTGCGGCGGCGGACGATCCCCATGTCGATGACGCACCGGCGCGCGGCCTCGTAGAACTCCCGGTCGGCCGGCACGTAGCCGGTGGCCTCCAGGCACTCGGTCAGCTGGGCCAGCGGCTTGGTCTCGTCCACCCAGCCCAGGAAGCGCCAGATGGCCCGGAAGTCGTCGACGTCGTTGATCAGCGGGGTACCGGTCAGCGCCATGAGCAGCGGCTTGGCGGTGCGCACCCGCAGGCCCGCGGAGAGCGCCAGCACGTGCTGGGAGCGCTGCGAGGTGACGTTCTTGATGAAGTGCGCCTCGTCGACGACCATCCCGCGGAACCCGAACTCCCCCAGCCACCCGCGGTGCCGGTCGAGGACCTCGTAGTTGACGACGACGATGTCGGCGAACCCGTCGACGCCGTCGCCGTCGCCCTGCACGACGGTGGCCGGCCGGTGCGGGGTCCACAGCGCCGCCTCACGGGCCCAGTTGGTCTTCACCACGTTGGGGACGACGACCAGCAGCGGGTAGGCCTGCGCGGCCTCGGCGGCCAGCAGGGCCTGCGCGGTCTTGCCCAGGCCGGGCTCGTCGGCGAGCAGGAAGCTGCGGTGGCCCTCGGCGACGGCGGCCACCAGCTGGCCCTGGTGCGGCATGAGCTCCAGGCCGGCCGGGGTGAACCGCTGCGTCGGGAACGGCAGCGACATGCAGGCCGGGGCCCCGCCACCGGCCCGCTCGAAGGAGGCCAGCAGCGGACCCATCAGCTCCCACCCGGCCAGCCGACCCGGGCGCGGGCCGCGCTGGGCGGCACCGGCGTCGTAGTCGGGGGCGAGGAAAGGGTTGGCCAGCTGCCGGGCCGCCACCGACTGGGGGACGACGCGGCGGGTGACCTCGACCGGGGCGGCGGCGACCGGCTCGGGCTCGGTCTCCTCCTCCACCTCCACGCCGAGGTCGAGCTTCATCTGCTTGGCGATGCGGCGGGCGGCCTCCGACGGCACGGCCTCGTCGGCCAGCAGGGCCAGCAGCCCGGCGTCGCGGACGGCCGTGGTGGCCATGATCGTGGCCAGGCCCTCCAGCCGCTTGAGCTGCTCGGTGCGGTGGCCGTCGCTGACCGCGGCCGTGCGCACCCGCGCGCGCTCCTCGCGCAGCAGCAGGGCGACGGCCTGGAAAGTGGCGCGCACGGTCGGGGTGACCCGGTTCCGCTTGGCCGCGGCCTCCACGTCGCGGACGGCACGGGCCAGCTCGGCGACCAGGTCGCCGTTGCGTGGCCGGTGCCCACCACGACCCGCGGTGCGGCGAGCGCCGTCACGACGCTGGCCTGCTCGAGCCACTCGCTACCTCCAAGAAGCGTGCTGTGCTGCGCCGCCGTGCCGTTGCGCACGGCGGCGCGCCCTGCGGGGACGGCGGCGTGACCGGCGATCCGGTCAGGCGAGCCCGTTCACCGAGACCCCGGCGGCGCGCAGTTCGTCGACGCCGGTCAGGCGGTGCCGTCGGTCTCGTCCAGCCCCAGGTTGATCAGGGTACCCACCTGCAGCAGCGGCCGGAGGTCGGTCACCGGGTTGGCGCCCAGCTGCAGCTCCTGCAGCAGCGGCGCCGGGGCCAGACCGGTGACGTCGGCCACCTGGTTGCCGAACAGGTCCAGGACCAGCAGCGTCGGCACGGTGCCCAGCGGCGAGGGGTCCACGACGGCGTTGCGGGACAGCCGCACGGTGTCCAGGTTCGCCAGCCCGGCCAGCGGCGACACGTCGACGACCTGGTTCGAGGACACGTCCAGCTCGGCCAGCCCGTCGTGCCCGGCGAGCGGGGAGAGGTCGGTCACCTGCGCGGCCGCGACGCCCAGCGTGCGCAGCGTCGTGGTCCCCGCCAGCGGTGAGAGGTCCGCGACCGGGTTCTGCGAGAGCCCGAGGTCGAACAGCGGCAGGCCGGCCAGCGGGGACAGGTCGGACACCTCGTTGTCGGTGAGGGTCAGCGTGCCCAGCCGGGTCCCGGCCAGCGGGGACAGGTCGCTGACGGCGTTGCGCGGGACGTCGAGGACGGTGAGCCCGGTCAGCTGGTCGACACCGGCCAGCGAGCCGATCACCCCGGCCGGGGACTGCCCGCCGTCGCAGTGCAGCTCGGTGACCGCGGCCAGCGTCTGCGGGGTGACCGGCGAGGAGCTCGAGGGCAGCCCGGCGGCGTCGACGACGCAGTCGGCGAGCACCGGGTCGGGGACCACCTCGAGCAGCGGGCGGCCACCGCCGAGCTCGCCGGTCCCGCAGCCGGCCACCGCCAGCAGGAGGACCACCAGGACGGAACCGACCCCACGCACGACCGGGGACGCTAGCCGGACCGGGGCCGTCCGGGTGCGTGCCGCGCTGCGAACGCTCCCCGTGCACCTGTCCCGACGCACCCTGCTGCAGCTGACCGCCTGGGGCACACTCGGCGCGGTGACCGCCGGCTGCTCGACGCCCCCCGCCCCTGGTTCCCGCACCGCCTACGGCGACGACCCCAGCCAGTGGGCCGAGCTCTACCGGCCCGAGGGCACCCCGCGCGGGGTCGTGGTGGTCATCCACGGCGGGTTCTGGCGGGCGCAGTACGACGCCTCGCTCGGCGCCCCGCTGGCCCGGGCGCTGGCGGACGAGGGCTGGGCGGCCTGGAACCTGGAGTACCGCCGGGTCGGCGACGGCGGCGGGGTGCCGGCCACGCTGGACGACGTCGCCGCGGGCATCGACGCCCTCGCCACCACCGACCTGGACCTCTCGACCGTGCTGGCGCTGGGCCACTCCGCGGGCGGGCACCTCGCGGTGTGGGCCGCGGGGCGCCAGGACGCGCGGGTGCCGCTGACCGGCGCGGTGTCCCAGGCCGGCGTGCTGGACCTGCGGGGCGCGGAGGCGCAGGACCTGGGCGCCGGCGCGGTGCAGGCCTTCGTCGGCGGCCCGGTGACCGCCGCGGTGGACCCGCTGCAGCAGGTGCCCCTCGCCGTCCCGGTGCGGTGCGTGCACGGCCGGGCCGACACCAACGTGCCGCTGTCGCAGTCGGTGACCTACGTGGACGCCGCCACCGCCGCGGGTGCCGACGCCACGCTGACCGAGGTCGACGGCGACCACTTCGTGCTCATCGACACCTCGTCCCCGGTCTGGCGCACCCAGCTCGACCTGCTGGCCGCCCTCGCCGCCTGACCCGCCCGCCCGACGCGCCGCCCGGGCCGGGCCCGATGTCGGGGAACCCGGGGCCCGTGCCCCGTCGCGGACCCCGATGTCGGGGAACCCGGGGTCAGCGCGGGGCCGCGACGCCGACCGTTCCCGGAGCGGGGACGGCGAGCAGGCACGTCGGCGTCCGACGCGGCGGGACCCTGGGTCGGACCGGGCGCGGCACCCTGGCCGAAGGTTGTCGGGGGTGACCAGCACACTGCGCCCGTGCCCGCCTTCTTCCTGCCCCGCGCCGAGGACCCCGACCAGGCCGAGCGGCTGTTCGAGGCACTGGCCGAGTTCGCCGCGTGCGAGCCGGCCCCGCGCGGCGACCGGGTCGCCTCCATCACCTTCGAGGCCGACGGCGTGGTCTGGACGGCGACGGTCGGCGAGGAGCTGCGCGGCACCCGCACCACCCGGCAGATGAGGAGGGGCGAGCTGCTGGAGCACACCGTCGAGCTGACGTCGGCCACCCGGGTCCTGGCCGTCTACCCGGGCCGACCCTGCACGGTGGTCACCGACGCCGCACCCATCACGGGCGCGGCGTCGGAGTGGGCGAACCCGTTCACGGCCGAGCCGACCGGCGTCGTCCTCTTCGATCAGTAGGACAGCAGCACCGACCGCAGGACGACGACGGCCAGGAAGACGACCGTGAACGCCAGGTCGATGCCCATCCCGCCCAGCCGCAGCGGGGGAAGCACGCGGCGCACCGGGGCGATCACCGGCTCGGTGAGGCCGTGGGTGAACCGGCGGACGCCGCCGATGCGCGCCCCGCCGGCCGAGGACAGGACGCCGACCCAGTCGACCACCACACGGGCGACCAGGACCAGCTCGACCAGCAGCAGCACGGTGGCCAGCAACGCGATCACGGCATCTCCTCGGGGGGGTTCCTGCCGTCGATGATCACGGTCCCGACCATGGACCGGCTGTGCGCCACCTGCGGGTTCGCTGCGCCTGTTTCAGGCCCCCTCGGCGATGGGGAGGCCACTGCGGCCTGGAGACCACGGGCGCAGCAGCCGCACGCGACCGAGGAGGACCCATGAAGGCAGTGACCTGGCACGGCAAGGGCGACGTCCGGGTGGACGAGGTCCCCGACCCCGTCATCCAGCAGCCCACCGACGCGATCATCCGCGTCACCACCACCAACATCTGCGGCTCGGACCTGCACCTGGTCGAGCCGTTGGCCCCGTTCATGAGCGTCGGCGACATCATGGGCCACGAGACGATGGGCGAGGTCGTGGAGGTCGGCGGCGAGACCGGCGACCTCCGCGTCGGCGACCGGGTCTCCATCCCCTTCCAGATCTCCTGCGGGCACTGCTGGATGTGCGACCGCGGGCTCTACACCCAGTGCGAGACCACCCAGGTGCGCGACCAGGGGTCGGGGGCCGCGCTGTTCGGCTACTCGACGATGTACGGCTCGGTGCCCGGCGGGCAGGCCGAGTTCCTGCGGGTGCCGCAGGCGCAGTTCACCCACGTCAAGCTGCCCGAGGGCCCGGCCGACGACCGGTTCGCCTACCTCTCGGACATCCTGCCCACCGCGTGGCAGGGCGTGGAGTACGCGCACGTGCCCGACGGCGGCACCCTCGTCGTGCTGGGTCTGGGCCCGGTCGGCGACTTCGCCGCCCGCATCGGGCTGCACAAGGGGTACCGCGTCATCGGCGTGGACCTGGTGCCCGACCGCATCGAGCGCGCCCGCTCCCGCGGTGTCGAGGTGGTCGACCTGCGCGAGCACGAGGACGACCTCGGCGACGCCATCCGCGACATGACCGACGGGCGCGGCCCGGACTCCGTGCTCGACGCGGTGGGCCTGGAGGCGCACGGCTCCCCCGCCACCACCTTCGTGCAGAAGGCGGCCGGGCTGCTGCCGGACGTCATCGCCGCCCCGCTGCAGAAGACCGCCGGCGTCGACCGGCTCGCCGCGCTCTACTCGGCGATCGACATCGTGCGACGCGGGGGCACCATCTCGCTGTCCGGGGTCTACGGCGGCGCCGCCGACCCCATCCCGATGCTGACCCTGTTCGACAAGCAGATCCAGCTCACGATGGGCCAGTGCAACGTGAAGAAGTGGGTCCCGGAGATCATGCCGCTGCTCACCGACGACGACCCGCTCGGCGTGGACACCTTCGCCTCGCACCGGCTGCCCATCGACCAGGCCCCCGAGGCGTACACGAACTTCCGCGCCAAGGAGGAGGGCTGGCAGAAGGTCCTGCTCAAGCCGGCCGGCGTCTGAGCGGTCGTACCGTCGTGGGGGTGAGCAGCACGCAGACCGCCGTCCGCCTCGGGCACCGCTTCGCCGACGCCCTGCCCGAGCTGGCGGTGCCGTGGCAGGCCGACGAGGCCCCCGCGCCGCGGCTGCTCGCCCTCGACGACGAGCTGGCCACCTCGCTCGGGCTCGACCCGGCGTGGCTGCGGACGCCGTCCGGCCTGGGGTTCCTCACCGGGACCGCGGTGCCCGACGGCGCCCGGCCGGTCGCGCAGGGGTACGCCGGCCACCAGTTCGGCGGCTACTCACCGCGCCTGGGCGACGGCCGCGCGCTGCTGCTCGGCGAGCTGGGCGAGGTCGACCTGCACCTCAAGGGGTCCGGGCGCACCCCCTGGTCCCGCGGCGGCGACGGGCTGGCGGTGGTGGGCCCGATGCTGCGCGAGTTCGTGGTGAGCACCGCCATGCATGCCCTCGGCATCCCGACCACCCGGTCGCTGGCCGTCGTCGGCACCGGTCGCACCGTGCAGCGCGAGACCGGCCAGCCCGGCGCGGTCCTGGCCCGGACGGCGGCCAGCCACCTGCGGGTGGGTTCCTTCCAGCTGGTCCGGGCCACCGACGACACCGCGCTGCTGCGGCGGCTGCTCGACCACGCCATCGCCCGGCACGCCCCGGCGGCCGCGGACGCCGAGGTGCCGGCGTTGGCGCTGTACGAGCACGTGGTCGCCGCGCAGGCGCAGCTGGTCGCGCAGTGGATGCTCGTCGGGTTCGTGCACGGCGTGATGAACACCGACAACATGGCGATCTCCGGCGAGACCATCGACTACGGCCCCTGCGCCTTCCTCGACGCGCACGACGCCGACACCGTGTTCAGCTCGATCGACTCCGGCGGCCGCTACCGCTACGGCAACCAGCCGCTGGCCGCGCAGTGGAACCTGGCCCGGTTCGCCGAGGCGCTGCTGCCGCTGGTGCACGACGACGTCGACACCGCCATCCCGCAAGCCGTCGCCGTGCTGGAGACCTTCCTGCCCCGGTACGAGGCCGCCTGGACCGCGGGCATGCGCGCCAAGCTCGGCCTGGGCGCCGACACCGAACCCGCGCTGGTCACCGACCTGCAGGCGCTGCTGCAGGCCAACCACCCCGACCACACCGGCTTCTTCCGGGCGCTGGGCCGCGCCGCGCGGGGGGACGCCGAGCCGGCCCGGCAGCTGGTGCTGGACCTGGCCGGGTTCGACGCCTGGGCCGGCCGCTGGCTGGCCGCCGGCCCGGACGCCGACGCCATGGACCGGGTCAACCCGGTCTACGTACCCCGCAACCACGTCGTGGAGGACGCCCTCGCCGCCGCGACCGCCGGCGACCTGGCCCCGGTGCACGAGCTGGTCGAGGTGCTGCGGTCCCCCTACGTGGAGCGGCCGGGCCGGGAGCGCTACAGCACCCCCGGCCCGGCCGCTGCGTACGTCACGTACTGCGGCACGTAGGTCAGGAACCGGCCTCGTCCCGGGGCCCGCGGCGCACGCAGCGTGTCGTGGGGAGGACGAGGTCCCCTTGGTGACCGCTCAGCGGTAGTTGACGTGCACGTGGTCGTAGTGGTTCGCGGTCGTGCCGCCGCGGTCCTCCATCATCACCCACGACCCGTTGGCCGAGGACAGCATCCGCTGGTTCCAGATCAGGTACTCCACGCCCAGCTCGGCCCAGTGCGCGCGGTGGTAGGCCACGATCGCGTCACCGAGGGCCTCATCGGTCATGACCATGTAGTCCAGCGCGTTGCCCGAGGGGTGGCCCGACGGGTCGGTGGCGCTGGGCCGGGTGCCGCCCAGGGTGATCGAACCCGCGCCCGGCACGTTGCTGACCACGGCGTCGGCGGCGGCCTGCACCCGCGAGGAGACCGGGCCGGCGCTGTTGGAGATCCGCGCGGTGCCCGCGACGGCGGCGGTGGACCCGGACGCCGACCCTGCCGACGACGCCGCCGAGGACTCGGCAGCGGCGGCCTCCGCAGCCTGCGCGGCGGCGGCCTCTGCTGCGGCGGCCTCGGCAGCAGCGGCCTCG
>NZ_JAMXRZ010000046.1 GCF_024124375.1 Klenkia sp. PcliD-1-E
CGGGCTCGCACTTCTCAGGCAGGCCCTCGAAGAGCTCGGTCAGCATGGCGATGCACCGACGGCACCGGGGTGCCACGACAGGCTGTCAACCAACCTCCCGCGCCACCAGGGTCAACCAGTGAGGGTCAGTCGGCCAGACCGGCGGCGCGGCGACGCCCCCGGACCCGGTACCAGGCGTTCGCCGGGCCGAGTGCGAGCAGCACCGCCCCGACCGCGAGCAGCAGGACCTGGAGCACGCCGAGGACGGTGACCACGAGCAGCGGGGCCTGGACCGCGCTGACCAGGCCGAACAGGCCCAGGCCCGCGAGCACCCACAGCACGATGCGGGCCCAGTTGTGGCCCTGCCAGGCGAAGGCGGCCATGGTCGCGTACAGCGCGACCCCGATCAGCGCCGTGACCGCGGCCGCGGTGGTCGCCGCGGTGCTGACGCTCCCGACGAGCGCCTCGCCGAAGCCCGAGCCCAGGTCGCTGCTGCTGAGACCGAGGTCGCGCAGCGCCTGCTCGACGTAGGCATCGCGGTTGGTCAGCACGACCACGGAGCTGACCAGGCCGACCACGGCGGCGGCGACGAAACCGGCCACCCCCGCGGTCGCGACGACCGGGCGGGGCATCGCCGGCGGGATCGGCTGCGGCGGGCCGTACCCGCGCGGCGGGCCGTACCCGGGTGGCGGGCCGTAGCCGGGTGGCGGGCCGTAGCCCCCAGGAGGGCCGTAACCCGGTGGCGGGCCGTACCCGGGCGGCGGGCCGTAGCCCGGTGGCGGGCCGTAGCCGGGTGGCGGGCCGTAGCCGGTCATGGTCGTCCCCTCGTCGTCGGTGCAGTGCCCATCGGACCACGGGCCAGGTGGACCCACTCCCGGGCGTCGGGGTGCAGGAGCAGCGCCAGCCACAGCAGCGGGACGGCGGCTCGCCAGGGAGCGGTGCCGAGGAGGGCCACCCCCAGGTCCAGGACCGCCAGGACCACCAGCCCGTCGCGGGCCCAGCGGCGCTGCCGGTCGAAGGCGTGCCGCAGCCACAGCACCGGGACGGCCGCGGCCAGGACCACCAGCGCAGCCAGCGGCCCCTGGACCACCAGCGCGTGCAGCGCCACCAGGCAGAGGACCGCCACCTGCAGGGCCAGCACCCGCAGCACCCAGCGGGCTGCCCGCAGGTGGCGCACCCGGTCCACCGCGGCCCGGGTGGCCCGCGCCCCGGCCGGCCCCGTCGTCGTCCCCACCGTCGTCCTCCCTCGTCCCGGCACCTCCGGGCGCGCGCAGGGTGCCCGACGGGGCGGACGTGGCGGGGCCGCCGTCCACAGCCTGTGGACGGCGGCCCCGGTCAGCAGTCGCTCAGCGACCCTTCATGGCGGCGTACCACTGGCTCGACGCCTTCTGGGCCAGGAAGAAGATGCCGGCGGCGATGAGGATCAGCTGCAGCACGCTCAGGATGGTGATCAACGCGACCCCGGTGCCGGCGATGTTGAACACCGACAGCAGGCTCAGGCCGCCGAGCACGAAGAGCACGATGCGGGCCCAGTTCTTGCCCTTCCAGGCGAACCAGATCACCGCGCAGTAGGCGGCGAAGATGATCAGCCCGAAGACCGCACCGGCGGTGGCCGCGCCGTTGCCGATGCCGGAGATCGAGGCATCCACCGAGTTCGGGTCGATCCCGGCGTCGCGGTAGGCGTTGTCCAGGATGGTCTGCAGGTTGGCGAAGGTGACGACCGAGCCGATCAGCCCGAGGACGGTGGCCGCGACGAAGGCGTAGATGCCGTTGGTGACCGTCGAGGGCCGGGCCGGCGCGGGACCCGCGGGTCCCTGCGGACCCCAGCCGGCGTTCGGCGCGGCCGGGTAGCCGCCAGGCTGCTGGCCGTACCCCTGCTGCCCGTACCCCTGCTGCCCGTAGCCCTGCTGGTAGCCGGGCTGCTGGCCGTAGCCGGGCTGGCCCTGCTGGTAGCCGGGCTGCTGGCCGTAGCCCGGCTGGCCCTGCGGGGGCTGACCCTGGCCGGGCTGCCCCCACTCGCCGGGCTGTCCCTGTCCTGACGTCATCGGTCCTCCTCCATCGGGCCCGGCGCACCCGGGCGGGAAGATCATGACGGCAACCGCGGCCCCCGGCGACCCGGGACACGACGGCGCCCACCGACCGGGTGGTCGGTGGGCGCCGTCGTGGGCGCGCGGATCAGGCCGTCAGCTCCCGCGGCTGCTCGGCCGGCCCGTCGGCCGCGGGCGGGGTGCTGCCGGCGCGCCGGACGGTCAGCCCGGCGTCGAGCTCGCCGGCCACGTCGACGGCCACCACGTCGCCGTCGCGGATGTCCCCGGACAGCAGCGCACGGGCCAGCTGGTCCCCGATCGCCGACTGCACCAGCCGGCGCAGCGGCCGGGCGCCGTAGACCGGGTCGAACCCGTTCATGGCCAGCCACTCGCGCGCGGCGTCGGAGACCTCCAGGGTCAGCCGGCGCGCGGCCAGCCGGCGGGCCAGCACGCCGACCTGGATGTCGACGATGCCGGTGAGCTCCTCGGTGCCCAGGGGGCGGAACACCACGACGTCGTCGAGCCGGTTGAGGAACTCGGGCTTGAAGTGCGCCCGGACGACGTCGTCCACGGCCCGCCGCTTGGCGTCGGCGGGGATCGACTGGTCGGCGATGACCTGCGA
The DNA here is from genome assembly GCF_024124375.1 of Klenkia sp. PcliD-1-E. Classification (GTDB taxonomy): domain Bacteria; phylum Actinomycetota; class Actinomycetes; order Mycobacteriales; family Geodermatophilaceae; genus Klenkia. Next base: position 2,629 of record NZ_JAMXRZ010000046.1, read on the forward strand.
GCCCAGGTTGGACGTCAGCACCAGGATGGTGTTCCGGAAGTCCACCGTCCGCCCCTGCCCGTCGGTCAGCCGGCCGTCGTCGAGCACCTGCAGCAGGACGTCGAAGACGTCGGGGTGGGCCTTCTCGACCTCGTCGAGCAGCACGATCGTGTACGGCCGGCGCCGCACCGCCTCGGTCAGCTGGCCGCCGGCCTCGTAGCCGACGTAGCCGGGGGGCGCCCCGACGAGGCGGGAGACCGAGTGCTTCTCGGAGTACTCGCTCATGTCGATGCGGACCATGGCGCGCTCGTCGTCGAACAGGAACTCCGCCAGCGCCTTGGCCAGCTCGGTCTTGCCGACGCCGGTCGGGCCGAGGAACAGGAAGGACCCGGTCGGCCGGTCGGGGTCGGCCACGCCGGAGCGGGCCCGGCGGACGGCGTCCGAGACCACGGTGACGGCGTCCGGTTGCCCGACCACCCGCCCGGAGAGCACGTCCTCCATGCGCAGAAGCTTGGCGGTCTCGCCCTCCAGCAGCCGCCCGGCGGGGATGCCGGTCCAGGACTGCACGACCTCGGCGATGTCGTCGGGGCCGACCTCCTCCTTGAGCATCGAGGCGTCGGCGGTGCTCGAGGAGGCCTCGGCGAGTGCCTTCTCCAGGGCCGGCAGCTGGCCGTAGCGCAGCTCCGCGACCCGGGCGAGGTCGCCGTCCCGCTCGGCGCGCTCGGCCTCCTGGCGGACGGACTCCAGCCGCTCCTTGGTCTCCCGGATGCGGTCGATGGCGCCCTTGTCCTGCTGCCAGCGGGCGGTCAGCTGGTCCAGCCGCTCGCGGCGGTCGGCCAGGTCCTCGCGGAGGGCGACCAGGCGCTGCTGGCTGGCCTCGTCCTCCTCCTTGGCCAGGGCCATCTCCTCGATCTCCAGCCGGCGCACCACCCGCTCGACCTCGTCGACCTCGACGGGGCGGCTGTCGATCTCCATGCGCAGCCGGCTGGCGGCCTCGTCGACCAGGTCGATGGCCTTGTCGGGGAGGAACCGGGCGGTGACGTACCGGTCGGACAGCGTGGCGGCCGAGACGATCGCGGCGTCGGTGATCCGGACGCCGTGGTGCACCTCGTAGCGCTCCTTGAGCCCGCGCAGGATGCCGATGGTGTCCTCGACGCTGGGCTCGCCGACGAAGACCTGCTGGAAGCGGCGCTCCAGGGCCGGGTCCTTCTCGATGTGCTCCCGGTACTCGTCGAGCGTGGTCGCGCCGACCATCCGGAGCTCACCCCGGGCGAGCATCGGCTTGATCATGTTGCCGGCGTCCATGGCGGAGTCGCCGCTGGCTCCGGCCCCGACGATGGTGTGCAGCTCGTCGATGAACGTGACGACCTCGCCGTCGCTGTCGGTGATCTCCTGCAGGACGGCCTTCAGCCGCTCCTCGAACTCGCCGCGGAACTTGGCCCCGGCGACCATCGCCGACAGGTCCAGGCTCATCAGCCGCTTGCCCTTGAGGCTCTCGGGGACGTCGCCGGCCACGATCCGCTGGGCCAGGCCCTCGACGATGGCGGTCTTGCCGACGCCGGGCTCGCCGATGAGCACGGGGTTGTTCTTGGTGCGGCGGGACAGCACCTGCACGACCCGGCGGATCTCGGTGTCCCGGCCGATGACCGGGTCGACCTTGCCCTCGCGGGCCCGCTCGGTGAGGTCGACGGCGTACTTCTCGAGCGCCTTGTAGGTGCCCTCGGGGTCCGGCGAGGTGACCTTGCGGTTGCCGCGCACCGTGCGGAAGGCGGCCAGCAGCGCCTCGTCGGTGGCGCCGGCGGCGGTCAGCACGGACGACGCCTCACCGCCGACGGCGGCCAGGCCGACCAGCAGGTGCTCGGTGGAGACGAACTCGTCGCCCAGCGCGGTGGCCTGCTCCCCCGCCGCGTTGACCACGCGCAGGAAGTCCCGCGACGGGGACGGCGCAGCCACCGTGGAGCCGGACACGCTGGGCATCCGCCGCAGCGCGGCCTCGGCCCGGGCCCGCACCTCGCCGGGGACGGCGCCGGTCGCCTGCAGCAGCGGACCGGCGATGCCGTCGGTCTGGTCGAGCAGGGCGAGCAGGAGGTGCAGCGGCTCGAGCGCGGCCTGGCCGCGGTCGACCGCCAGCCGCTGCGCCGCGGCGACGGCCTCCTGCGCTCGGGTGGTCAGCTTGTCCATGGTCGGGGTGGGGTCCTTCCGTCGTGGGGTGTCGCCGTGGTCAACGATCGCAGAGTTGAGTCTGTTCCGCTCAACCTGGACTCCGCAACGAGACCGCCCGGATCCGAGGTTGCATTGCGCCCCCTAAGCTTGCGGAATGCCGGATACCCCGCAGCCCAGCGTCGAGCTGGACGACCAGCTGTGCTTCGCCCTGTACGCGGCCTCGCGGGCGGTCACCGCCCGCTACCGCCCGATGCTGGACAAGATGGGCCTCACCTATCCCCAGTACCTGGTCATGATGCTGCTCTGGGAGGAGGACGGCCAGACCGTCGGCCAGCTCGGCAGCCGGCTCGCGCTGGACTCGGGGACCCTGTCGCCGCTGCTCAAGCGGCTGACCGCGGCCGGCCTGGTCACCCGTCACCGGCGGGTCGACGACGAGCGCTCGGTCTCGATCCAGCTCACCCCGGCAGGCAAGGAGCTGGAGGCGCAGGCCGTCGAGGTGTCGCGCGACATGATCGGGGCACTGGGCATGACGATCGCCGATTTCGACCACCTCAAGGGCGAGCTCCGCACCCTGACGGAGCGGGTCTCGTCGGACGGGAACAGTTCGCCGAACTGATCGGTTGTGCGCGATCGAACGGTCCGTCGACACACGGCGGCCTCACGACGAAGGAGTTCGCATGCCCACTCGCACCGCACGCACCGCCTGGAACGGCACCCTCGAGGAGGGCTCCGGCCAGGTCGAGCTGAGCAGCTCGAAGGTCGGCACCTACGACGTGTCCTTCCCCAAGCGCGCGGCCGACGACGCCGGCGGCACCACCTCGCCCGAGGAGCTCATCGCGGCGGCCCACTCGGCCTGCTACGCGATGCAGTTCTCCGCGCTGATCGCCCAGGCCGGCGGCACCCCGCAGAGCCTCGAGGTCTCCGCCGACGTCTCGCTCGGCCCGGACTCCGCCAACGGCGGCTTCAAGCTGACCGGCATCAAGCTCACCGTCCGCGGCGAGGTCGACGGCCTGGACGAGGCCGGCTTCAGGAAGGCCGCCGAGGACGCCAAGGCCGGTTGCCCGGTCAGCAAGGCGCTGACCGGCGTCGACATCACGCTGGACGCAGCGCTCGTCTCCTGACGCACCCGGCACCGCACAGGGCCCTCCCCCGCCACGGCGGGGGAGGGCCCTGTCGCGTTCCCCAGCCGTCGCACAGCGAGCGCACGGGCGGGGCGGGCACCGTGGTCGGCATGGAACCCGAGACCCCCTTCGAGGCCCGCCGCCGGGGCACCCTCCGCCTCCGCGTCGCCAGTGCCGGTGTGGCCGCCGCGGTCCTGGTCGGCACCGGTGCGGCCACCGTCGCGCTCGCCGATCCCGGCAGCACCGCGACGGCCGAGTCCTCCACCACGTCGACCTCCACCACCGACCCGTCGTCCGGCAGCTCGTCGTCCGGCAGCTCGTCGTCCGGCAGCTCGTCGTCCGGCAGCTCCAGCTCCGACGCCGGGATCTCCTCCGGCTCGGGCGTGACGTCGTCGTCCGGATCGGGGTCGCACGCGAGCTCGGGCAGCTCCTGACGCAGCAGGGCCCGCCCCCGGGGATCGGGGGCGGGCCCTGCGCTGCGGCGGGTCGGTCAGCGACCGGCGGGGAGGACCGCACCCTGCCGGTCGTGCTCGCCCTCCTCGTCGAGGAGGACGGTGACCCGGATCGGGTGCGCGGGGGCGTCGACGCCCCCGACGGCGTGCCGGCCGAGGAGCTGCTGGTCCACCGCCGCCGTGGTGTCCGCGGGGGCCGGGGCAGCCGCGCCATCCGCGCGCTCGGTCTGCGCCCGCTGGTCGCCGCTCTCGGTGCGCAGCGCGACCTCCTTGATGAACAGCACGCTCACCACGGTGACGACCGACAGCAGCGCGGCGACCAGGAAGATCCGGCCGGTGGCGTCGCCGTAGGAGACCCGGATGAGGTCCTGCACCGGAGCGGGCGCGTCGGCCAGGTTCGCCAGCCCCACGTCCCCGCCGCCGCTCTGCGCCGCCGCCCCGGCGGGCAGGCCCGCGGTGATCAGGGTGGTCACCCGGGCACTGAGGACCGCGCCGAGCACGGACACGCCGATCGTGCCGCCCAGGCTGCGGAAGAACGCGACTGCCGAACTCGCGGCGCCGAGGTCGGTGGCCGCCACCGTGTTCTGCACGGCGAGGACCAGGTTCTGCATCGTCATGCCGATGCCCAGGCCCAGGACGGCGAGGAAGACGCCCAGCAGCACCATGTTGGTGGCGTGGTCGACCGTGGACAGCAGGCCGAACCCGGCCGCCACCAGCACCGAACCGGCGACCAGGTAGGCCTTCCACCGGCCGAAGCGGGAGATCAGGATGCCCGAGACGGTGGAGGAGACCAGCAGCCCGCCAACCATCGGGATGGTCAGCAGCCCGGCCGCGGTCGGGGAGTAGCCGCGGGAGATCTGCAGGTACTGGCCCAGGAAGACCGTGGAGCCGAACAGGGCCACGCCGACCGCCACCGAGGCGATGATCGCCAGCGTCGTGGTCCGCTCGCGGAACAGCCGCAGCGGGACGATCGGCTCCTTGGCCCGGGTCTCGGTGACCAGGAAGGCGACGACGGCGAGCAGGCCACCGCCGACCATCAGCGCGGTGTCCAGGGACAGCCAGGCGAAGCTGCCGCCGGCCAGGGTCACCCAGATCAGCAGAAGCGAGACCCCGGCCGTGAGGAAGGCCGCGCCCAGGTAGTCGATGTGCACGGTCCGCTTGACGGTGGGCAGGTGCAGCGTGCGCTGCAGCAGCACCAGCGCGACGACGGCCACCGGGACCCCGACGAAGAAGCACCAGCGCCAGCCCAGCCAGCTGGTGTCGACCAGCAGGCCACCGATGAGCGGCCCCGCCACGGTCGCCACGGCCATCACACCGCCCAGCAGGCCGGAGTACCGGCCCCGCTCGCGGGGGCTGATCATCGCGGCCATCGCGATCTGCACCAGGGCCTGCAGGCCACCCAGGCCCAGGCCCTGCAGGACGCGCCAGCCGATGAGCATCGGCACCGACTGCGACAGACCGGCCAGCACCGAGCCGGTCACGAAGACGACGATCGCGATCTGGATGAGCAGCTTCTTGCTCATCAGGTCCGAGAGCTTGCCCCAGATCGGGGTGGATGCCGTGCTGGCGAGCAGGGTCGCGGTGACCACCCAGGTGTACTGGCTCTGGGTGCCGCGCAGGTCGGTGATGATGGTGGGCAGGGCGTTGGAGACGACCGTCGAGGACAGCATGGCGACGAACAGCGCCAGCAGGAGCCCGGAGAGCGCCTCGAGGATCTGCCGGTGGCTCATCCGGCCCTGCTGCTCGACCGGCGCCTCGGCCGACGGTGCGGCGGGGCGGGCGACCTCGCGGTCGGCGCTGGTGGTGCTCGTCATGCGTGCTGCTCCTGCATTCGCCGGGTGGGTGGTGGTCGGTGCGGGGGTGGTCATGCCGCGGGTGCCGGCTTGGTCGCCCGGCCGACCCCCAGGTCGGCGGTGAGCCGCTCGAGGAGGCGGCAGAGGGTCTCGGCCTCCTCATCGGTCCAACCCGACAACGCGGCGGCGGCCCACTCGCCGCGCACCTCGCGGGTGCGCTCGAGGGCTGCGGCGCCGGCCTCGCTCAGGCCGATCAGGCTGGCCCGGCCGTCGTCCGGGTCGGGCCGGCGGACGACGTAGCCGGAGCGCTCGAGGACGGCGAGCTGGCGGCTGACGACGGACCCGTCCACGCCGGCGGTGGCGGCCAGGGCGCTGCAGCGCTGCTCGCCGTCCCGCTCCAGCGGCGCGAGCAGGGCCCAGCCGAAGCCGGGCAGGTCGCCGTAGAGCTCGTGGGCGGCGTGGTGGGACAGCTGGCGGCCCGCGCGGATGAGCTGCCCGAGGTCGGCGGTGAGCCGGTCGGCCGTGTCCTGGGCCACGTGCACGCGACACCTCCGGGTGGTTGCTTGTAGACCTCAACCATCTTCACGCAGTTGGTTGGGGTCTGCAACCTATGTGCCCGAGATGTGGGTCACCCAGGACGCACGACGGCCGCGCCCCCCGACGGGGACGCGGCCGGACGGTGGAACGGGTGCGGTCAGTCGTCGGCGGCGGGCACGCCGCGCACCTGGTCCTCGTGGGCCTCGCCGAGCCGGTTCAACCGGCCGAGCAGCTCCCCGAGGGCGGCCACGTCCTCGGTGGCCCAGTGGGCCAGATCGGCCTCCCACCGCGCGCGGCGGGCGTCGCGGATCTCGGAGAGCCGGCGATGACCCTCCTCGGAGGTGGACAGCACCTGGGCCCGACCGTCGTCGGGGTCGGCGGCCCGGTCGACCAGGCCGGCGTCGACGAGCGAGGCGACCTGCCGGCTGACGGTGGACTTGTCCAGACCCAGGCGGGCGACGACGTCGCTGGCGCGCAGCGGGCCGGCGTCGTCGAGCAGCACCAGCAGCCCGTAGGCGGCGCCGTCCAGGCCCCGGTGCAGCTCCCCCGCGAGCCGGCCCTGGATCGCGCGGCCACGGCGCAGCAGGAGGGCCACCTCGCGCTCGAGGGCGACGTAGGCCTCGTGGGCCTCGTGGGCCTCGTGGGCCTCGTGGGCCTCGTGGGCGGCCGGGTCGGCGGTGGTCGTCGCGGTGCTCACGTCCTGCTCGACGCGCACCGGCCGTTCGGGGTTCCCGGCGCTCACCGGCTGCTCCTCGGTCCGCGGGGCCGCCAGACCACCAGCGCGGTGCCGGGCGAGGCGTACCCGGTGCCGGCCCGGAAGCCGGTGGCCGCCGCCTCGGCCGTCGCCGCCCGGTGCCGGGCGTCGTCGACCTCGGCGAGCAGTTCCCGCACGCGGTCCTGCAACGCCTCCACCTGCGACTCCAGCTCGATGATCCGCTTGATGCCGGCCAGGTTGACCCCGTCCTCCTGGGACAACCGCTGCACCTCGCGCAGCAGCGCGACGTCACGGGGGCTGTAGCGGCGCCCGCCCCCGGCCGTGCGGCCGGGGCTGACCAGCCCGAGGCGGTCGTACTGGCGCAGGGTCTGCGCGTGCATGCCGGCCAGCTGGGCGGCCACCGAGATGACGAAGACCGGCGCGTCGTCGGCCACGGACCGGGGCTCGCTCACCTCACACACCCCCTCCCGCCCGCACCGCGGCGGTCACCTGCGGTCGCGGGTCCTCGTCGAGCTCGGCTGCCAGCGCCTGCACCGCGGCGCGCGCGTCGGCGTCCAGCGAGGTGGGCACCGCGATGCTCACCGTGACCAGCAGGTCACCGGTGCGGCCCTTGCCGTGCACCCCGCGGCCGCGCACCCGGAAGGTGCGCCCACCCGCGGTGCCCGGCGGCACCTTCAGCGACACCGTGCCGTCCAGGGTGGGGACGGTGAGCGTCGTGCCGAGCGCGGCCTCGGCGAAGCTGATCGGGACGTCGAGGGTGAGGTCGTCGCCGCTGCGGCCGAACAGCTCACTGCCGGTCACGTGGACGACGACGAACAGGTCGCCGGCCGGTCCGCCGCGACGCCCCGGGGCACCCTTGCCGGCCAGCCGGATGCGCTGGCCGTCCTTGACCCCGGCCGGGATGCGCACGGTGATCGTGCGGACCTGGTCGGTGATGCCGCTGCCCCGGCAGGTGGCGCAGGGGTCGTCGACGACGCTCCCGCTGCCGCGGCACTCGCGGCACGGTTCGGAGAAGGCGAAGGCGCCCTGGCTGCGGCTGGTGACCCCCGCGCCGTTGCACACCGGGCAGGTGTGCGGGGCGGTGCCGGGCTTGGCGCCGCTGCCGTGGCAGGTCGGGCACGAGCCCGGGCTCTGCATGCGCAGCGGCACGGTCACCCCCAGCACGGCCTCGTCGAAGGCCAGCGTGGCCTCGGTCTCGACGTCCTGGCCTCGGGCCGGGCCGGAGGCGGCCTGCTGCCGGCTGCGGGTACCGGTGGCCCCACCGCCGCCGAACAGCCCGCCGAGCAGGTCGCCGAGGCCGCCGGCCCGTGCGCCGCCCCCGCCGGAGCCCGCCCCGAACAGGTCGCCGAGGTCGAAGGGCTGCCCGGCGCTCCCGGCGGGGAACCCGCCGGGCGGGAAACCGCCGCCGCCGGCACCGGGCCGGAACCCGCCCCCGCCGAAGAGCCGGCGGGCCTCGTCGTACTCCTTGCGCTTGGCCGGGTCCGAGAGCACGCCGTAGGCCTCGGAGGCGTCCTTGAACTTGGCCTCGGCCTGCGCGTTCCCCGGGTTCTTGTCCGGGTGCAGGTCGCGGGCCAGGGCCCGGTAGGCCTTCTTGATGGTCGCCGCGTCGGCGTCCTTGGCGACGCCCAGTGCGGCGTAGTAGTCCTTCTCGATGAAGTCCCGGGTGCTCATCGGGCGCCCCCCTCCTGCTCGGCGTGCGTCCGGTGGCCGGACGGGATGGTCGGGTGCGGGCGGGGCGAGCTCGGCCACCCCGCCCGCGTGGCGGTCAACCCGCCGGGGTCTCCCCCGCCTGCTCCTGCTCGGCGGCCGGCGCGGGGTTCTCGGGGTCGGTGACCCCGACCATGGCCGTGCGCAGCACCCGGTCGCCGCGCCGGAAGCCCGGGCGCAGCACCGTGGTGGCCGTGGGCACCTGCACGTCGGCGGAGGTGTCGTGCAGCACCGCCTCGTGCAGCGCCGGGTCGAACGGGTCGCCCGGGGTGCCGAAGGTGACCACGCCCAGGCCGTCGAGCAGGCCCAGCACGCGGTCGGCGACGACCTTGAACGCACCGGTCAGGTCACCGTGCTCGCGGGCCCGCTCGATGTCGTCCACGACCGGGATCAGCTGCCCGGCGAACCGCTCGGCCGCCTGGTCCACCACGGCCACGCGGTCGCGGTCGACCCGTCGCCGGTAGTTGGCGTACTCGGCGGTCACCCGCTGCAGGTCCTCGGTGCGCTCGGCCAGCTGCCGGGCGGTGTCGTCCTCGACCAGGTCGGCCGGGGTGTCGGGGACCTCGGGGGTCACCGGGTCGGGCTGGTCGGCCCCGGCGGCCGGACCGTTCTGCTCGCTCATCTGCTCCCCTGGGGTGGCTGTCGACCCTGCCTGACCGGCGGTGCCGGCCGGCGAGCCCATCACGGTCTCGCCGGCCGGCTCCCGCACCTGGCCGCTGGTCGGGTCGATCCGGCGCTTGTCGCGGATGACGACGCGCGGGGTCTCCTCGTCCTGCGGTCGGTCGGTCACTTCTTGTCGGTGTCCTCGTCCACGATCTCGGCGTCGACGACGTCGTCGTCGGTGCCCGAGCCCGCACCCGCGGCACCTGCACCGGCGCCGGCGCCGGCGGCACCCGGCTGGCCCTCGGCACCGGCCGCGTTCTCCGCCTGCTGGGCGTAGAGCGCACCGCCGACCTCCTGGGAGATCCGGGCGACGTTCTCCTGGGCGGTCTTGATGGCCGCGATGTCCGAGCCACCGAGGGCCGAGCGCAGGTCGGTCAGCGCCGCACCGAGCTCGTCCTTCTTGTCCTCGGGGATCTTGTCGCCGTTCTCCGCCAGGAACTTCTCGGTCTGGTACTGGAGGGACTCGGCGAGGTTGCGGGTCTCGGCCTCGTCGCGGCGCTTCTTGTCCTCCTCGGCGTGGGCCTCGGCGTCCTTCATCATCCGCTCGATGTCGTCCTTGGGCAGGGCCGAGCCACCGGTGATGGTCATCGACTGCTCCTTGCCCGTGCCCAGGTCCTTGGCGTGGACGTGCACGATGCCGTTGGCGTCGATGTCGAAGGCGACCTCGATCTGCGGGACCCCGCGGGGGGCCGGCGGCAGACCGGTCAGCTCGAACATGCCGAGCTTCTTGTTGTAGGCGGCCATCTCGCGCTCGCCCTGGAAGACCTGGATCTGCACGGAGGGCTGGTTGTCGTCGGCCGTCGTGAAGATCTCCGAGCGCTTGGTCGGGATGGTGGTGTTGCGCTCGATGAGCTTGGTCATGATCCCGCCCTTGGTCTCGATGCCCAGGGACAGCGGGGTGACGTCGAGCAGCAGGACGTCCTTGACCTCGCCGCGCAGCACACCGGCCTGCAGGGCGGCGCCGATGGCGACGACCTCGTCGGGGTTGACGCCCTTGTTGGGCTCCTTGCCCCCGGTCAGCTCGCGCACCAGGTCGGACACGGCCGGCATGCGGGTGGACCCACCCACGAGGACGACGTGGTCGATCTGGCCGACGGAGATGCCGGCGTCGCGGACGGCCTGGTTGAACGGGGCCTTGGTGCGGTCCAGCAGCGACTGGGTCATCCGCTGGAACTCCGCGCGGGTGATCGTGACGTCCAGGTGCAGCGGGCCGTCGGCACCGGCGGTGATGTAGGGCAGGTTGACGTTGGTCGACTGCGCGCCCGACAGCTCGATCTTGGCCTTCTCCGCGGCCTCGCGGAGCCGCTGCATCGCCAGCTTGTCCTTGGACAGGTCGATGCCGTTGGCGGCGTTGAACTGCTTGACCAGGTGGTCCATGACGGCCTGGTCCCAGTCGTCGCCACCGAGCTGGTTGTCACCGGCGGTGGCCTTCACCTCGATGACGCCGTCGCCGATCTCCAGCAGGCTGACGTCGAAGGTGCCGCCACCGAGGTCGAAGACCAGGATGGTCTGCTCGGTCTCGCCCTTGTCCAGGCCGTAGGCCAGCGCGGCCGCGGTGGGCTCGTTGACGATGCGCAGGACGTCCAGGCCGGCGATCTCGCCGGCCTCCTTGGTGGCCTGGCGCTGGGCGTCCTCGAAGTAGGCGGGGACGGTGATGACGGCCTCGGTGACCGGCTCGCCCAGGTAGGTCTCGGCGTCGCGCTTGAGCTTCTGCAGCACGCGGGCGCTGATCTCCTGCGGGGTGTACTGCTTGCCGTCGATGTCGGCGGTCTTCCAGTCGGTGCCCATGTGCCGCTTCACCGAGCGGATGGTGCGGTCGACGTTGGTGACCGCCTGGTTCTTCGCCGACTGGCCGACCAGCACCTCGCCGTTCTTGGCGAAGGCGACGACCGACGGGGTGGTGCGGGAGCCCTCGGAGTTGGCGATGACCGTGGGCTCGCCGCCCTCCAGGACCGTGACGACGGAGTTGGTGGTGCCGAGGTCGATGCCGACCGCTCGTGCCATGGGGATGTGGCCCTTCTCGTGCGCTGGTGGTGCTTGCAGGTCCGGTGGTCTCGCGTCGGGCGCCTTGCGCCCTGTCCGCTCAACTTTCCTGCCCACCGTAACGGCAAACCTCCGGGTCGTGTTCCCGGGTCCTCCTCAGGGGCGGGGGAGCCGGGAGACCACGAGGTCCCGGCCGCCCTCCTTGGCCACGTAGAGGAGCCGGTCGGCGCGCAGCAGCACCGCGTCCACCGAGTCGACGTCGTCGAGCACGCTGACCCCGAAGCTCGCCGTCATCACCAGGCCGCCGGGGAAGCCGTGCGCGGAGATGTCCCGGCGCAGCCGCTCGGCGACCGCGGCGCCGTCCTCCAGGTCGGCCCGGGGGACGACGACGAGGAACTCCTCGCCGCCCCAGCGGCCGAACACCGCGTCCGGGCGCAGCGAGGCGCGCACCACCCCGGCGACCTCCTGCAGCACCAGGTCGCCGACGTCGTGGCCGTAGCGGTCGTTGACCGCCTTGAAGTGGTCGAGGTCGAAGAGCACGACGGCGGTGCTGCCGCCGGCGCGACGGTCCTGCACCGCGGTGTGCAGCGCGTCGATGAGGCTGCGCCGGTTGGGCAGGCCGGTGAGCACGTCGGTGTGCGCGAGCTCGCGCAGCCGGGCGGCCTCGGCGCGGCTGACCGCCAGCGCCTCCTTGCTGCGGGCCATCAGGAAGGCGAGCATCGCCAGCACCGCCACGTAGCCCAGGGCGCCGACCAGGTCCGGGGTGTAGTTGCGCTGCCCGGGCTCACCGGGGCCGAAGCGGAGCAGTCCCACCACGAGCGCCACGGCCGGCCCGGCGAGCGAGGCGATGAGGGCCCAGCGCGTGTCGAACCACAGGTGGGCGAGCACGACGAGCAGGCAGAGGTTGGCGAACACGCCCGGGAAGAGCGACGCCCACGCCGCGGCGTCGTCGCGGGCGGTGGCCAGCTGCAGGGCCATCGTGGTCAGCCAGACGGCGGCCAGCACGACGAACCCGCCGACCTCGACCCACCGGACCCGGTCGGGGAACCACACCAGGACGACGCCGGCGCCCAGCAGGAACAGCGCCAGCAGCGGGAAGGAGACGGTGCGCTCGAGCGCGTGCCCCTCGGCGCCGGTGATCTGCCAGGCGCAGCCGACCAGGCCGAGCAGGCAGATGGCGAAGTAGACGCGGCGGCGCACCTGCCCCTGCACCCGCCGCCTCCCGTTCCCGGCCCACCGCGCCGGAGGTCGGCGCTGGTCGGGCGGTCGCCAGAGGCTGCCACGGCGTCCCGGCCACGGCAACGCGACCCGGCGCGCGCCGTCCGCGGTTACTGATCAGTAGCCTGTCGGTGCGCTCGGCTATCGTCCGGGCACGTCACGCCGGTCGTCGTCGACCGGCGGGGAGAGGGAGTTCCGTGGGCCCGTTGCAGGTCGTCCTGGGCACGCTCTGCGTGCTGCTGCTCGTCGTCGCCGTGGTCCTCGCGACCCAGGCCGTGCGGAAGATGCTGGCGGTCATCCGCACCGGCCAGCCCGACGGCTCCCGGTTCGGGCCCGTGGGCCCCCGGCTGAAGAACCTGGCGGTCGAGTCCCTCGGCCACACCCGGATGCTGAAGTGGTCGACCATCGGGGCCGCCCACTGGTTCGTCATGGTGGGCTTCTACGGGCTGTTCCTCACCCTGGTCGAGGCCTTCGGCGAGGTCTTCTCCCCCTCGTTCCACCTGCCGCTGATCGGCAACTGGGGCGTGTGGAACCTGTTCGTCGACGTCATCGGCCTGGGCACCGTGCTCGGCATCCTGGTGCTGATCGTCATCCGGCAGAAGGACCACCCCCGCCGCACCGGCCGCAACGGCCGCTTCACCGGCTCCAACGAGGGCCGCGGCTACTTCGTCGAGGCCGTCGTCCTGGTCATCGGCATCTGCATCCTGTCGATCCGGGCGGCGAAGATCGCCTCCGGCCTGGACGACGCCCCCGGCTGGTCGCACCCGGTCAGCTCGGCGCTGTCGAACCTGTTCCCGGACAACCCGGACCTGGTCAGCGTCATCGCGTTCGTCAAGATCGTGGTCAGCCTGGTCTGGCTGATCGTGATCGCCCGCACCCTGACCATGGGCGTGGCCTGGCACCGGTTCAGCGCCTTCTTCAACATCTACTTCAAGCGCGAGGACGACGGCGCCGTCGCGCTGGGCCCGATGCAGCCGATGATGTCCGGCGGCGTCCCGATCGACTTCGAGGACCCCGACGAGGACGCCGTCTTCGGCCGCGGCAAGATCGAGGACTTCACCTGGAAGGGGATGCTGGACTTCACCACCTGCACCGAGTGCGGGCGGTGCCAGAGCCAGTGCCCGGCCTGGAACACCGGCAAGCCCCTGTCGCCCAAGATGGTGATCATGGACCTGCGGGACCACCTGTACGCCAAGGCGCCGTACCTGGTGGGGGCCCGCGAGGTCGGCGACGGCAAGGGCGACTCCGCCGGCGGCGAGTCGGTGATGACGCCCGAGGCGCCGTCCCTGGAGCAGACCTGGTACTCCGGCTTCGCCCGGATCGAGGGCACCAACGACGCCCAGGCCGAGCGGCCGCTGGTCGGCACGCTCGAGGAGGGCGGGGTCATCGACCCCGACGTGCTGTGGAGCTGCACCAACTGCGGCGCCTGCGTCGAGCAGTGCCCGGTGGACATCGAGCACGTCGACCACATCAACGACATGCGCCGCTACCAGACGCTGATCGAGTCCAGCTTCCCCTCCGAGGCCGGCGTGATGCTGCGCAACCTGGAGAACCGCGGCAACCCGTGGGGCGTGAGCCCGTCCACCCGCGACGAGTGGATGAAGGACATGCCCTTCCCGGTCCGCCAGGTCGAGGGCGCGATCGACGACGACGTCGAGTACCTGTTCTGGGTCGGCTGCGCGGGCGCCATCGACGACCGGGCCAAGAAGGTCACCAAGGCCGTCGCCGAACTGCTGCACACCGCGGGCGTCGAGTTCGCCGTGCTGGGCTCGGGCGAGACCTGCACCGGTGACCCGGCCCGCCGCATGGGCAACGAGTTCGTCTTCCAGCAGCTGGCCGCCGAGAACGTCGAGGTGCTCAACACCGTCTTCGAGGGCCGCGAGGCCGGCCGGCGCAAGATCGTGGCCACCTGCCCGCACTGCTTCAACTCCATCAACCGCGAGTACCCGCAGCTGGGCGGCGACTACGACGTCGTGCACCACACCCAGCTGCTGGGCCAGCTGGTCGAGGAGGGCCGGCTCACCCCGGTCACCCCGGTCGACCGCAAGGTGACCTACCACGACCCGTGCTTCCTGGGCCGGCACAACAAGGTCTACACCCCGCCGCGGGAGATCCTGGACAGCGTGCAGGGCCTGCGCACGCAGGAGATGCACCGCTGCAAGGACCGCGGGTTCTGCTGCGGCGCCGGCGGTGCGCGCATGTGGATGGAGGAGAAGATCGGGTCGCGGATCAACATGAACCGCACCGAGGAGGCCCTCGAACTCGACCCCGACGTCATCTCCACCGCCTGCCCGTTCTGCATCACGATGCTGTCCGACGCGGTGAACTCCAAGAAGGAGAAGGGCGAGGCCGCCGAGCACGTCGAGGTGCTGGACGTCAGCCAGATCCTGCTGCGCTCGATGGCGCCGGTGGGGGCGGCGGCCGCCGGGGCGGAGTCCGGCCCGCAGCCGGGCGCCGAGGACGCGGCCGACCGGGGCACCGCCCCGCAGGGCACCGGGCACGGGGAGACCCAGCAGGGCCAGGCCGGCCCGGGCGCCGCGCCCACCGAGTAGTCCCACCCCTCCCGCAGCCGGTCACCCGGCAGGCACCCGGTCACCGCCCAGCGCGACCGGGTGGCTGCACGGTGACCGGCTGCGGTGCGTCCGGGCAGACTGGGGGCGTGAGCTTCATCTTCGGCGGCGTGCGGGGGCGCGAGGACCCCGAGCTGGCGGCGGGCAACCGGCGCACCGCGCAGCACTTCGCCCGCGACATCGGTGACGAGCGGGCGCTGGCCGGCGACGCGACGCCCATCCGGCGCGGCAACCACTGGACGTGGCTCACGGTGGCCGTCGTCGTCCTCGCCGTGCTGGGGTTCACCTCCTCCCGCGGCGCCGACGAGGTCCCGCTGGCCGCCGACTGCAGCAGCCCGGCGATCGGCGTCTCCTCCAGCCAGGTCACCGCCGGCCAGACCATGTACGTGCGGATCACCGGCCCCGACGACGTGCCCTACGTGGTCACCGTCGACGGCGAACCGGTCCGCGGGGACGCCGGGTCGACGGTCAGCTACACCCAGACCCCTGCCGGGCCGGCGCTGGAGCTCACCCAGTGCCTGTCCCCCGGGCTGGCGATCGCCGCACCTGCGGGCGACGGCCCGCACGAGGTCGCCGTCCTCGCCGTCTCCGGCGACGGCACGACCCGCCAGGTCGCCACCACCACCCTGCAGGTGTCGGGCACCCGGTAGCACAAGGACCCCCTGCCCCCCGCGGCTCGCATGCTCGCCACGGGGCCCTGCACGGGGGCCGACAGCCGCCGGACCTGTACAAACGTCCCGTGCTGCTGCATCTCCGGGTCACCTGCCCGCCCGACCGCACCGAGCAGGTCCGCGAGCTGTTCGGCGCCGACCCGGGGACGGCGCACCTGGCCCTCGTCCGCGGCGGGTCGGTGGCACCCGAGGGGGACCTCTTCCTGGCCGACGTGGCACGGGAGTCGGCCGACGGGCTGATCGTGGCGCTGCGGGACCTGGGGGTCGACCGGGACGGCGGCATCGCCCTGGAGTCCGTGGACGCCGCGGTGTCCCACAGCGCCGAGGTCGCCGAGGAGCGCGCACCCGGCGACGGCGCCGACGCGGTGGTCTGGGAGCAGGTGATCCGCACGACCGCCTCGGACAGCTCGCTGTCGGTGTCGTTCGTGGCGTTCCTGACCATCGCCACCATGCTCGCGGCCGTGGCCATCGTCAACGACTCGGCCATCCTGGTGATCGGCGCGATGGTGCTCGGACCCGACTTCGCCCCCATCGCGGCGCTGGCCGTGTCCGTCGTGCACGGCCGGCCCTCGGTCGCCCGGTCGGCTGCGCTCGCCCTGGCCGCCGGGTTCTGCATCGCCATCGGGGTGACCACGGCGGTCGCCGCGCTCGGCCGGGTCGCCGGCTGGTTCGGCACCGAGGTGCTGGCGGCCGACCGACCGGCGACCGGCTTCATCACCCAGCCCGACCGCTGGTCGGTCGTGATCGCGGTGCTGGCCGGCGTCGCCGGCGTGCTGTCCCTGACGTCGGCCAAGTCCGGTGCGCTGGTGGGTGTGTTCATCTCGGTCACCACCGTCCCGGCCGCCGGTGACATCGCCCTGTCGCTGGCCCTGGGCGGCCGCGGCGAGCTCGGGGAGGCGGCTGCCCAGCTGGGGATCAACCTGGCCGGGCTGCTGCTGGCCGCCCTCGCCACGCTGGCGGTGCAGCGTTGGCTGTGGCGGCGGGTCCCGGGCACCCTGCCCCCGGTCCCCCGGCGGGCGATGCGCTGAGACCCCCGCGGGGGCCCGTGCCACCATGTCGCGCGTGGTCCAGCAGCCGTCGGTCTCCGCGTCGCCGGCCGCGCTGCTGCAGCACGTGCGCGCCGGGCGGGCCAGCAGCCGGGCCGAGCTCGCCGCGCTGACCGGCGCCTCGCGCAACACCATCAGCAGCCGGGTCGACCAGCTGATCGGCGCCGACCTGCTGCTGGAGGGCGGGCGCGGGGACAGCACCGGGGGCCGGCCGCCGACCCTGCTGCAGTTCAACAGCCGCGCCGGCTGCGTGCTGGCCGTCGACCTCGGGGTGACCAGCGTCGACGTCGCCGTCACCGACCTGTCGGCCCGGGTGCTGGCCACCGCCGGCCACCCGATGGACATCGCCGAGGGCCCGCACGCCGTGCTCGCCGAGGCGGTGCGGCTGGGGGACGAGGTGCTGGCCGCCGCCGGGCTGGCCGACGCCGACGTCCGCGCGGTCGGGGTGGGGGTGCCGGGGCCGGTGGAGTTCTCGACCGGCCGGCCGTCGCACCCGCCGATCATGCCGGGTTGGCACGACCACCCGATCCCGGAGGCGTTCGAGCGCTGGCCGGTGCCCGTGGTGGTGGACAACGACGTGAACGTCATGGCGCTGGGCGAGATGGGCGTGACCGGCTCGGACCTCGACGTCCTGGTGGTCAAGGTGGGCACCGGCGTGGGCTGCGGGGTGGTCGTCGAGGGCCGGGTGTACCGCGGCGCCCAGGGCAGCGCCGGGGACATCGGGCACATCCACGTCCCCGCCCCCGACGGCCGCACGGTGCTGTGCCGCTGCGGGAACACCAACTGCCTGGAGGCGCTGGCCAGCGGGGCGTCGCTGCTGCGCGACGCGCTGGCCGCGGGCCTGCCGGTGACCTCGACCCGCGACGTCGTCGGCCTGGCTGCCCGCGGTGACGGGCCGGCGCTGGAGCTGGTCCGCCAGGCCGGGCGCACCATCGGCACGGTGCTGGCGTCGCTGGTGAACTTCTTCAACCCGCACCGGATCGTGGTCACCGGCGGGGTCGCCCACGCCGGGTTGCCCCTGCTGTCCGGCATCCGCGAGTCGGTCTACGCCCGGGCGATGCCGCTGGCCGCCCGCACCCTCGCCGTGGAGCTCAGCGCCGCGCCGGAGCTGTCCGGCCGGGTGGGTGCCGCGTTGATGGCCGTCGAGGCCTGCCTGGACGACGACGGCGTCCGCACCGTCCTGTCCTGACCTCGCCCAGCCGATCTCGTTTCGGTAACAGCACGTCGAGACCTTGACCACAGCTGTGCGCCACCCATAGGTTCTCGCTGAGCGGACTAACGCTCACCTTTGCGCATAAGTGCAAACGGTCCGCCCAACGGAGGGCAGCGGCGTGGCGCACGGCGACGGACCTCTCCTGCAGATGCAGGGGATCGTCAAGACCTTCCCCGGGGTGCGCGCCCTCGGCGGCGTCGACCTCGACGTCCGGGCCGGCGAGGTGCACTGCCTGCTCGGCCAGAACGGCGCCGGCAAGTCGACCCTGATCAAGGTCCTGGCCGGCGCGCACCAGCCCGACGAGGGCCAGATCCGCTGGGAGGGCGAGCCCGTGCGGCTCACCGACCCGCAGGCGGCCATGCGGCTGGGCATCGCCACGATCTACCAGGAGCTCGACCTGGTCCCCGGCCTGACCGTGGCCGACAACGTCTTCCTCGGCCGGGAGCGCTCGCGTTTCGGGCTGGCCCGCCCGGCCACCGCCCAGCGGGCCACGGCCGCTCTGCTCGACCGGCTCGGCCACCCCGAGATCCGCCCCGGCACCGAGGTCGGCGCGCTGTCGGCGGCCAGCCAGCAGATGGTGAGCATGGCCCGGGCCCTGTCCCAGGACGCCCGCCTCATCGTCATGGACGAGCCCTCCGCGGTGCTGGACAACGAGGAGGTCGAGAGCCTGTTCGGCGTCGTCCGCGACCTCACCGCCGACGGCGTGGCCGTCGTCTACATCTCCCACCGGCTCGAGGAGATCCGCGAGGTCGGCGACCGGATCACCGTCATCAAGGACGGCCGGACGGTGGCCACCGGGCTGCCCGCCCGGGACACCCCGACCCGCGAGGTCATCTCGCTGATGACCGGCCGCACCATCGAGTACGTCTTCCCCCAGCGCACCGATCGCGCCGCGGTCACCGCCGCGCCGCTGCTGGAGGTCGAGCACGTCACCGTCCCCGGACACGTCGAGGACGTCTCCTTCACCGTGGCACCCGGGGAGATCCTCGGCCTGGCGGGGCTGGTGGGTTCGGGCCGCTCCGAGGTGCTCGAGGCCGTCTACGGCGCCCGCCGGCCCACCAGCGGCGAGGTCCGGGTCGACGGCCGGGCGCTGCGCCCCGGCGACGTCGCCGCCGCTGTCGGCGCCGGCGTCGGGCTGGCCCCCGAGGAGCGCAAGAGCCAGGCGCTGCTGCTCGGTGACCCCATCTACCGCAACATCACCCTCTCCAGCCTGACCCGCTTCGCCCGCGGCGGCTTCCTGTCCGTGGGCGGGGAGAAGCGCGCTGCCCGCGAGCAGACCGAGGCCCTGGACCTGCGCCCGGTCGACGTCGAGCGCGAGGTGCGGACGCTGTCCGGCGGCAACCAGCAGAAGGTGGTGCTGGCCCGCTGGCTGCTGCGCGAGTGCCGGGTGCTGCTGCTGGACGAGCCCACCCGCGGCGTGGACGTCGGCGCCCGGTCGGAGATCTACGCGCTGATCCGCGCGCTGGCCGACCGCGGTGTCGCCGTCGTCGTGGTCAGCAGCGAGATCCCCGAGGTC
Source organism: Klenkia sp. PcliD-1-E (assembly GCF_024124375.1). Classification (GTDB taxonomy): domain Bacteria; phylum Actinomycetota; class Actinomycetes; order Mycobacteriales; family Geodermatophilaceae; genus Klenkia. The sequence goes on from NZ_JAMXRZ010000046.1 coordinate 21,976, forward strand.
CTCGGCCTGGCCGACCGGGTCCTCGTGCTGGCCGAGGGCCGCGTGCTGGCCGACCGGCCGGCCACCGAACTGGACGAGCACCAGGTCCTGGACCTGGTCATGCAGGGCACCCCCACCCGGAGCGAGGACGACGCGGCATGAGCACCCCCACCACCCAGGCACGGCCCACCGCGGCCGGGTCGCCCCGGCGCTCCGTCGCGAGCGGGCTCCTCTCCGGCCCGGCCGGCCGCAACGCCGGGCTGGTGATCGCCCTGGTGATCCTCTGCGTGGTCGGCATCGCGACCGCCGGTGACCGGTTCGCCAGCACCGACAACCTGCTCACCATCCTGCGGCTGGCCGCGGTCACCGGTGTGGTCAGCGTGGGCATGACCTTCGTGATCATCGGCGGCGGGATCGACCTGTCGGTCGGTGCCCTGGTCGCGCTGTCGTCGGTGTGGGCCACCACGCTGGCCACCCAGGCCCTCGCCGAGGACACCCACTGGATCCTCATGGTCGGCACCGCCCTGCTGGTCGGCGGTGTGGCCGGGCTGATCAACGGCGTGGTCATCGCCTACGGCAAGCTCGTCGCGTTCATCGCCACCCTGGCCATGCTCGCCGCCGCCCGGGGCCTGGCCGAGATCATCGCCAACCGGCGCACCCAGATCGTGCAGGACCAGGACTTCCTGCGGTTCTTCTCCGGCTCGCCGCTGGGCATCCCGACCCTGGTCTGGATCTTCGCGCTGGTCGCCGTCCTCGGGTGGGTGCTGCTCAACCGGACGACGTTCGGCCGGCGCACGTTCGCGGTCGGCGGCAACGCCGAGGCCGCCCGGCTGGCCGGCATCCGGGTGCAGCGGCACACGGTCGCGCTCTACGTGCTCTCCGGCATCACCTGCGGCATCGCCGCGGTCATGCTGATGGCCCGCACCACCACCGGCAGCTCCACGCACGGCACGCTGCTCGAGCTCGACGCCATCGCCGCCGTCGTCATCGGCGGGACGCTGCTCATCGGCGGCCGCGGCACCATCGTGGGCACCGTCCTCGGCGTCCTGATCTTCACGGCGCTGAGCAACGTGTTCACGCTGAACAACCTCTCCAGCTCCGCCCAGGCCGTGGCCAAGGGCGTGATCATCGTCGCCGCCGTCCTGCTGCAGCAGCGGGTCGCGGCCGGCCGCAAGCAGCGCCGCTCCCCCGCGAGCGCGCCCCCCACCGCCGGGGACGGCGCCCCCGCGGGCGCCAGCCCCGGCGTCCCCGCGTCCTGACCCCTGCCCTCCCCGCCCCACCCGAGCCCCCCCGCCCCACCACCCCGAGGAGAACCCGCATGTCCGCACGGCACCGTCGCCTGTTGACCACCACCATCGCCGTCGTCGGCGCCGCTGCCCTGGTCACCGGCTGCACCGGCAACACCCCCGAGGCCACCGGCTCCGGCAACGGCGGCAACAACGCCGCCAGCTCCAACGACGAGACCGGCGACACCGTCGTGATCGGGTTCTCCGCCCCCGCCGCCGACCACGGTTGGATGGCCCAGATCACCGCGGCCGCGCAGGCCGAGGCCGAGCGGTACGAGGACGTCGAGCTGCGCGTGGCCGAGGGCACCAACGACGTGAGCGCGCAGATCAGCCAGGTCGAGACCTTCATCAACGACGGCGTCGACGCGATCGTCCTGCTGCCCTTCGACGGCGCCGCGATGACCCCGATCGCGCTGGAGGCGATGCAGGCCGGCATCCCGGTCATCAACGTCGACCGCGAGTTCAGCGACCCGAACGCCGCCCGCGTCACCGTGCTCGGCGACAACTACGGCATGGGCATCTCCGCCGGCCAGTACATCTGCGAGCAGCTGGGCGACCAGCCCGACGCCGTCGTCGCCGAGATCGCCGGCATCGACTCCCTGCCGCTGACCCAGGACCGCAGCCAGGGCTTCTCCGACGCGCTCGCCGAGTGCGGCCTGGACGTCGACAACCGGGTCGCCGCGGAGTTCACCGTCGAGTCCGGCGAGGAGGTCACGGCCAACCTGCTGCAGGCCGCCCCGCAGATCGACGCCATCTGGAACCACGACGACGACCAGGGCATCGGCGTCCTGGCCGCCATCACCAACGCCGGCCGCGACGAGTTCTTCATGGTCGGCGGCGCCGGCTCCGCCAACGCCATGCGCAGCATCCAGGACGGTGACTCCGTCCTGCAGGCCACCGTCATCTACCCGGCCAGCCAGGCCGCGGACGGCGTCCGGCTCGCCCGCCTGCTCGCCCAGGACAAGGGCCTGTCCGACCTGACCGACGTCGAGGTGCCCCGCGAGATCAAGCTCGCCGCGCCCGTCGTGACCGCGGACAACGTCGACCAGTACATCGACAGCGCGTTCGAGTCCTGATCGCCCTCCGGGGCTGCGCGGCCCGTGCCGTGCAGCCCCGGCCCCCCCGGAAGGAAGGACCGCATGCCCACCCCCCTCCGCGTCGCCATGGTCGGCCACGCGTTCATGGGCGCCGCCCACTCGCAGGCCTGGCGCACCGCCCCCCGCTTCTTCGACCTCCCGCTGTCCCCGGAGATGGCCGTGGTGGTCGGCCGGGACGCCGAGCGCACCACCGCGGCCGCCGACCGCCTGGGCTGGGCCGAGTCGGCGACCGACTGGCGGGAGGTCATCACCCGCGACGACGTGGACCTGGTCGACGTCTGCACCCCCGGTGACACCCACGCGCAGATCGCGATCGCGGCGTTGGAGGCGGGCAAGCACGTGCTGTGCGAGAAGCCGCTGGCCAACTCCGTCGCCGAGGCCCAGGACATGGCCGCCGCTGCGGCCCGCGCCGCCGAGCGGGGCGTGTTCGCGATGGTCGGGTTCACCTACCGGCGGGTGCCGGCGATCGCGCTGGCCCGCCAGCTGGTGCAGCAGGGCCGGATCGGCCAGGTCCGGCACGTCCGCGCGGCCTACCTGCAGGACTGGATCGCCGACCCGCAGGCGCCGATGTCCTGGCGGCTGGAGGGCGAGCGGGCCGGCTCCGGTGCGCTGGGCGACATCGGTGCCCACGTGGTCGACCTGACCCAGCACATCACCGGGGAGACCATCACCGGCGTGTCGGCGGTGCTGGAGACCTTCGTCAAGGAACGCCCCCTGCCCGCCTCGACCGGCAGCCTGGGCGGGGTCGGGGGTGAGGGCACGGGCACGGTGACGGTGGACGACGCGGCGCTGTTCCTGGCCCGGTTCTCCGGCGGCGGGCTGGCGACCTTCGAGGCCACCCGGTTCGCCCTCGGGCGCAAGAACGCCATCCGGATCGAGGTCAACGGCTCGGCCGGCAGCCTGGCCTTCGACTTCGAGGACATGAACGTCCTGCACTTCTTCGACGGCGCCGACCCCGACGAGACCGCCGGCTTCCGCCGGATCGTGGTCACCGAGCCCGGCCACCCCTACGTGGGTGCGTGGTGGCCGGCCGGGCACGGGCTGGGCTACGAGCACGGCTTCACCCACCAGGTCGTCGACCTAGTGCACGCCCTGGCCGAGGGCACCCAGCCCACGCCGTCCTTCGCCGAGGGCCTGGCGGTGCAGCGGGTGCTGGACACCGTGAGCCGCAGCGCCACCCAGAACTCCGCCTGGACCCCGATCGAAGGAGCTCACTGATGCCCCGCCCCATCACCCTGTTCACCGGCCAGTGGGCCGACCTGCCCTTCGCCGAGGTCTGCGAACTGGCCGCAGGCTGGGGCTACGACGGCCTGGAGATCGCCTGCTGGGGCGACCACCTCGACGTCGTGCGCGCCACCGAGGACGACGCCTACCTGAGGGGCAAGACCGACCTGCTCGAGCAGCACGGCCTGCAGGTGTGGACCATCTCCAACCACCTCAACGGCCAGGCCGTGTGCGACGACCCGATCGACGCCCGGCACCAGAACATGGTCGACCCCCGCGTGTGGGGCGACGGCGACCCCGAGGGCGTGCGCCGCCGCGCCGCGCAGGAGATGAAGGCCACCGCCCACGCCGCCAAGGCCCTCGGCGTCTCCACCGTGGTCGGCTTCACCGGCTCCTCGATCTGGAAGACCGTGGCCATGTTCCCCCCGGTGCCCGAGTCGATGGTGGCCGCGGGGTACGCCCACTTCGCCGACCGGTGGAACCCGATCCTGGACGAGTTCGACTCAGCCGGCGTCCGCTTCGCCCACGAGGTGCACCCGAGCGAGATCGCCTACGACTACTGGACGACGGTGGCCGCCCTGGAGGCCATCGGTCACCGCGAGGCCTTCGGGCTGAACTGGGACCCCTCCCACTTCGTGTGGCAGGACCTGGACCCCGTCGGGTTCCTGTGGGACTTCCGCGACCGGATCTACCACGTGGACTGCAAGGACGCCAAGAAGCAGGTCGGCAACGGCCGCAACGGCCGGATGGGCTCCCACCTGCCCTGGGCCGACCCCCGCCGCGGCTGGGACTTCGTCTCCACCGGCCACGGCGACGTCCCCTGGGAAGCCTGCTTCCGCATGCTCAACACCATCGGCTACGACGGCCCCATCTCCGTGGAGTGGGAGGACGCCGGCATGGACCGCCTCGTCGGCGCCCCCGAAGCCCTCGCCTTCGTCAAGAGCTTGGCCTTCGACCCGCCGTCGGCGGCCTTCGACGCCGCCTTCTCCCGCAGCTGACCCGCTCCACCCGGGCCACGGGGCCGGGTGGACCATGGACCCTCGTGACCACCGCGCCAGCCCCCGCCGGATCCGCCCGACGGGGGCTGGCGCTCGTCGCGGTGGCCGTGGTGCTCACCGGGTTCAACCTGCGGACGGCGGTCAACGGCGTCGGCCCGGTGCTGCAGGAGATCGAGCAGGGCCTGGGCATCTCCTCCGGCGCGGCCGGGCTGATCACCACGATGCCGCTGCTGTGCTTCGCCGCCATCGGGTTCGCCGGCCCGCCGCTGGCCGCCCGGTTCCGCGACGGGCACGTGCTGGCCGCAGCACTCGTGGTCATGGCGCTGGGCGTCGTCGGCCGGGCCGCGGCGCCCTCGTTCTGGCTGTTCCTGCTCGGCACCGTGGCCACGATGGTCGGCGGGGCGCTGGGCAACGTGCTGCTGCCGGGCATCGTCAAGCACTGGTTCCCGCACCGCACCGGTCTGCTGGTCGGCGCCTACTCCACCGCGATGGCCATCGGTGGCGCGGTGGCCAGCGTCTCCACCGCCCCGATCGCGGCTGCGGTCGGTGCGGAGGGGTGGCGGTGGGCGCTGGGCGTGTGGGCGGTGTTCGCCGTCCTCGCGGTGCTGCCGTGGCTCGCCGTCCCGAAGCGGTCGGGCGGGTCGGGCGGGCCGGTCCGTGCGGTCCGGCTGCGCCTGCTGGTGCGCAGCTCGCTGGCCTGGCAGCTGGCGGTCTTCTTCGGCCTGCAGGCGATGCAGGCCTACGTCATCGTCGGATGGACGGCGCAGTACCTGCGCGACGAGGGCATGTCCGCCGCGGCCGCGGGCGCGCTGGTCGGCGTCAACGCGCTCATCGTCATCCCGCTCAACGCCGTGGTGCCGGTCGGCACGGTCCGCCAGGCGTGGCAGCGGCCGATGCTGGTGGCGTTCATGGCCTGCTACCTGGCGGGCTGGACCGGCCTGCTGCTGGCCCCGCTCACCCTGACCTGGCTGTGGATGTCGCTGCTGGGCTGCGGCATGGGCACGTTCGCGATGGTGCTGGCGCTGCTGGGCATGCGGGCCCGGACGCCGCAGACGGTGAACGCGCTGTCGACGGTGGTGCAGGGCTGGGGCTACGCGATCTCGGCGGCCGGCCCGGTGCTGGTGGGTCTGCTGCGCGGCTGGACCGGCGGCTACACCGGCATGTTCGTGCTGGTCTACGCCGGGGTGGCGGGGCTGTTCATCACCGGTTGGCTGGTCTGCGCGCCCCGCCAGGTGGACGACGAGGTGCCGGGCCTGACCGCCCCGGCCGACGACGGCCCCGTGGTGGAGGCCGCCGGCGCCGAGCCCCCGGTGGTCCTCGACCGGAGCTGACCCCCGGTCCGGCTCAAGTCGGAACCAGATCGACCGAAGATGGAGGCGACCCCACCGAGACCAGACGGGACGCCCATGACCACGCTGGAGGCCCCGGCCCGCGGCCGGACCGCCGTACGACCGACCGGCATCGAGCGCAGCTTCGGCGCCGACGAGCTCATCGTCTCCAAGACCGACCGCCGCGGCGTCATCACCTACGCCAACGACGTGTTCTGCCGCGTCGGCGCCTACGCACTCGACAAGGTCATCGGCCAGCCGCACAACCTCATCCGGCACCCCGACATGCCGCGGGCGGTGTTCGCGCTGCTGTGGGACACCATCTCCGCCGGCCAGGAGCTGTTCGCCTACATCAACAACCTGGCCAAGGACGGCGCGAACTACTGGGTGCTCGCCCACGTGACGCCCTCCTTCGACGAGCGCGGCGCGATCGTGGGCTACCACTCCAACCGCCGCCGTCCCTCCCCCGGCGCGCTGGCCCAGGTCCGGCCGCTGTACACCGCGCTGCTGGAGGAGGAGCGCCGGCACCCCACCGCCCGCGCCGCGGTGGCCGCCTCCTCCGAGCTGCTCACCCGGCTCGTGGCCGAACGGGCCGCCAGCTACGAGGACTACATCTGGTCCATCATCGGCGCCGAGGAGAACTGACGTGGCCCTGCTGTCCCGTGGCGGGTCGTCCTCCGACGCCGCCGAGCTCGCCGTCTACCGCGCGTTCGTGCGCCAGCTGACCCAGGACCTGGCGTCCGCCGCCCGCGGTGACCTGGAGGCCCGCGCCGTCCCCGTCCCCGGGTCGGCCGACGTGCCCGAGCTGGTCGCGCTGCGCGACGAGGTCAACCGGGTGCTGGACGTGTCCGACGCCTTCGTCCGCGAGGCCAGCGCATCGCTGACCTCGGCCTCGGAGGGCCGCTACCACCGCAAGGTGCTGCTCACCGGCCTGCCCGGCTCCTTCCGCCGCAGCGCGGCCACCATCAACGACGCCCGCGACGCGATGAAGGCCTCCGCCGGGCGGGTGGACGCCGCCGCGGCGTCCCGGCTGGAGCTCGCCGACCAGTTCGAGTCGGTGGTGCTGGCGACGTCGGAGGGCGTGGCCACCGCCGCCACCGAGCTGTCGGCCACCGCGTCCGGCCTCACCGGCGCGGCCGGTGCGGCCAGCACGGAGGTCGACGCCGCCCGCGGCACCATCGACTCCCTCACCCGTTCCTCCCAGGAGATCGCCCAGGTCATCGCGCTGATCGAGAGCGTGGCCGGGCAGACCCGGCTGCTGGCGCTCAACGCGACCATCGAGGCCGCCCGCGCCGGGGAGGCCGGCCGCGGGTTCGCCGTGGTGGCCAGCGAGGTCAAGGACCTGGCCGACCAGACCGGCCGGGCCACCGAGAAGGTCACCGAGCAGGTCGCGGCCATCCAGGCCTCCTGCGACGACGTGGCCGCGGTGATGAGCTCGGTCGGGGACACCGTGCTGGCGATGACCGGCCTGGTGGAGGGCATCGCGGCCGCCGTCGACGGCTCGGCCTCGCTGGCCGGCGCCGACCAGACGGGCCTGTCGCGGTTGGCCGAGCAGCTCAGCTCGGAGATGACCGGCTTCCTGTCCGCGATGCGCCAGTAGCCCTCGGGCCGCCGTCTCATCCGGACGGGTGGATCCGTTCAGGTCGCCGCCCGTCGTGGTCGATGACCTGCCCGAGGTGTGCACCGGGCGCACCCGCAGGAGGACACGCGTGCGCACCAGCTGGACCACCGACCGCCGGGTCGTCGCGGCGGGCATGGCCGCGACGATCGTGGTGGGCTTCGCCGCCGCCGCGGTCGCCGACACCCTGCGCCTGCCCGACGTCCCGGTCGCCGAGGGCTGGGGGCCCGGGGACGGGCTGAGCCGCTGGGTGCTCGGCACCGCGGACCCGGCCGCGCTGGTCACCGCCGCGGCGGCGGTCCCGGGGGTGGTCAACGCCCAGCCGCTGTTCGACGGCACCGTCCTGGTGGCCACCGAGTCCGCCGACCCCACCGGGCTGTCGGCGATCCCCGGGGTGCTGAGCGTGGAGCCGTCGGTCTCGGGAGAGCTATTCGTCGACCCCACCGACCCCTACTGGTCGACCTACGGCTGGAACCTGGAGAACACCGGCAGCAACTTCTACAACCAGAGCGGCATCCGGGACGCCGACCTCGACGCCACCGCCGGCTGGGCGTCCACCCTCGGCGCCGGCGAGGTGGTGGCCGTGCTCGACTCCGGCTACGACCTGGACCACCCCGACATGGCCGGCGCGCTGTGGAGCAACCCCGCCGAGCCCTGCGGGACGGCCGACGTCGACGGCAACGGGCTGGCCGGGGACTGCAACGGGTGGGACTTCACCCGCAACGCCCCGATCACGGATGCGACCGACAGCGGCTCGCACGGGGTCAGCGTGAGCGGCGTCATCGCGGCGCGGGCGGGCAACGGCATCGGCTCCGCCGGGGTGGCACCCGGGGTCACGATCATGCCGTTGGTCATCGGCACCGGGGACCGGGTCGACATGAACCTCGGCGCCCAGGCCATCCACTACGCCGTCGACCACGGCGCCACGGTCATCAACGCCTCCTGGGGCGGGCCCTCGACCAGCGCGGCACTGACCTCGGCGGTCGCCTACGCCGGGTCCCGGGGTGTGCTGGTCGTCGCCGCGGCCGGCAACGACAGCGCGAACCGCGACGCCGTGCCGATGTACCCGGCTTCCCTCCCGGACCCCGCGATCATCTCGGTGGCCAGTTCGTCCGCGGCGGACACCCTGTCCTCCTTCTCCGCCTGGGGGGCCACCTCGGTCGACCTGGCCGCGCCGGGCACGCTCGTGTTCACCACCTGGTACGACGGCGGGTACCGGCTGGTCAGCGGCACCTCGATCGCCGCGCCCGAGGTCGCCGCCGCCGTCGCGATGTACCGCAGCCTCATGCCCACCGCGACCGCCGCGGAGCTCAAGCAGGCGCTGCTGGCCGACGTCGACCCGGTGCCGGCCCTCGCCGGCCGATCGGTGACCGGCGGCCGGCTGAGCCTGGACGGCCTCGCCGCGCTGGGCAGCCAGCAGGTGGGCTGGACCTTCACCGGCATGACCGGCTCCCCCGGCGCGCTGACCCCGTCGCTGACCAGCAGCACGAACCTGCCCGCCGGTGACTACACCGCCGTCCTCGGGCTGGGCATGCGGCTGGGCGGCCAGGTGTACGCGGTGTCCGGGCAGCCCCTCGTCGTGGACGGCAGCACCCGGACCACCGACGACACCGGTACCGTCGCCGTCCCGCTGGGCGCGCGCGGGCCGGGCTCGGGGACGCTGGTGCTGGCACCGTCGACCACGCTGACCGAGGGCCGCTACGTGCTCACCGTGCAGCTGCTGCAGGACGGCGCACCGCTCGGCCGAGCGTCGGCCGCCCCGCTGACCGTCGCCACCGCGCCCACCCCGACGACGGCGCCCACCACCGGCGCGGGCCCGACGTCCGCCCCGACCACGGGCGCGAGTCCGACGGGCGCGGCCCCGACCGGCA
>NZ_JAMXRZ010000047.1 GCF_024124375.1 Klenkia sp. PcliD-1-E
GGCGGCGATGCCGGCCGCGTCGGTGTCGGCGGGCAGCACCCGGCCCACCCCGAGCCGGTGCAGCCGTTCCGCCGCGGCGTCGTCGCCGGGCTCGACCAGCCCGACCACGGCCACCCCGGCGGCCAGCAGGCGGGCCACGGCGTCGCCGTCCAGCCGGCGCAGCTCGGCCGAGAGCAGGACGGCCTGCCCGGTCCCCGTGCCGGCCGCGGCGAGCAGGTCAGCGAGGTCGACGAACCGGCGGACGACGACCACGCCGTGATCGGCGCGGTCCAGCGCCCCGACGAGCTCGGACTCCCACGCCGCCCCGGTCGTGGCGGTGAAGACCTGCAGCGCCATCAGCCGGTGGGGCCCGCGGTGGTGGGCACGGGCGCCGGGGCGGACGGGGCGGGCACGGGTGCCGTGGGCCCGGTGGCCGGGCCGGTCCCGGTGGTGCCGTCGCGGACGACGACGACCAGCGCGCGGCCGCCGATGGCCGACAGCACGCCGGGCACGTCGTCCCCGGCCAGCCCGACGACCACCTGGATCGTGGTGGTGGCGGCGGACAGCACGCCCTCGCCGCGGCCGGACACCGCCTGCACGGGCGCACCGGCCAGCACGAGGGACACCTCGCCCGAGGTGTCGGTGGCCCCCGCCGCGGGGTCGGCCACGGCGTAGACGTCCACCCGCTGACCGCGGGCCAGCCCCGGTGGGGCGTACCCCGCCTGGACGGGCAGCGCGAGCTGGACCTGCTCGGACACCGGTTCCAGGGCGGCGCGCGGGAGCAGCTCGCCGGTGAGCACCGCACGGGCGAGAACCTGCCCGGCGGGGTCGGTGGAGGTGGCCAGGTAGCCGGCGGCGACGTCGTCCAGGCGCACCTGCACGGCGACGAGGTCGTCGGGGGCCAGCACCGTGCCCGCGGCCAGGTCGCCGGCGGCGGCCCACACGGGCACGGTGGCGCCGGCGGCGGTGACCACCCGGGCGCCGACGAGCACCGAACCCAGCACGAGCAGGACACCGAGCACCAGCCGCAGGTCCAGCCAGCGCGGCGGGCGGACGCGCCGGGGCACCGGGCCGGCCGGTGGCGTGCCCGGTGCCTCGGCGCCCAGCAGCGCACTGCCCGTCATCTGGTCCCCGTTCGTCGCGGTCGCGGCCGTTCGGGCGCGAACAGGTGCAGATGATGACCGACGACGCGGTCGGCGTGCAGTGCCTGTGGACGGATCGACCTGTGGACCCACCCTCCCGGGTCAGGTCGCAGGTGCCAGACTGGCGGCCATCTCTGGAGGGAGACACCCGATCCCGATGGCCACGCCCCGCTTCCTGACCCTCGACGACGTCGCCGAGACGCTCAACGTCTCGTGGTCGCAGGCCTACGCCCTGGTGCGGCGCAAGGAGCTCATCGCCATCCAGATCGGCGGGCGGGGCCAGTGGCGGGTCGAGCGCGACGAGCTCGAGCGTTTCATCCAGCAGAAGTACGCCGAGGCCCGCGGGTCGACCCCGCCGCCGGAGCCCGGGCGGGCCGACGCCGCCACCGAGGAGCGCACGCAGGACGCCTGACCCCGCTCAGCCCACGCCGGGCGAGACCAGCAGGGCGACCGCGCCGAGCACCACCGCACGCACCGACGTGACCGCCGTGCGCCGGCGGGGTTCGTCCAGGTGGTGCTCGGCCAGCTCCAGGAAGTCCGCGCCGACCCGGTCGACGGTGCCGGTCAGCACGGTCCCGTCGTCGAGCACGCACCGCACCACCGCCCGGTCCCGGGCCAGTGCGCGCACCGCCCGGCGCAGGTCCCACGCCCGGGCCACCGCGCCGGGCTCGTCGGCCGGCGCCGTCACCGGACCCAGGCCCTGGACCGCGCGGACCCGGCCGGTCGCGACCAGGAGGTCCTGACCGCGCTCGCCGGCCACCAGCAGCCAGTCGGGGCCGACGTCGACCAGACGACCGGCCACCCGGCCCGCACCGCCGCAGTCCAGCCGGACGTCGCGCCCCACGGCTCCGCGCAGCCGGTCGGCCAGCAGCACGGCACCCACCTCGGCCCGCGTCCGGGAGCCCAGGTCCTCGGCCGCGGCCTGCTCGGCCACGAAGGCCGCCTCGAGGTCGGCGAACAGCTGCTCCCAGCGCATGGCTGGACCCTACCCATCCACAGACTCGTGCATTTGCTTGCGTTTGGTTGCGATGGTCGTGTTCGCTGACGGGCGACCCCGAGGAGGACACGATGTCGGTGCAGCGCTGGGCCACCAGCACGCTCGTCGTGCTGCTGGCCGGGGCCGGGCTGCACGCCCTCGCCCCCGACCCGGCCGCCTGGTCCGCCCTGCTCGCCGACCCGCAGCGCGTCGTCGACACCGCGGGCCCCGACGCGCTGCTCGTCCCGGTGGCGTGGGCGCTGGCCGCGGCGTGCTGGGCGTGGGGCGCACTGGGCCTGCTGCTCACCGTCGCCAGCTGCGGTCCGCGGCCCCTCGCCCGGGTGGCGGTACCCCTGCTGCACCTGGTGCTGCCGGCGGCGCTGCGCCGGGCGGCGGCCGTCGCGGTGGGCCTGTCGCTGGCCACGGCCCCGGTCGTCGTCCTCACCCCCGGGCCCCCGCTGGCGGTGGCCGCCGCGCACCAGGTCGCCCCCGGCACGGAGGACACCGCCACGGCCACCGACGGCGCACTGCCCCCGGTGCCCGACTGGCCGGCACCCGTGCCCGACTGGCCGGCCCCGGCCCCCGCGGACGCGCACGTCGTCGTCCGTGGCGACTGCCTGTGGGACATCGCGGCCGGGCGGCTGGCCGAGCACGGCGCCGAGCCCGACGACGTCGCCGTGGCGGCCGCCGTCCAGGCGTGGTGGCGGGCCAACGCCGCGGTGATCGGCCCCGACCCCGACCTGCTGCTGCCCGGCCAGGTCCTGCGCGCCCCCTGACCCGACCCCGTTCCGCACACCCGAGGAGAGACCCGATGAGCACCCCGGCCCCGCTGACCGCACCGGCCCCCGACCCCTGGCGGCAGGTCCGGCTGCGCCTGGTCGAGACCCCCGGCCCGGCGCTGGACCCCGCGCCGGTGACCCGGTTGCTGCGGCCCGGGGTGCCCTCGCCCCGGCCGCACCTGCTGCCCGGTCCGCGGCCGGGCCCGCCGCAGCCCGTGCCCGTGCGGCGCCGCGGCCTGCCCGATCCCGGACCGGTCGCGCACCGGCTGGTGACCATGACCCTGGAGGCCTTCGGGGGGCGTCGGCCCTTCGCGCAGCTGCGCTCGGCCTACACCCTCCCGGTGTTCAGCGCGATCAGCCAGGGCCGGCGGCCGCGGTGGTGCGTCGAGGGCACCGGGCCGCTGCTGGTCGGCGCGGTGCGGGTGGCCGAGCCGGTGGAGGGGGTCGCCGAGGTCTGCGCCGTGGCCCGGCGCAACGGCCGGGCGCACGCGGTGGCAGCCCGGCTGGAGGTCGTGGAGGGCGGCTGGAAGTGCACCGCCCTCCAGGTCGGTTGAGCGGGCGGCATGCGGAGCATCCCGCCTCGCTCGACCGGATCAGGAGCGAGCCCGGCGCAGCCGGACCACGCCGTCACTGGTGCGAAGCACTCCCGTGGCACTGTTTGTACTTCTTGCCCGAGCCGCACGGGCACGGCGCGTTGCGCGCCGGCGCCTTGGAGCCGGTCACCGTGGCCGACTTGGCCGCGCCGGCCTTGCCGGTGCGGCCCTCCTGCGCCGAGGAGTCCAGGCCGGGCGCGGAGTAGGTCAGCCCGGCGGCCGGCTTCGGGGTCTCCAGGCCCTTGACCGCCAGCTCCGGGCCGGTGCCGGTGCCCACCGGCTCGGCAGCCGGCTCGGCAGTGGGCTCGGCAGCAGGTGCGCGCCGGGCACTGGCGGTCGGCTGGGGCTTCATCGCCTGCTGGGCGCGGGCCGCGGCCTGCCGGGCCAGGACCCGGTCGTTGCCGGCCTGGGCCCGGGCCAGCGCCTCGGCCTCGGCGGCGTCCTGCTTGGCCTTGGCCTCGGCCTCCTGCTGCTCCTTGGTCTTGACCTCCAGGTTGAACAGGAAGCCGACCGATTCCTCCTTGATGCCGTCCAGCATGGCGTTGAACATGTCGTAGCCCTCGCGCTGGTACTCCACGACCGGGTCGCGGTTGGCCATCGCGCGCAGGTGGATGCCGGCCCGCAGGTAGTCCATCTCGTAGAGGTGCTCGCGCCACTTGCGGTCCAGGACGCTGAGCAGCACCCGGCGCTCGAGCTCGCGGGTGACCTCGCTGCCGAGGGCCTCCTCGCGCACCTCGTACTGGGCCTGCACGTCGGCCAGCAGCTCGCGCTTGAGGACCTCGGCGGACAGCGCGGACTGATCACCCTCGGCGTGCTCGTCGAGCAGCTCCTCGATGGTGGTGCCCACCGGGTAGAGCGCCCGGAGGCCGGTCCACAGCTGCTCGAGGTCCCAGTCCTCGGCGTAGCCGGCCTCGGTGGCGCCGTCGACGTAGGCGCCGACGACGTCGTCGAGCATCGACTCGACCTGCTCGTGCAGGTCCTCGCCGTCGAGCACCTTGCGGCGCTCGTCGTAGATGACCGTGCGCTGCCGGTTGAGCACCTCGTCGTACTTCAGGACGTCCTTGCGGGTCTCGAAGTTCTGCTGCTCGACCTGGGTCTGCGCCGACCGGATCGCCCGGCTGACCATCTTGGACTCGATCGGCTGGTCCTCGGGGACCCGCAGGGTGGTCATCATCGACTCGAGCATCGGGCCGTTGAACCGGCGCATCAGGTCATCGCCCAGCGACAGGTAGAAGCGGGACTCCCCCGGGTCGCCCTGGCGGCCCGAGCGGCCGCGCAGCTGGTTGTCGATGCGGCGGCTCTCGTGCCGCTCGGTGCCCAGCACGTACAGGCCGCCGGCCTCGACGACCTCCTCGTGCTCCTTGGCGACCTGCTCCTTGGCCTGCGCCAGCGCGTCGTCCCACGCGGCCTCGTACTCCTCGGGGGTCTCCGTCGGGCTCAGCCCCCGGGCACGCAGCTCGTCGTCGGCGATGACCTCCGGGTTCCCGCCGAGCTGGATGTCGGTGCCGCGGCCGGCCATGTTGGTGGCCACGGTGACCGCGGCCAGCCGCCCGGCCTGGGCCACGATCGCGGCCTCCCGGGCGTGGTTCTTGGCGTTGAGCACCTCGTGCGGGATGCCGCGCTTGAGCAGGTACTTGCTGACGACCTCGGACTTCTCGACCGACGCGGTGCCGACCAGCACTGGCTGACCGGCCTCGACCCGCTCGGCGATGTCGTCGACGACGGCCTCGAACTTGGCCTTCTCGGTCTTGTAGATGACGTCGGAGCGGTCCTCGCGGACCATCGGCTTGTTCGTCGGGATCGGCACGACGCCGACCTTGTAGGTCTGGTTGAGCTCGGCCGCCTCGGTCTGGGCGGTGCCGGTCATCCCGGACAGCTTCTCGTAGAGCCGGAAGTAGTTCTGCAGCGTGATCGTGGCGAGGGTCTGGTTCTCGTCCTTGATCGCCACCTTCTCCTTGGCCTCGATGGCCTGGTGCATGCCCTCGTTGTAGCGGCGGCCGGCCAGCACGCGGCCGGTGAACTCGTCGACGATGAGCACCTCGCCGTTGGTGACGATGTACTCCTGGTCGCGGTGGAAGAGCTCCTTGGCCTTCAGCGCGTTGTTCAGGTAGCCGATCAGCGGGGTGTTGACCGCCTCGTAGAGGTTGTCGATGCCGAGCTGGTCCTCGACGAACTCGACACCCTCCTCGGTGATGGCGACGGTGCGCTTGCTCTCCTCGACCTCGTAGTGCCGGTCCTTCTTCAGCAGCGGGGCGATGCGCGCGAACTCGCCGTACCACTTGGCCGACTGCTCGGCCGGGCCGCTGATGATCAGCGGGGTGCGGGCCTCGTCGATGAGGATGGAGTCGACCTCGTCGACGATCGCGAAGTGGTGGCCGCGCTGGACCAGGTCGCCCTTGGCCCAGGCCATGTTGTCGCGCAGGTAGTCGAAGCCGAACTCGTTGTTGGTGCCGTGCGTGATGTCGCAGAGGTACTGCTCGCGGCGCTGGGCCGGCTTCTCCCCGGACAGGATCGTGCCCACCGACAGGCCCAGGAACCGGTGCACCCGGCCCATCCACTCGGCGTCGCGCTTGGCCAGGTAGTCGTTGGTGGTGACGACGTGCACGCCGTCGCCGGTCAGGGCGTTGAGGTAGGCCGGCAGGACGCCGGTCAGGGTCTTGCCCTCACCGGTGCGCATCTCGGCGATGTTGCCCAGGTGCAGCGCCGCGCCGCCCATCAGCTGCACGCGGTAGTGCCGCTGGCCCAGGGTGCGGCCGGCGCCCTCGCGGACCACCGCGAAGGCCTCGGGGAGCATGGAGTCCAGCGACTCCCCGTCGGCGTAGCGCTCCTTGAACTCGTCGGTCTTGGCGCGCAGCTCGGCGTCGGTCAGGTCGACGACGTCGGCCTCGAGGGACTCGACCGCGTCCGCGATCTTGGACAGCCGCCGCAGGAGCTTGCCCTCACCGGCGCGCAGGATCTTGGAGAACACCACGGGACCAATGTAGTGCGGTCCCGCCACCGCCCCGGCTCAGCGCAGGACGAGCTCCCCGGCCTTCGGGTCGAGCGCGACCTCCCTGGCGCCCACGCGCATCCCGGCCAGGACGGCGTCCACGACCGCCTGCCGGTCGAACCCCTCGGGCAGCTTCGGCGGCTCCCCGGCCAGGGCCCGGTCGACCAGGCCGGTGTCCACGTGCGGCGGCTTGACGTCCAGCACCGTGACCTTGCGGGCGCGCAGCTCGCGGCGCAGCACCGACGCCCACGCCGACAGGGCCGCCTTGGACGCGGAGTACTCGGCCATCTGCAGCGTCGGCGCGTCGGCGACGATCGCCGACAGCAGCACCACCGCCCCGCCGTCGGCCAGCTGCGGCAGCGCGGCCCGCACCAGGCTCATCGGGCCCAGGGTGTTCACCGCGAACAGCTCCTCGACGACGGCGTCGTCGGCCTCGGCAGCGGGCCCGAAGGCGACCACCCCGGTGGCCACGACCACGGCGTCCAGCCCGCCCAGCGCCTCGGCGGCGGCCTGCGCGGCGGCCCGGCCGGACTCCACGTCGACGGCGTCGAGCACCTGCGAGGGCACCCCACCCAGCTCGGCGGCCAGCGCCGCCGTCCGGTCGGCGTCCCGACCGGCGACCGAGAGCCGGGCCCCCGCGTCGGCCAGCCCCCGGGCCAGCGCACCCCCCAGCACGCCGCTCGCCCCGACCACCCACACCCGCGCTCCCTGCAGCTCCACGCCGCCGATCCTGCCCCGCCAACGACGCTTGCGCAGGTCGGACCGCCGGGTCCGGTGCGCCTCTAGGCTGCGGCGGTGACCCGAGCCGAGTTCTCCGAGGACCTGCGCACCTTCTTCACCGAGCGGCACCTGGCGACGCTGACCACGCTGCGTGCCGACGGCACCCCGCACGTCGTCCCGGTCGGGGTGACCCTGGACCCGACGACGGGCACCGCCCGGGTCATCACCTCGGGCACGTCGGTCAAGGCCCGGCACGTCCGGGCCGGCGGCGGCACCGCGCGCGTGGCGGTCTGCTCGGTCGACGGCCGGCGGTGGGTGACCCTGGAGGGTGCCGCGACCCTGCGGGATGACCCGGCGTCGGTGGCCGACGCGGTGGCCCGCTACGCCGCCCGGTACCGCCAGCCGCGGGAGAACCCCGCGCGGGTGGTGCTGGAGATCGCCGTCGACCGGGTGCTCGGGAACCTCTGACGCGACGGCGGCCCGCCCTGCCGAGCAGGACGGGCCACCGCGGTGCGCTGCCTCAGACGCGCGCGGGTTCCTTCGCCGCGGGGCCGGCCGCCCCGGTGGCCGGGACGCCGGCGAGCCGGATGAGGCCGTAGTCGTAGGCGTGCCGGCGGTAGACCACGGTCGGCTGGCCGGTCTCGGCGCAGGCGAAGAGGAAGAAGTCGTGTCCGACGAGCTCCATCTCGTGCAGCGCCTGGTCCACCGTCATGGGGGTCGCCGGGTGCTGCTTCTCGCGGACGACCCGCCCGGGCAGGTTCTCCTCGGGCTCGGCCGGGGCGGGCGCGGCGAGCTGCTGGTCGAGCTCGTCGAGGGCGGCGGCCGCGGCCGAGCCGTCCAGCCGCAGGCTGGCGGGGGTGCGCCGGCCGTGGTGCACCCGGCGGCGGTCGGCCGCCCGGCGCAGCCGGTTCTCCAGCTTGGCGACCGAGGCGTCCAGGGCGGACTGGAAGTCCGCCGCGCAGGCCTCGGCGCGGACCACGGGACCCTTGCCGCGCAGGGTGATCTCGACCCGCTGGCAGTTCGCCGACTGCCGCGGGTTCTTCTCGTGGAGCAGCTCCACGTCGAAGCGCTCGATCTTGGCGTCGAAGCGCTCCAGCTGGCCGACCTTGTCCTCGACGTGCTGCCGGAAGTGCTCGGGCACCTCGACGTTGCGACCTCGGACCACGATCTCCATGTGACCTCCCGAACTCGGGTGTGATCGCCCCGACGCTAGCGGCGCCGGGCCCGATGCGACAGTGCAGCGCTCGCCGACCTGGTGGGCCTCGCTGCCGGCGACGGCTCCGCACCGGTGGTCGCCGTCGCCGCGCTGACCTCCGTCGGCGCGCCGCTGGTGCCCGGTGCCGACCACGTGGTCACCGCGCTGCCGGGGACCTGGTCGCGGGTGGCCCCCGTGCTCGCCGCGGCGGTGGCGGCGCACCCGGACCCGCTGGTCACCGGCCTGCTCGACCCGGCCGCGCCCGGGGCGGTGACCCTGCTCGCCGGGGCCGCGGCGCTGCTGGCCGAGGAACCGGCCGCCCGGGTGGCGGGGCCGACGCTGCTGGAGCTCGTGCAGGCACCCCCGCCCGGCGTCGACGCCGCGGTGCTGGTCGGCGCCGTCACCGCCCTGCAGGACCACGCCGCCACCGTCGGGTACCTGGTGGGCACGGCGCAGGCCGACGCGCACGCCGTGGACCAGTCGTTCCTCCGCACGGAGCTGGAGCTGGTCTTCTCCCTGGTACCGGGGACGACGCCGATGGTGCTCGGCCCGGCGGTCGACACGGTGCTCGGCGCCGTCGGCTTCGGGGCGACCGACCGACCGGCCGCCCCGGGTCCGGTCGGCGCGCAGGGGGCGCAGGCGGCGGCCACGCTGCTGGTGGGGCGTCCGGGGGCCGCCGGGCTGGCCTACGAGCAGGTGGCGCGTGCGCTGCGGCTCCCTCCGCCCCTGGCGGAGGGCGCGGTGGCCCCGCCCGACGTCCTGTCACCGGTCGCCGAGCTGCGACGAGGCGGCTCACCCGTCGCCCGGCTGCTCTGACCCGCCGCAGCCCGCGGGTGGCACGCCTGGACCGGCCCCCACGACGGCGCGGCCACGGGCAGTGGCTCACCGTCACGACACGACGCCTCTGCAGGCGCGGTGCCGACCTCGCGCGTGTCACGGCGGCCTGTCGGTCACGGTCCCCACCCCGATAGGCGGCAACGGGCCCGACACGCCCGCGAACCGGACGGGTGTCACCGGAACTGGTGACTTGAGGTCGTTAAGCTTCGACGCAGAGTAGCGACGCGACCACGCGTCACCCGGTCGTGATGTCAACGAGTTGCTCGGACGGGTGACAGGTCGCGACGCTCCTCGTAGCGGTCCGTGCCGACCTTGCTCTGCCCCCGCGTGGGCGGCTGCCGCACCTGTGCAGTCCACCCATGCCTGAGGAGGCGTCATGTCCAGCACCACCGCCATGTCCACTGCCGGTCGGTCGAGCAAGTGGAGCCGGTCGAGCAAGTGGAGCCGGTCGAGCAAGTGGAGCCGTTCGAGCAAGTGGAGCTGATGCCAGTCCGCCGTTGAGGCGAGCGGGGCGTTCGCACCGATGACGGGTGCCCCGCACGGGTGAGGACGCCTGGTATCGCCGTCACTGACTGTTAGCCTCGGCCGGACGCCGCTACTAACAGGCAGGATGACGTTGGCCGAGGTCCCGACCCTCCCCGAGACGCGGCGAGTGCCCGTGCTCCGGCGGTCGTGGACGCCCACCGCCATCGCGGTGGTCCTGACCGCCGTAGTAGCCGTGCCCGCGCTCGGCCCGTCGGTCGGCCCCGTCTCGTGGTGGGTGCTTCTCCTCGTCTTCGCCGGTGGCCTGCTGGCAGAGTCCGTACCGCTGCACATCGAGTTCGGTCGGCAGACGTGGACCTTCTCGTTCATGGACCTCGTGCTGGTGGTCGGCCTCGTCGAGATGGGCGGGTTCTGGACCGCCGTGGGGCGGTTCGCCGCGATGGCCGTGGCGCTGAGCTACCAGCGCTACACACCCCCGAAGATGGTGTTCAACCTCGCTGTCGGGGTGCTCGAGGTGGCCGTCGCCGCCGTGGTGATCGATGCCTTCCCTGCCGCCCGGCTGACCGATCCGAGGGCGTGGCTGTACCTGCTCGTGGCCTTGGTCTGCGCAGGCGCCGTCGGGACGGTGCTCGTGGCCGTCGCGATCACGCTGACCGCCCATCCGCCCGGCTGGGACTTCTGGAAGGCCACGGTCGGGCCCGGTGTCGCGCTGCCGGTCCTCGGTGTCGGGATCGGCATCGCAGGGCTGCTCCTCCTGCAGTTCACCATCTGGACCCTCGTCGTCGTCCTGCCGCTCGTCGCTGCTGCGCTTGTGCTGTTCCGGCAGACGGCGCGGGTGAACCGGGAGCGGCGCAGCTTGCAGCAGGTCTACGACTTCGCGCGCCAGGTCGAGGAGGTCAGCTCCGACGAGGCCGGCGTGCGGCAGATCGTCGTCGCCGTCCGCGAACTCCTGAACGCCGACCGCGTGGCCCTCTGGCTGCCCCCGTACCTCGACCAGGAGCCGCGTCTGGTCGTGGACCGGGCCGGTGGCGCCGCGCCCTGGTACGACGGCCCCAGCGACCCCGACGACCTGATCCGGCGTCTCGCGGTCGATCCCCAACGCGGTGGGCCGGTTCTGGTCTCGCTTCCGCGTGCCACGGGCGAGGAACTCACCGCCTTGCAGCGGCGAGACGCGCAAGAGGTGCTGGGCGCACCGATCGTGACCGCGGCGGGGGAGTACGGGTACCTCGAGGTCTGCGACCGGCAGAGCGACGTCGTCTCCTTCGAGTCCGGCGACCGGGCGGCGCTGGACTCGATGCTGACCCACGTCAACGCCGCCATCCGCCAGCAGCAGCTGCTCACCCGCATCCGCTACGACGCCGACCACGACGCGCTGACCGGTCTGCCGAACCGGCAGCGCCTGGCCGTGGAGATCGACGCCCTGCTGTCCGCCGAGCCCGGTGAGGTGCGCGCAGGCCTGGTCTTCGCCTCGCTGGACAACTACACCGACGTCACCGACACCCTCGGCCACGCCGCCAGCGACGAGCTGCTGCTGGTCACCGCCGGCCTGCTGCGGGAGCACGCCCCGCCCAGCGCCCTCGTGGCCCGGATGGAGGGCGGTCAGTTCGCCGTCCTGCTGCCCGGGCTGAGCCTGCCGGCCACCGAGCGGGCCGCCCGCCGGCTGCGCGACGCCGCGGCCACGCGGGCGCGGGTGGCCGGACTGGACCTCGACGTCCTGCTCACCTTCGGCGTCGCCGCTGCCCCGGTGCACGGGGACACCTCCGGCACCCTCATGCAGCGCGCCGACGTCGCGCTGCTGGCCGGCCACAGCTCCGGCGGGGTGGCCAGCTACCACCCCGTGCTGGACCAGCAGAGCCTGCGCCGCCTGCAGCTGGGCACCGAGCTGGAGTCCGCGATGGCCGAGAAGCAGATCACCGTGGTCTTCCAGCCCATCGTGGACACCCGCACCTCCGACATCGTCTCGGTGGAGACGCTGGTCCGGTGGGCGCACCCCCGCTACGGCAACGTGCCGCCGGACGACTTCATCGGCCTGGCCGAGCAGATCGGCCGCATCGGCGCGGTCACCGACTACGTCCTCGACCTGGCCCTGGAGCGCTGCCGGCGCTGGCTGGACCAGGACATCGCGTTGTCGGTCGCGGTCAACCTCTCCGCCAAGTGCCTGGCCGAACCCGACCTGGTCGACCGGGTGCGCGCGGCGCTGCGGCGGCACGGCGTCCCCGGGTCGCTGCTCACCCTCGAGCTCACCGAGGGCATCGTCGTCGACGACTCGGTGCGCAACTCCACGGTGCTGGCCGACCTGCACTCCCTGGGCCTGCGGTTGTCCATGGACGACTTCGGCACCGGCTACTCCTCGCTGTCCCAGCTGCGCCAGCTCCCCATCGACGAGCTGAAGATCGACAAGTCCTTCGTGCTCGGCATGTCCACCAGCCAGAGCGAGTCCTTCATCGCCCGCTCGATCGTCGAGCTCGCCCACAACCTGGGCCTGCGCGTCGTCGCGGAGGGCGTCGAGGACGAGGTGACCCGCGACCTGCTGGCCGAGATGGGTTGCGACAAGCTGCAGGGCTTCCTGGTCAGCCGCCCGCTGCCCGACGACCGGCTGGAGAACTGGCTGCTGGCCCGCACCGGCGTCCGGTCCGCCGCGCCGGGGGCCCCGCACCGCCGGCTGTTCGTGCGCTCGTGAGCGTTTGCTAGGGTTCTCCAGCACGCTCCGAGAGGGGCACGCACGCGGCGCCGCGAGGCGCCGGGTACTGTGTCCCGCGGAGCAGGCAGGCCCCTTTAGCTCAGTCGGCAGAGCGTCTCCATGGTAAGGAGAAGGTCTACGGTTCGATTCCGTAAAGGGGCTCCGACCAGCCGGTCCAGTCGACAGATCGGGCCGCACGGTCATCCCGGCGGCGTAGCTCAGCCTGGTAGAGCAAACGGCTCATAATCGTTGTGTCACCGGTTCAAGTCCGGTCGCCGCTACTCCTGACGGACCCCGCTCCCCGGGGTCCGTCGCCGTGTGGGGGACCATCCCGCGCACGTCATCCCAGAACAAGGCGAGGAAACGCTCATGGCAGCCACCGATGTCCGTCCGAAGATCACCCTGGCGTGCCAGGAGTGCAAGAACCGCAACTACATCACTCGCAAGAACCGTCGGAACGACCCCGACCGGCTCGAGCTGAAGAAGTACTGCCCCACGGACAAGAAGCACACGATCCACCGCGAGACCCGCTGACCCCAGCAGGCTCGGACGACGGAGGGCGGGAGCATGGCGTTGGACCCAGGACTGGTCGGGCGCAGCTACCCGCCCTCCGCCGTCTACGAGGTGGGCCGGGAGAAGATCGCCGAGTTCGCCCGCGCCCTCGGTGACGACGACCCGGTCTACCGCGACCCCGATGCCGCCCGCGCGGCCGGCCACCCCGACGTCGTCGCCCCGCCCACGTTCGCCGTCGTGCTGAGCCTGGGGGCCGGCGACGTGGTCCTCGACGACCCCGACGTCGGCATCGACTACAGCCGCGTCGTGCACGGCGAGCAGAGGTTCGTCCACCACCGCCCGATCCGGGCCGGCGACCGGCTGGTCGCCACCGCGTCGATCGAGGCCGTGCGCAGCGTGGCCGGCAACGACATGCTCACCACCCGCGTGGACCTGGCCACCGAGGACGGCGAGCCGGTCTGCCGGACCAGCGCGATGCTCGTGGCGCGGGGCGCCTGATGGCCGCCGTCGTCCGCGCCGCCGACGTCGAGGTCGGCACCGAGCTCCCGCCGCAGACCTCGCAGGTCACCCGCGCCGACCTGGTCCGCTACGCCGGCGCGTCCGGGGACTTCAACGTCATCCACTGGAACGAGCGGGTGGCCACCGAGGTCGGCCTGCCCGGCGTCATCGCCCACGGCATGCTCACCGCGGGCCTGGCCGCCCGCGCCGTCACGTCCTGGGCCGGTGACCCCGGGGCCCTGGTCGAGTACTCGGTGCGCTTCAGCCGTCCCGTCGTCGTCCCCGACGACGACCGGGGTGCCGAGGTCGTCGTGGCCGGCCGGGTGGCCGCCCTGCTGGACGACGACCGGGTCCGGGTGGACCTCACCGTCACCAGCGGGGGCGAGAAGGTGCTCTCCCTGGCGCGGGCCGTCGTCCAGCTCTGATCCCGGGCCGGGGCCGTGGTGGCTGGCCGCGGACGGCGTCACGTACACTTCCCCACTGGGGTCCGAGACCCTGCCACCGGCGTGCCCGGTACCACCCCGTGCTGGTCGCTGGAGTGGTCGGTCCACGTCACCGGCAGGTCGAGGTCCCCCGGTGGTCGCCCCCGGCGGCCGCCTAGGGGTGTAGCTCAATTGGCAGAGCAGCGGTCTCCAAAACCGCAGGCTGCAGGTTCAAGTCCTGTCACCCCTGCCCGCCCGTCGGCCCGCCGGCGGTGTGCACGACCCGCCTCCGAGCGGCGCACGAACCCCGGCCGGTCCGGCCGGGAGGTGGCCCCGCCACCACGAGACCGCGAACACCGACGACGAGGCGAGGCGCAGTGAGCGACGAGCAGCCGGGCACCGAGGACGCGCGCCGTCGTCCACGGTCCGAGCCCGCCGACGACGCCGAGCTGACCGACGAGCAGATCGACGCCGAGACCCCCGGGGTCGACGACGCCGCCGAGCTCGAGGCCGCCGAGGACGAGGTCGCCGAGGAGGCGGCCGCCGACGAGGACAAGGTCGTCGCGACCCCCGCCCGCCGGCGGCGGGGCGCCATCACCGCCGACGACGACGAGGACGACGAGCCGGCCGCCCCCCGCGTGCGCCGCCGCGACCGTCCCGGTGGCCGGCCGGCCAGCGAGGCCCGCACCACCCGGCCCGGCGGCCGCAGCGCCGCGGCCAAGAAGGACGAGACCCCGACCCGGGCCGCGGCCGAGCGGGCGCGCGCCGAGCAGCTGCGCGAGAAGCGCAGCATCGGCCGCTTCCTCCGCGAGGTCGTCGCCGAGCTGCGCAAGGTCATCTGGCCGGGCCGGCGCGAGCTGATCACCTACACCACCGTGGTGATCGTCTTCGTCGCCTTCATGGTGGCGCTGGTCGCCGGACTGGACATCCTCTTCGCCCAGGGCGTCATCGCCGTCTTCGGCTGACCCCCACCGACCTCGAGCCCGCACCACCGACGCACAGGAAAGAGACCCACCCCGTGACCGACCCCCGCGAGAACGACGACGTCGTCGACGCCACCGAGGACCCGACGGCCGACGCCGCCGTGGACGCCGCCACCGGTGCCGTCGACGCCGAGACCGGCGTGCGCGAGACCGGTGCGGCCGAGGGCTCGGTGGACACCGGCGACCTGACCGCCGACAACCCCATGGCCGACGCGGTCGCCGGCGGCACCGGCAACGCCCGCGGTGCCGTCGACGACGCGCTGGTCGGGGACACCACGCTGGAGCCCGCCCCCGACCACGACCCGCTCACCGAGGAGGTCCTCGAGACCGCCGAGGAGGAGGACGAGGACCCGGCCGAGGCGATGCGCAAGGCGCTGGCCGGCGCGTTCGGCGACTGGTACGTCATCCACTCCTACGCCGGCTACGAGAACAAGGTGAAGACCAACCTCGAGTCGCGGATCACCAGCCTCGACATGGAGGACTACATCTTCCAGATCGAGGTCCCGACCGAAGAGGTCACCGAGATCAAGAACGGCAAGCGGGTGCAGGTCAACCGCAAGGTGCTGCCCGGCTACCTGCTGGTCCGGATGGACCTCACCGACGACTCCTGGGGCGCGGTGCGCAACACCCCCGGCGTCACCGGCTTCGTCGGCGCCACCTCGCGGCCCTCGCCGCTGAGCCTCGACGAGGTCGTCAAGCTGCTGGTGCCCGCGACCACCCCGAAGGCCGCCGCGTCCCCCGAGGCCGGCGCGCCCGCGGCCGGCACGCCCAGCAGCCCCGTGGTGGACTTCGAGGTCGGCGAGTCGGTCACCGTCATGGACGGCCCGTTCGCCACCCTCCCGGCCACCATCAACGAGATCAACGCCGAGCAGCAGAAGCTGCAGGTCCTGGTCTCCATCTTCGGCCGCGAGACGCCGGTCGAGCTGTCCTTCAGCCAGGTCCAGAAGCTCTGACCCGGCTGATCCGCACCACCCCCTGAACGACAAGAAGAGGAAGTCATGCCCCCCAGGAAGCGGTTGACCGCGGTCATCAAGCTCCAGATCAAGGCCGGTGCGGCCACCCCCGCGCCGCCCGTCGGTCCGGCGCTCGGCCAGCACGGCGTCAACATCATGGAGTTCTGCAAGGCCTACAACGCCGCCACCGAGTCCCAGCGCGGTGACATCGTCCCCGTGGAGATCTCGGTCTTCGAGGACCGCTCCTTCACCTTCATCACCAAGACGCCCCCGGCAGCCCGCATGCTGCTGAAGGCCGCCGGTGTGGAGAAGGGCTCGGGAGAGCCGCACAAGACCAAGGTCGCCTCGGTCACCCGGGACCAGGTCCGCGAGATCGCCCAGGTCAAGATGGAGGACCTGAACGCCAACGACCTGGACCAGGCCGAGAAGATCATCGCCGGCACCGCCCGGTCGATGGGCATCACCGTCCAGTAGCACGTCACCACCGTGGGAGGGCCGGCCCAGGCCCGTTCACCACACGACCGCCCGCGCGAGCGGGCGCAGACAGGAGCACCACCATGGCCAAGCACGGCAAGAACTTCCGCAAGGCAGCGGAGCTCGTCGACGGCACGCAGCTCTACAGCCCGCTGCAGGCGGCGGGGCTGGCGAAGCAGACGTCGACCACCAAGTACGACGCGACCGTCGAGGTCGCCATCCGCCTCGGCGTCGACCCCCGCAAGGCCGACCAGATGGTCCGCGGCACGGTCAACCTGCCCCACGGCACCGGCAAGACCGCCCGCGTCATCGTCTTCGCGACCGGTGACAAGGCCGCCGAGGCCGAGGCCGCCGGCGCCGACGTCGTCGGTTCCGACGACCTGATCGAGCGCATCCAGGGCGGCTTCCTGGACTTCGACGCCGCGATCGCCACCCCCGACCAGATGGCCAAGGTCGGCCGGATCGCCCGCATCCTCGGCCCCCGCGGCCTGATGCCGAACCCGAAGACCGGCACCGTGACCCCCGACGTCACCAAGGCCGTCAACGACATCAAGGGCGGGAAGATCAACTTCCGCGTCGACAAGCAGTCGAACCTGCACCTGGTCATCGGCAAGGTCTCCTTCGACGAGACCAAGCTGGTGGAGAACTACGCGGCCGCCCTCGACGAGGTGCTGCGGGCCAAGCCGTCCGCCGCCAAGGGCCGCTACGTCAAGAAGGTCACCATCTCCACCACGATGGGCCCGGGCATCCCGGTCGACCCGAACCGCACCCGCAACCTGACGGTCGACGAGGCCTCCCAGGTCTGATCGACCGAGCACCGCGACGCCCCCGCAGCCACCGGCTGCGGGGGCGTCCTGCGTCTCAGCGGCGCTTCGGGGGCAGCGGGACGAAGCCGCTGGTGCGCTCGACGTAGTCGGCGAACCCAGGACGCGAGCTCGACATCCGTCGCTCGGTCATCGCCGCACCCGAGCCCTTGACCAGGTTCAGGGTCATGAGCACCGGGCAGACGACGAACACCCAGCCCGACCAGTGCGCCGCCGTCGGCAGCCACAGGCCCCACATCACGCAGGCGTCGCCGAAGTAGTTGGGGTGGCGCGTGTACCGCCAGAGACCGCGGTCGTTGACCTTCCCCCGGTTGGCCGGGTCGGCCTTGAACCGCTCGAGCTGCCAGTCGCCGACCGTCTCGAACGTGAAGCCCAGCGACCACACGGCGACGCCGAGCAGGGCCACCACCAGCGGCCACCCGGACGTGGCCGGGCCCTCGGTGAAGGCTGCCACCAGCAGCGGCAGGGACACCACGAACAGGACGGCGGTCTGCGGCAGGTACACCCGGCGGTAGAGGTGCGCCCCCACCGACCCCCGGGCGCGGGCCGCGATCTGCTCGTACCGCGGGTCCTCCCGGTCGCCGTTGCGCCGGCCGATGTGCACGGCCAGCCGGATGCCCCAGGCCGCCGTCATCGCCAGGACGAGCAGCTGGCGGCCCAGGTCGCCGTGGCCACCGGCGCGCGCGGTCAGCAGCCCGACCAGCGAGACGACGACGAACCCCAGCCCCCAGACGACGTCGACCACCGCGTGCCGGCCCACCCGCAGGGCCAGCAGCCAGGTGCAGGTGAACACGGCCAGCAGGACGCCCAGCATGATCAGCGCGCTCCAGCCGAGTGCGCCCCAGTCCAGCCCCACCGCTCGTCCCGGCCGGTCAGGTGGTCCGGCGGGGGGCGCCCAGGCCCTCGTGCCAGGCGCTGCGGGTGGCGGGCATGCCGCTGCGGCCGTCGGCCCGCGGCTTGGCGAACAGCAACTGGTCCACACCCATCCGGTTCTCCGCGAAGGTCAGACCGCCACCAGCCAGGTACAGCCGCCAGATGCGTGCCCCCGCGGTGCCGATGAGGCCGGCGACGTCGTCCCAGCGCTCCTCCAGCCGCTGCGCCCAGGCCCGCACGGTCCAGTCGTAGTGCTCGCGGATGCTCTCCACGTCGCGCAGCTCCAGTCCCGGCGCGGCCAGCATCTCGGCGGTCTGCCAGGTCGGACGCATGTGCATGTCGGGGGCGACGTAGCGCTCGATGAAGGCGCCGCCGCCGGGCGCGCTGGGGTGGCTCATCGCCTGCACCAGCACCCGGCCGCCGGGGCGGACCAGCCGGTGCAGGGTGGCGGCGTACACCGGGTACTGCTCCTGGCCGACGTGCTCGCTCATCTCGATCGAGCTGATCGCGTCGTAGGGGCCCTCGGCCGGCACCGGGACGTCGCGGTAGTCCTGCAGCCGCACGGTGACCCGGTCGGCCAGGCCGCGCTCGGCGACGACCTTCTCGATGTGGTCGCGCTGCTGGGCCGAGATCGTGACGCCGGTGGCGTGCACGCCGTGGTGCTGGGCGGCGTAGACGATCATCGAGCCCCAGCCGCAGCCGACGTCCAGCAGCCGCATGCCCGGCTGCAGGCCCAGCTTGCGGCAGACCAGCTCCAGCTTGTCCCGCTGCGCCTCGGTGACCGTGTAGCTGCCGTCGGCGGCGCCGGGGTCGGTGGCCGGGTCCTCCCGGAAGTAGGCACAGGAGTAGGCCATGTGCTCGTCGAGCAGCGCCTGGTAGACGTCGTTGCTCTGGTCGTAGTGGTAGCTGATCGCGTCGCTGTCGCGGTCGGTGGTGTGCTTCTCGCCCGAGAGCACCGCCTCCTCCGGCGGGGCCGCCGGGCGGCGGCCCACGATGCCCAGCCGGACGGCGGTCCGCGCCCACCGCAGCTGGTCGCGCACTCCCGGCAGGGCCGGGGGCCGCTCGCGGACCAGCGACCAGACGCGGGACAGGCCCTCGGCCAGGTCGCCCTCGACGTCGATCTCCCCGGCCACGTAGGCCCGCGCGAGCCCCAGCTCGTTCGGGTCCCACAGCAGCCGGCGCAGGGCGGTGCGGCTGCGCAGCACGACGACGGGGGCGTCGGTGGGCCCGGCCTCGCTGCCGTCCCACGCGCGGATGCGGACCGGGACGCGGCCGCCGAAGACCTCGCCCACGAGGGCGGCCAGGCGGCCGGCGACGGTGCGGTCGGGGGTGCTCATGGGTGGTGGTGCTCCTGTCCTGCCGGGGGAGGTGCGGGTAGATCGTGCGGCATTCGCCCGCGGAGGGTCGAGCGGATGCCCGCCACCGCGCGTCGTCCCGTGCGTGTACTCTTCTCGGCGTTCCCCCCAGACCGCTGGTCGTCGCGCGTCCGCGTGCGTTCGAAGGTCCCGGATCCGTCCGGGCGGCCCGCGCAGGTGAACGGATCGTCGCAGGCCTCCGCCTGTCCACGCCCCGTGCGCCCTGCGCCGGGGCGTCTCCCGTCTCTGACGCGAATCTGTGCCCCTCGATCGTGCGCGCCGTGCCTCTACCGGTGGTCGCCCCGACTGAGAGAGGAGGCCCATGCCCACCCAGGCCAAGGATGCGGCGATCGCGGAGATCACCAGCCGGTTCCAGGACTCGAGTGCGGCGGTGCTCACCGAGTACCGCGGGCTGACCGTGGCGCAGCTGAGCCAGTTGCGTCGTTCCCTCGGTGCGGGCAGCAGCTACGCCGTCGTCAAGAACACCCTGACGAAGCGGGCCGCGGACTCCGTCGGCTTCTCCGAGCTGGCCCCGCTGCTCACCGGCCCGACCGCCATCGCGTTCATCGCCGGTGACCCGGTCGAGGCCGCCAAGGCGATCCGCGACTTCTCGAAGGCCAACCCGGCCCTCGTGGTCAAGGGCGGCGTCGTCGAAGGTCGTCCGGTCGACGCCGCCGAGGTCACCCGCCTCGCCGACGTCGAGTCCCGCGACGTCCTGCTGGCCAAGCTGGCCGGCGCGATGAAGGGCAACCTGACCAAGGCCGCCGGGCTCTTCCAGGCCCCGCTGTCGCAGGTCGCCCGGCTCGCCGAGGCGCTCAAGGAGAAGAAGCCCGCGGGCGACGCCCCGGCCTCCGACGACACCGCTGCTGCTGCACCCACCACCCCCGACACCGACGCTGACGCCGCGCCCGCGGCCAGCGACGACTGACCAGTAGGAGAAGAACCATGGCCAAGCTGTCCACCGACGAGCTGCTCGACGCCTTCAAGGAGATGACCCTCCTGGAGCTGTCGGACTTCGTGAAGCAGTTCGAGGAGACCTTCGAGGTCACCGCCGCCGCCCCCGTCGCCATGGCCGCTGCGCCCGCCGCCGGCGGTGCCGGTGGCGGTGGCGCCGAGGCCGCCGCCGAGCAGGACGAGTTCGACGTCATCCTCGAGGCTGCCGGCGACAAGAAGATCCAGGTCATCAAGGAGGTGCGCGGCCTGACCTCGCTCGGCCTCAAGGAGGCCAAGGACCTGGTCGACGGCGCGCCGAAGCCGGTCCTGGAGAAGGTCGCCAAGGACGCCGCGGACAAGGCCAAGGCCGCCCTCGAGGGCGCTGGCGCCACCGTCACCGTCAAGTAGAGGACCCCTTCGCCCCCCAGCACTCGCTCCGCTCGCACCGGGGCCCTGCGAAGGGGCCGTTCCATCGGGTTCCGCTCAGGGGCCGTACCTCCTCCGGGAGGTGCGGCCCCTGCTGCGTCCCCGGCAGGTCGCGGAGGGGTCACGAGTTCGGGTGAGACCGGGGCCACCTGATTGCCGTGACCCGCGTAACCACTAACCTCGTCCTTCGTTGTTGCCCAGTGGACATGTGCGGTCCCCGGTGGGGCCGCACGACGCCGGGGCCGCAGCACAGCGGGTGGCACCGGCACCGGAGCCGGTGGAGGAGGTCGGAGCGTGGGCGTCGCCGTGCACGTCGAGGGGCTCACCAAGTCCTTCGGCAGCCAGAACATCTGGTCCGACGTCACCCTCACCCTCCCGCCTGGGGAGATCTCGGTGATGCTGGGCCCCTCGGGCACCGGCAAGTCGGTCTTCCTCAAGTCGCTGGTCGGGCTGCTCAAGCCCGAGCGCGGCTCGATCGTCATGACCGACGTCGACATCGTCAGCTGCTCCGAGCGCCAGCTCTACGACGTCCGGCGGCTGTTCGGCGTCCTCTTCCAGGACGGCGCGCTGTTCGGCTCGATGAACCTCTACGACAACATCGCCTTCCCGCTGCGCGAGCACACGAAGAAGAGCGAGTCCGAGGTCCGGTCCATCGTCATGGAGAAGATGGACATGGTCGGCCTGGCCGGCACCGAGGGGAAGCTGCCGGGGGAGATCTCCGGCGGTATGCGCAAGCGCGCCGGCATCGCCCGCGCCCTGGTCCTCGACCCCGAGGTGATCCTCTTCGACGAGCCCGACTCCGGCCTGGACCCGGTCCGGGTGGCCTACCTGAACCAGCTCATCGTCGACCTCAACGCGCAGATCGACGCCACGTTCCTCATCGTCACCCACGACATCGGCACCGCCCGCACCGTGCCCGACAACCTCGGCCTGCTCTTCCGCCGGCACCTGGCGATGTTCGGGCCGCGCGAGCAGCTGCTCACCAGCCAGGAGCCGGTCGTCCGGCAGTTCCTCAACGGCCGGCGCGAGGGCCCCATCGGGATGAGCGAGGAGAAGGACGTCGCCCAGGTCGAGGCCGAGATGGCCGCGCTGGAGGCCCGCGGGGGGGACGCGCACAACGGCGTCGGCCCCAAGGGCGCCTCCGGCGGCGACGCCGTCCCGCCGCAGCTGGAGCCCAGCCCCGGCCTGCCCGAGCGCAAGGCGGTGCGCCGCCGGCAGGAGCGGGTGGCCCGCATGCTGCACACCTACGACCCGGCCACCGCCGACGCCATCCGCGCCAGCCTGCCCGCTGACCTGCTCGCGCTCGCCGACTCCGGCTCCTTCGCGCCCACCCCCGGCGGCGGCCGGGCGTGGCGCACCGAGGACGGCGCCGACCTCGTCGTGCCCGACCCGCGGGGCCGTCCGTGAGCGCAGCCCCCGGGGAGAAGCCGGAGGCCCCGGGCCTGCTGGACGGCGCGTTCTCCCCGACCCGGCCCCTCCGCGCCAGCGGCAACCTGTTCGCCTTCGCCCTCGACGTCGTCCGGGCGGTCTTCCGGCGGCCCTTCCAGCTGCGGGAGTTCATCCAGCAGACCTGGTTCGTCGCGTCGGTGACGATCCTGCCGACGGCGCTGGTCGCCATCCCCTTCGGTGCGGTGATCGCCCTGCAGCTGGGTTCGTTGACCCGTCAGCTGGGCGCGCAGTCCTTCACCGGGTCGGCGTCGGTGCTGGCGGTGCTCCGCGAGGCCAGCCCGATCGTCACCGCGCTGCTCATCGCCGGTGCCGGTGGCTCCGCGATCTGCGCCGACCTGGGCGCCCGGAAGATCCGCGACGAGATCGACGCGATGGAGGTGCTGGGGATCTCGCCGATCCAGCGCCTGGTGGTGCCGCGGGTGCTGGCCGCGATGGTGGTCGCGACCCTGCTGAACGGCCTGGTCTCGGTGGTCGGCGTCTCGGGCGGCTACTTCTTCAACGTCATCCTGCAGGGCGGCACCCCGGGTGCGTACCTGGCGTCGTTCAGCGCGCTGGCCCAGGTGCAGGACTTCTGGTCCGGGGAGATCAAGGCGCTGATCTTCGGGATGATCGCCGGCATCGTGGCCTCCTACAAGGGCCTGCGCGCGGGCGGCGGACCCAAGGGCGTGGGCGACGCGGTCAACCAGTCGGTGGTCATCACCTTCCTGCTGCTGTTCGCGGTCAACTTCGTCATCACGGCCATCTACTTCCAGCTCGTGCCGCCGAAGGGCCAGTGACGATGGCCCTCCTCTCACCCGTCGACCGGGTCAAGGTCCGGGCGCGCCGGCTGGTGCGCACCGTCTACGGCCGCCCCATGGCCACCCTCGA
This sequence comes from Klenkia sp. PcliD-1-E, assembly GCF_024124375.1. Lineage (GTDB taxonomy): Bacteria > Actinomycetota > Actinomycetes > Mycobacteriales > Geodermatophilaceae > Klenkia. The sequence goes on from NZ_JAMXRZ010000047.1 coordinate 22,944, forward strand.
GGACCTCGGCGACCAGGTCAGCTTCTACGGTCGCGCGCTGGGCTGGACCCCGCGCACGCTGCGCCGCTACAAGCGGGAGACCTTCCGGCTGCTGGCCGAGGTCAGCTTCGGCACCGGCGCGCTGGCCGTCGTCGGCGGCACCGTCGGCGTCATCGCCTTCCTGTCCTTCTTCACCGGCACAGAGGTCGGCCTGCAGGGCTACCAGGCGCTGGACCAGCTGGGCACCTCGGCGTTCACCGGGTTCCTCTCCGCCTACTTCAACACCCGCGAGATCGCGCCCCTGGTCGCCGGCCTCGCGCTGTCGGCGACGGTCGGCTGCGGGTTCACCGCGCAGATCGGCGCCATGCGGATCAACGAGGAGATCGACGCCCTGGAGGTCATGGGCGTGCCCTCGCTGCCGTTCCTGGTCACCACCCGCATCGTCGCCGGCTTCGTCGCCGTCATCCCGCTCTACGTCATCGGCCTGCTCACCAGCTACTTCGCCACCCGGACCATCACCACGTCGGTCTACGGGCAGTCGGCGGGCACCTACGACCACTACTTCAACCTGTTCCTGCCCCCGCAGGACGTGCTCTGGTCCTTCGTCAAGGTGCTGGTCTTCAGCGTCGTGATCATCCTGTCGCACTGCTACTACGGCTACCGGGCCGGCGGTGGCCCCGCCGGGGTCGGCCTGGCCGTGGGCCGCGCGGTGCGCTTCTCGATCGTGGCCGTGATGGTCATCGACCTGTTCCTGTCCCTGGCCATCTGGGGCTCGACGACGACGGTGAGGATCGCCGGGTGAGCGGGCGCCGGGTCGCGCTGCGCCGGGTGCAGGGGCTGGCCTTCCTCCTCGTGCTGGCCCTGCTGCTGGGGCTGGCCGTGGCCACCTACCAGAAGGCCTTCAGCGGCGCCGTGACGGTGACCTTGCAGACCGACACCATCGGCAACCAGCTGCAGCGGGCCAGCGACGTCAAGGTCCGCGGCGTCATCGTGGGGGAGGTGCGCGACGTGCAGGTCTCGGCGCAGGGCGCCACCGTCGAGCTGGCCATCCAGCCCGAGCACCTCGACCAGATCCCGGCCGACGTCAGCGCCCGGCTGCTGCCCAAGACCCTGTTCGGCGAGCGGTTCGTCTCCCTGGTCATCCCCGACGACCCCAGTCCGCAGCGGCTGGCCGCCGGCGACACCATCCCGCAGGACCGCAGCGAGAACGCCATCGAGCTCGAGCGGGTCATCGACGACCTGCTGCCGCTGCTGCAGGCCGTCGACCCCGCCGACCTGTCCTACACCCTGGGTGCGGTGGCCGACGCGCTGCGCGGGCGCGGCGACCGGCTGGGGCAGAACCTGGCCGACACCGGCAGCTACGTGGGCCAGGTCACCACCGTGCTGCCGCAGCTGCAGGCCGACATCTCGCTGCTCGCCGACGTGGCCGACACCTACGAGTCCGCCGCGCCCGACATCCTGGCCGTGCTGGACAACCTGTCGGTCACCGCGAGCACCGTGGTCGACCAGGCCGAGCAGCTGCGCCGCACGTTCACCGTGGTGGGCTCCTCGGCGCAGACCGCGGCGGGCTTCCTGCAGCAGAACGAGGGCGCGCTGATCCAGCTCGCCCAGGGCTCCCGGCCGGTGCTGGGGCTGCTGGCCCGCTACTCCCCGGAGTACCCGTGCCTGCTGGACGGGCTGTCCCGGTTCAACCCGATGATCTCCGAGGCGTTCGGTGCGGACGGCGACCCGGCGCTGAACCTGAACCTCACGGTGACGCTGCCGCCGCGCAACCCCTACGTGCCCGGTGACCAGCCGGCCTACGACGACGTGTCCGGGCCCGACTGCCGGGGCCTGGGCGACATCGACGGCGTGATCGCCGCGGCCGCGCAGGGCGAGTACTACTGCCCGGTCCCGCCCCTGGACGGCGTGGACTCCCCGGACAACCCGGTGTCGGGCAACCCGCGCTGCCTGGGCGGCACGGGCCCGACGGACCTGCCCTTCCCCGACACCCGCGCCGGCCGGGACGGCGCCGGCACGGGCACCGACATCGACCTGGCGTCGGCGTTCCCGCACGGGCTGACCGACGGCGGGGCCAACGGCGCCGCCAGCGTCGCAGGGTCCTCGGCCGAGCTGGACTTCGTGCGCGGCCTGCTGGGCTACCAGACCGGGGTGGACCCCTCGCAGGTGTCCGACCTGGCCGCGTCCAGCCTGGCGCCGCTGCTGCGCGGGACGCAGGTGATGGTGCCGTGAGGGGCCTGACCGCACCGGTGGTCAAGCTGGTCGTCTTCGCGATGGTGACGATCCTGGCCAGCTACGTCCTGCTGGCCACCATCACCAACGCCGGCTACGGGGACCAGACCGCCTACCGCGCCCAGTTCACCGACGTCGCGGGCCTCGTCGCCGGCGACGAGGTGCGCATCGCCGGCGTCCGGGTCGGCCAGGTCACCGAGATCGGCCTGTCCGACGACCAGGAGGACCCGCAGGCCGAGGTGGGGTTCGAGGTGTCCTCCGACGTCCGGCTGCCCGCCGGTGTCCAGGCCACGATCAAGTACCGCAACCTGGTCGGCCAGCGCTACATCTCGCTGACCGAGGGGTCGGGGTCCGGGGGCGCGATCCTCGCCGCCGGGGACACGATCCCGCTCGCGCAGACCACGCCGGCGCTGGACCTCACCGTGCTGTTCGGCGGGTTCCAGCCGCTGTTCCAGGCGCTGGACCCCGACGACGTGAACCGGCTGTCCTACGAGCTGATCCAGGTCTTCCAGGGCGAGGGCGGCACCGTGCAGAGCCTGCTGGCGCACGTCGGGTCGCTGACCAACTCCCTGGCCGACAAGGACCAGGTCATCGGCAGCGTCATCGACAACCTGACCACCGTGGTCGGCACGGTCGCCGCCCGCGACCAGCAGCTGTCGGACCTCGTGGTCAACCTGCAGCAGTTCGTGTCCGGGCTGACCGAGGACCGGCAGGCCATCTTCGACTCGCTGCAGACCATCGACGGCCTCGCCGCGACCACCTCGCAGTTCCTCACCGACGCCCGGCCGCCGCTGGCCGCCGACATCACCGCGCTGGGCGACCTGTCGACCAACCTGGCCGACAGCGGCGACGTGCTGGAGGGCTTCCTGCAGCTCGCCCCGACCAAGATCGACCTGATCACTCGCACCGCGGTCAACGGCAGCTGGTTCAACTTCTACCTCTGCGAGGCCTCCGGCCTGGTCACGCTGCCGGTCGTCGGGACGACGCAGCTGCCGCCCGGCGGCGCGCCGAACACCTCGGCGGGGTGCGGCTGATGGCCCGGGAGTCCCGTCCGTTCCGCGACCGCAACCCGGTGACCATCGGGGCGGTGAGCCTGTCGGTCATCGCGCTGCTGGTGCTGCTGGCCTTCAACGCGCAGTCGCTGCCGTTCATCGGCGGCGGCACCGTCTACTCCGCCCAGTTCAGCGAGGCCGCGGGCCTGCGCCCCGACGACCCCGTGCGGGTGGCCGGGGTGAAGGTCGGCCAGGTCGAGAGCCTGGCCCTGGAGGACGGCGCGGTCACCGTGCAGTTCCGGGTCCGCGACGCGTTCGTCGGCGACCGGAGCCAGGCCGCCATCAAGATCGAGACGGTGCTGGGCGCCAAGTACCTGGCCCTGGTGCCCGAGGGCACGACCGCGCTGGACCCGGGGACGCCGATCCCGCTGGACCGCACCGCCTCGCCCTACGACGTGGTGCAGGCCTTCAGCGGCCTGGCGCAGACCATCGACAGCATCGACACCGGCCAGCTGGCGCAGTCCTTCCAGGTGCTCAGCGAGACCTTCGCCGACACCCCCGACAAGGTGCGCACCTCCCTGGACGGGCTGTCGCGGCTGTCCCAGACCATCGCCAGCCGCGACGCCGAGCTGCAGCAGCTGCTGAGCGCGACCCGGGACGTGACGCAGGTCCTCGCCGACCGCAACGGCGAGTTCACCCAGCTGATCATCGACTCCAACACGCTGCTGACCGAGGTGCAGAACCGGCGTCAGCTCATCGACTCCGTCCTGACCACCACCCAGCAGCTGTCGACCCAGCTGTCCGGGCTGGTGCAGGACAACACCGCTGCGCTCACCCCGGCGCTGGCCCAGCTGTCCACGGTGACCGACATCCTCGAGCGCAACCGGCAGAACCTGGGGGACACGGTGGCGAACCTGGCGCCCTTCGTCACGGTCTTCACCAACACGCTGGGCAACGGCCGCTGGTTCGACAGCTTCGTGGACAACCTTGTCCCCGGCGTCGTCGGCGGCGTGCTCTGCGGCACGGTCGCGCAGGGCTCCGGCGGTCTCGTGGGGTGCTCGCCGTGACCGCCCGCCTGCAGCGCCTCGTCGCGCTGGCCGCCGCGGTCGTCCTGGTCGGGGCGCTGGGCTGGGCGGTGCTCCGCCCGGCCGGCCAGATCCGGGTCACCGCCTACTTCGACCAGGCGGTGGGGCTCTACGAGGGCTCCAGCGTGCGCATCCTGGGCATCGACGTCGGCTCGATCACCTCGGTGGTGCCGATGGGCGACCGGGTGGAGGTCGAGATGCTCGTCGACGACGACTACGCCGTCCCCGCCGACGCCGACGCCGTCATCCTGGCGCCGTCGCTGGTGGCCGACCGGTACGTGCAGTTCGCCCCCGTCTACAGCGGCGGCGACCGGATGGCCGACGGCGCCGTCGTCCCGCTGGAGCGCACCGCCACCCCGGTCGAGCTCGACCAGGTGTACGGCGCCCTGGACGACCTGTCCACCGCCCTCGGCCCCACCGGCGCGAACGCCGACGGCGCGCTGTCGGACCTGGTGGACGTGGCCGCGGCCAACCTCGACGGCAACGGCCAAGCACTGAACGACACCCTGTCCGGCTTCTCGCAGGCCGTGCGCACCCTGGCCGACAACCGCGACGACCTGTTCGCCTCGGTGGAGAACCTGCAGACCTTCACCAGCGCACTGGCCACAGTGGACAGCCAGGTCGGGCAGTTCAACCAGAACCTGGCCGCGGTCGCCGAGCAGCTGGCCGGCGAGCGGCAGGACCTCGCCCAGGCCATCTCGCTGCTGAACTCGGCCCTGGGCCAGGTGGCCACCTTCGTGCAGCAGAACACCGCACTGCTGACCACCAACGTCGACCGGCTGGCCGACGTCACCCTCACCCTGGTGCAGCAGCGGCAGGCCCTCGCCCAGGTGCTCGACGTCGCGCCGGCGGCCATCGGCAACCTCGCGCACGCCTACAACCCCGACTACGGCACGCTGGACACCCGCGACAACTCCCTGGGCAGCCAGAACGCCGACGTCGTGGTCTGCCAGCTGCTGGGCCAGACCGGCCGGCTGCAGCTGGCGGGTGTGGACCTGGACGACGTCACCAGCCTGCTGGGGCTGCCGCCGATCGACCAGGTCTGCGCCCGGCTGCTCTCGGGGGACCCGCAGGCCACCGGGCAGCTGCAGGACCTCAACGGCAACGGCATCCCCGACCTGCAGGAGCTGCTGACCGCGATCTTCTCGCCGTCGTCGTCCGCGCCGGGTGGGGGTTCCGGGCTGCCCGGCCTGCCCTCGATCCCGGGAGCCGGCTCATGACCACCACCAAGCGCGCCGCCGCCCTGGCGTCGGTCGCCGTCCTGCTGACCGGCTGCGGGTTCCGCGGCGCCTACTCCCTGGACCTGCCCGGCGGCGCCGACACCGGCGACGCCCCGTACTCAGTGCAGATCCAGTTCGCCGACGTGCTGGACCTGGTGCCCCAGTCCGGGGTCCGGGTCGCCGACGTCCCGGTCGGCAAGGTCACCGACATCCAGCTCGGCGACGACTGGACCGCCCTGGTCACCGTCGAGGTCAACGGGGACGTCGACCTGCCGGCCAACGCGGTCGCGATGATCCAGCAGAGCTCCCTGCTCGGGGAGAAGTACGTCGAGCTGGCCGCGCCCGGCGGGGAGGCCCCGACCGGGGAGCTGCAGGACGGCTCGCTGATCACGCTGGACCGCACCAACCGCAACGTCGAGGTCGAGGAGGTGTTCGGCGCGCTGTCGCTGGTGCTCAACGGCGGCGGGCTGGCCCAGCTGCAGACCATCACCTCCGAGCTCGGGCAGGCCCTGGAGGGCCGGGAGGACGCCGTCCGCAACACCCTGGACCAGCTCGACACCTTCATCGGCGGGCTCGACGACCAGCGGACGGAGATCAACCGTGCGCTGGACAGCATCAACGCCCTGGCCGGCACGCTCGCCGCGAACACCGGCACGCTGACCACGGCGCTGGACACCATCGGCCCGGGCCTGGCGGTGCTGGAGGACCAGCGCGGCCTGCTGGTGTCGATGCTGCAGTCCCTCGCCCAGCTCGGCGACGTCGGCACCCGGGTGATCAACGAGACCGGTGCCGACACCGTGGCCAACCTGCAGGACCTGCAGCCGATCCTCAGCCAGCTGGCCGCCGCGGGGCCGGACCTGGCGAACTCGCTGGACCTGCTGCTGACCTACCCGTTCCCGGCCAGCTCGCTGACCGCCCTGCAGTACCGCAGCGACCAGCGCACCGGTGGGTACGCCCTGTTCGCCAACATGACCGCCGACCTGGACCTGGACCTGACCCAGCTGTTCTGCCGCTACGTGGTGGACCAGACCACGGGCGCCCTGGTGCTGCTGGACCCCACCCAGGTGACCGATGCCTGCGGCGTGGCCGGCAGCCCGGGCGGTGGAGCGGGCACGGCACCCGGCCAGGGCTCGGGCGGCACCGGGCCCGGCGGCGGGTTCACCCTGCCGACGCTGCCCGACCTCACCGCGCTCGTGCCGGGCGCCCCCGGCTCGACCGGCACCGGGTCCGGTGGCCTGCTCGGCCTGCCGGCCATCCCCGGCCTGACGACGGGAGCCGGCCAGTGATCACCCGCACCACCCGGTTGCAGCTGCTGGCCTTCGCGGTCGTCGCGCTGCTGGGCATGAGCTACGTCGGGTTCCGCTACGTCGGCCTGGACCGGCTGCTCTTCGGCGGCGGGTACACCGTCGCCGCGGAGTTCAGCGACTCCGGCGGGATCTTCGTCAACGCCGAGGTCACCTACCGCGGCGTCGCGGTCGGCCGGGTCAGCGACATGCGGCTCACCGAGGACGGCGTCGAGGTGGACCTCGACATCGACGACGGCGCACCCCCGATCCCCGCCGGCGCCGCCGCCGCGGTGGCCAACCGCAGCGCCGTCGGCGAGCAGTACGTCGACCTGCGCCCGGACTCCGCCGACGGACCCTTCCTCGGCGACGGCTCGGTCATCCCGGTCGACCGCACCTCCATCCCCATCCCGGTCGAGCAGTTGCTGCAGGACGTCGACGGCCTGGTCGGCTCCATCGACACCGACAACCTGCGCATCGTGGTCGACGAGCTCGGCACCGCCTTCGACGGCGCGGGCGGCGACCTGTCCCGGCTCATCGACAACGGCAACGTGCTGCTGGGCCGCGCCGAGCAGTCCCTGCCGCAGACGCTGCAGCTGATCCGCGACGGGCAGACCGTGCTGCAGACCCAGGCCGACTCGCGCAGCGCCATCGAGGACTGGGCGGCGAACCTGCGGCTGCTGTCGGACACCCTGGTCAGCAGCGACCCCGACCTGCGCGGCCTGGTGGTCAACGCCCCCGACGCCGGCGCCGCGCTGCAGCAGCTGGTGACCGACGCCGGCCCCGGCCTGGGCTCGCTCATCCGCAACCTCGACGTCCTCGACGACGTCACCAACCCCCGCCTGGACGGCGTCGAGCAGCTGCTGGTCACCTACCCCGAGGTGGTCACCGGCGGGTTCAGCGTCGTCCGCCGGGACGCCGACGGCCAGATGCGCGCGCACTTCGGCTTCGTGCTGAACTCCGACGACCCGCGGGCCTGCACCAGCGGCTACGTCTCCACCGGGTCGACGCCCTCGCCGGCCGCGGTCGCGGGCCTGGACACCGGCCAGGTGCGCTGCGACGTGGTGGACGGCGTCGACCCGGACCCCGGTGACGGCGTCGACGAGACCGGGTCGAACATCCGCGGCGAGCAGAACATCGGCGGCTCCGGCGGGGTGGGGTCGCCCGGCCCGCAGGGCGGCACCGTCGGTGGGGGCCCCTCGCTGGACAGCCTGCTGGGCGACCTGCTCGGTGGCCTCCTCAGCGCCTCGCCCTTCGCCACCACCGCCGGCTGACCCCTAGGGGCCACCCGGGGGCCGCTGCGCCCCGGGTGGTCACCCTCGACCGCTACCGTGACCTGCCCGACACCCGTCCCGCCGCCTCGTCCGCACGGCCGGCACCGACCCGAGAGGAGCGCACCGTGACCGACCAGACCCGGGTGGGCCCGCCCGAGGCCGAGCCCGACCGCACCGCGGACACGCCCGCGGGCGACGCCGACACGACGACCGCCGGCGCCGCCGGCGATGCCTCAGACGCCGCCTCGGACGCCGCCTCCGACGCCGCCTCCGAGGACCGCGACGGGGGTGCGGGCGACGCCGCC
>NZ_JAMXRZ010000048.1 GCF_024124375.1 Klenkia sp. PcliD-1-E
CCGACCACCTCCTCCGCCCCGACCGGCACCGGGCCGCTGCCCACCGGGGCGGCGCCGACGACCCCCCGGTCCACGGCCGGGCCCACGGGCCCCGCGCCGGTGCCGACCGTGCCGCCGGGTGGGAACACGGTCTACCCCGGGGTCGGCGACTTCCGGGTGACGTCGGTCAGCCCGAACCGCGTGGACGCCGCGGGTGGTGCCGCGGTGACCGTCCGGGGCACGTTCACCGAGCAGCCGCGGGTGCTGGTCGGCGACTCCGGGCTGGCGACCGTCCTGTCCTGGTCGTCGACCCAGGTGGTCTTCGTGGCCCCGCCGCGGGTGGCCGGGGTCTACGACCTTCTGCTGTCCACCCCGGGCGGCAGACGGTCGGAGCTCACCGCGGCCCTGACCTACGTGGCGTCCAGCGGGTCGGCCGGGCCGACGTCGGCGCCGCGCCCGTCGACCGCGCCGGTGCCCAGCGGCACCCCGGCGCCGTCCGGCCCGGTGGTGGTCACCGGACCCGGCGGCCAGCGGCTGGTGGTGACGGCGTTCTTCTCCGGGTTGCCGGCGTCGCTGTGGTCGGTGAACTGCTCGTCGTCCTGCGCGGGGACGCAGGTCTAGGTCCGCCGGGCGGTGACCGCCCACAGGGGGTCGCCCGGGCCGGGCGGGGTCCGCAGCTCCACACGGGGCTCGTCGAACCCGCCCGCCCGGCGCAGCAGCTCCGCCACCAGCGGGCCGTGCTGCTCGTCGGAGGTGGCCAACCAGCCGTGCACGGCCTTCGTCGGGAAACAGCGGTTGGAGAAGGTCAGCGCGACGACGCCACCGGGGCGCAGCACGCGCGCGGCCTCCGCCAGCACCTCGATCGGGCGGGTCAGGTAGTCGACCGAGACGCAGCAGACGACGGCGTCGACGTCGGCGTCCGGCAGCGGGATCCGCGGGTCGGCGTTGAGGTCGTGCACGATGCGCTGCGTCGCGGCCGGGTTGGCGTCGAGCTCGGCGGCGTTCATGCCCAGGACGACGAGCTCGGCCGGCGGGTGCTCGAAGTGCGACACCCAGGAGGACATGAGGTCCAGGGCTCGGCCGGTGATGCCCAGCTCGGTGTACAGGGCACCCACTGCGACGATGGCGCGGTCGTCGATGTGGGTGACCAGCCGCTCCGGGGCGTAGAAGACGTCGTCGGGGCGCTCGTCGTCGCGGGCGAAGAAGCCGGGCGGGAAGCCGTCGTAGAGGTCGTCCGTCACCGGTCGATCCTGCGGGTTCCGCGGGGGCCCTCGCCAGGGGCGACGGGCGCTGCGGTAGTGTTCGGGCACACCTCGCGGGTGTAGTTCAATGGTAGAACATCAGCTTCCCAAGCTGACAGTGCGAGTTCGATTCTCGTCACCCGCTCCACACAAAACCGCAGGTCAGAGGCTGGATTGGAAGATCATCTCGGCCCGCTGAGCATGATCATTCATGACCTAACATCCCCTCTGTGACCTAACTTCGCCCCTACTTAGGTCATGACTAGGTCATGCCGGGCCCGTCGATGACCCAGCCGATGGCACCGTCTACGTCACCCCTGTTCGGTGCGGCCGGTGGGTCCTGCGCCCATCTGCTCCCACGCGGCACCCGAGCAGCACCCGCCCCCGCGCGTCCGGTCGAAGCTTTGGCCCGATACGGGCGGGCGGCGTCGACACCCCCAACACCCGGGCGCCTTGTCACCCCATCGAAGAGCGATCAGGTGTCGATTCCGACGTGGCCGTCCGTCAGCGTGGTGGGCCCGGACCGACCGGCGCCGGAGGAGGGACCACTGTGCCGCAGTTCCTGTTCATGCTCTACGACGACGAGTCCCGCTGGGCCGACGCCACCGAGAGGGTGCTGAGCCAGGCGTGGGCCGGGCACGACGCCTTCTCTGCTGCGGTGGATGCCGCCGACGGGGCGCGCATCCTGGCGGGGGAGGGCCTGACCGACGCCCCGACGGCCACGACCGTCCGCAAGGACGGGTTCACCGCGACCCCCGTGGTGACCGACGGCCCGTTCGCCGAGACCAAGGAGGCCTTGGGAGGCTTCTACCTGGTCGAGTGCCGCGACCTTGAGCAGGCGCTGGAGCTGGCCGGCATCCTGCCGGTCTTCTCCGGCGGGATCGAGGTCCGGCCGGTGGCCCACATCGCGCGGTGAGCACGGCGCCCACCGAGGCGGTCGCGCGGGCCCACCGGGAGCACTGGTCGGTGCTGGTGGCGCGCGCGGCCGGGTGGTTGCGGGATCTGGACGCGGCCGAGGATTTGCGCACGGGATGCCTTCGCCGCGGCCGTACGGACATAAGGTGAATCATCGGCGGCCGCCCGATGCATTGACTGCTGCCCCGATAGGGACACTAGCGAGCAGGGGTACAGCTGGTCTGAGACGTCTGCCTGAACAAGGCAGACATGTCCGTCAGCGAGTCTTCGCAGCCGCCTTCTTAAGACCCGAAATATGGCGCTTGGGTCCGTGCCGATGCGTTTCGGGCTCCTCGAAATCCGGATGCTCTCGATCGACGCTCTGGAGGTCATCAAACCCAATCTCGACGTCCTTGTCGGGAAAGACGGCGTGAATCTCCAACTTGCCGCCCATAGCCTCGATGTATCGCCGAAGGGTCGACAAGTATAAGTCTGTCTGCCGCTCCAGCCGCGAGATCGAAGGCTGCGGCATCTTCATGTTGGCTGCGAGCAAAGCCTGAGTCAGGCTTCTCGCCTTGCGAACGTTAGCGAGGCCTTCAAAGTAGGCCTGATCCTCGGCCGCAAGGCGCGCTCGAGCCGCCGCCTGGCGCTCGACATCGTCTGGACGCATGGCTCGCTTCGCCCTGATCTCATCCCAGTTCTTCGCAGTCGTCACCATCACCGGCCTCCTTCGTTTTCGCCTTCCAGCTCTTCAATATGCCGTTTCCAGAGCCTTTCAGCTTCCCTGATTGCCCCTCGATACCACTTCGACCACTGGCCGGCCTTATCCCCACCCAGGAGCAAGACCGCCGATCTTTCAGGGTCGAACGCGAACAGCACTCGAATCGAGCTGACTCGCAGCTCCTTGAGGTTGGCGATGGTTGATCCGGTCAACGTGTCAACTTTCGGCCGACCCAAACCCGGCCCCTGCTGCCTCAGCAGCTCGATGGCCGCGTCTAGATCATCCTGAGTGTCCTCGTTGAGCTTGGTTTCGAACCAATCCAGGAACTCGGGGGTCACCTGCACGTTCCACATCAGAAGATGACGTTAGCACTGATGCTATATAGCGCGCAAGGTATTAGATGGTATCTATCGGGTTCTGGCCGCGTCTGCGGTTGCAAGGGCCGTCAGCCGCTCGGCCTCCGTTAGGACACCGGCGAAGGGACTGTTTTGCCGGAGCTCCCTAGACCTTAGCGTCGGTGAAGTCAGCGTGGCCAGCAGGTCGAGTAGCGGTCCATCCAGGAGCCGCGCCCACTCCTGCAGCCAGACCCGAGCTCCGCCGCGGGGGGTGGCCTCGAACATCCGCTGCAGGTTGGCCCGTGCGATTGCGCGGGTGCCGTCTGGGTCGGTGGCCACGTGGCCGGCGACTGCGTGGGCCAGCAGCATGGACCGGACCTGGTCGCGGGTCATGCGCCGATTGCCTTCGGCCAGGGTCTCAACGTCGCGCTGGCGCAGCCGGCGATGCTTACCTGCCCACGAGTGTGGCAGCTGGCCTTCGGTGCACAGGTCGACGACATGCTGGCGGGACACCCCGAGCAGGGCCGCGGCCTCGCCGGTGGTCAGCAGGCCCTCGCCGGTGTCCGCGACCCGCATCTCGGCCACCTGTCCTCGCACATGCCCAGCTTATAGCAAACGCCACAAACACAATGGACGCCGCTTCTGCGGTGTTTGCGGTGGCTAAACGGATTGCAGTGCGCGGCCCCTAGTCTGCCCCTGTGGACCCGCCCTGAGCGACGCATCGGGCTAGACGACGACCTGCTCGGCGCCACCGTTCCGTTGCCAGCTCCACGCGACGGGGCAGTGCCGACGGTGCGCTTGGATTACGTGCACTTCAGCGATTACGTGCACTTCAGCGTGCTCATTCGCCCCGACCGACGGGTCGCCGCCGTCACCGGCGTCGGCATCGACGGGCCCTGCCGCGCGACCTCGATCGCGACGGTGTCGGCTGGCGCCTGGATGAGCAGCTCTCCGCCGACGCCCAGGCCGACCCCGAGCTGTACGCGGACAACGACATCGACCGCGGGCACCTGGTGCGCCGCGCCGACGCCGTCTGGGGCGACACCGTCGCCGAAGCCCAGGCCGGAACGGCATGACCGCCAAGCTGACGGCGGCGAGCACGATGCCCACGATCGAGTGCTCGGCTTCTGATCCGCCGAGCAGCGAGCGGAGCGCGTCGATCGACACGAAGGCCGCCAGGGCGAAGAACGAGCAGGCGATCACCTTGAGCGCCTGGCGCTCTCGGGCTTCTGGGTCTGATCCGAAGAATTGCCAGGCCACTGCGGCGGCCGAGGACACCTCGATGACCGAGTCCAGGCCGAAGCCGATGAGGGCGCTGGAGGAGGCGTTGTGGCCGGCGATCAGGGCGGTGATCGCCTCGATGACGTTGTAGATGATGGTCGCGGCCACGAACAGGCGCACGCGGCGGGTCAGAACCGCCCGACGCTCGGCGGCCGGGGCGGTGGCGGTCATGCCCGGACGTGCTCGTCGTCGAGCAGCTGAGCGAGCAATCTGGCCCCGAGCGGTGTGAGCCGGTACATGACCAGCTTGCCGTCCCGTCGGGAGTCAGCCAGGCCGGCGGTACGCAACTGCCGGGCGTGATGGGAGGTCGTGTTCTGCGACAGCCCGCAGACCCATGCGACGTCGCAGACGCACAGCTCGCCGCCCAGGCTCAGCGCGCGAGCAACCCGCAGCCGACTTCCGTCAGCCAGTGCCCGCGCCCGCTCGGCCAGCGCCCGCTCGTTGGACTGGCTCGCGGTCAGCTGCGCCCGCACCTCCTCGGCGTGGGGAAGGTCAAGGCACAACAGGTCGCAGGTGTCCGCATCGGTCGCCACGGTTCCAACATAACAACGATTGTCGGTATGTAGGGAGGTGAGCCTCCGACATGTCCTATCGGGGCGCTGCCCATGGCGGTGTCCGCCATCCGCGTGGCACCGGACGCTCAGCTGTCACGGCGAGGGCCGGGCTTCACGCCGGAGGTACTATTCAACTTAGTTGCTGTCGCGCGGCGACTCGCCTCGACCTCGGTGTCGGGCGACCATTGGGGGTGAACTTGCAGCTGGGTCCGATGCGGGGCCGCCTTGTCGGGGCTGGCGCGGTTGCAGGCGGGCGTACCAGGTCAGCGGGGATGCGCTCCAAGCTTGCTTCGGTCGCCGTGGCCGCTGGTGGGGGTCTGGCGCTGTGGCTGGCGTTTCCATCCTGGAAAATCTGGCCGCTGGCGGTGGTGGGGCCGGCGTTGCTACAGCTGGCGGTCGCTGGCAGAACTCTCAGGTGGGGAGCGCTGCTCGGCGGGGTGTTCGGAGCCGCGTTCATGCTGCCACTGCTGCACTGGTCGGGGATCTATGTCGGCGCTGGTCCGTGGGTGGCCTTGGCGATGGCTCAGGCGGCCTTCTATGCCGTTCTGGGTGCGGGGGTGGCTGCGGTCACCCGGCTGCCGGCGGCGGGATTGTGGGCGGCACTGCTGTGGGTGGCAGCGGAGGGCGCCCGCTCGCGGCTGCCCTTTGGGGGGCTGCCGTGGGGTCGGCTGGGATTCAGTCAGGCTGATTCACCGCTGGCGCAGCTGGCCGCCGTGGGGGGAGTACCCCTGGTGACCTTTGCTGTCGCCTTGACCGGTTGTTCCCTGGCCGGGGCCGTCGCGGCCTGGCGTCGCACCACGACAAGGTCGCCGTGGCGCCGGCCGCTGGTGACCCTGCTGGTGGCGGCACTGCCGTGGCTCCTGGGCGCCTCGATGGCGTCCGCCGGTGCATCAGACGGTCGGTCTTCGGGGGGGCGGTCGTCGGTTCAGATCGCGGTTGTGCAGGGCAATGTGCCCCGAGCGGGGCTTGACTTCAACGCTCAACGGCGGGCGGTGCTGGACAACCACGTCCAGGCCACCCTCGAGCTGGCCAGCGATGTGGCCGCCGGTCGGCGTCCTGCGCCCCAACTGGTGGTCTGGCCGGAGAACAGCTCAGACATCGATCCGTTGATCAATGCCGACGCGGCCGCGCAGATCGACCGCGCTGCGCGCACCATCGGCGTACCCATTCTCCTCGGTGCCGTCCTCGACGGCCCCGGGCGGTATTTGACCAACGCCGGCATCGTGTGGGACCCGGTCACCGGGCCGGGTGAGCTGTACGCCAAACGGCATCCGGTGCCGTTTGGGGAATACATGCCGGCCAGGTCGTTCTTCCGGATGTTCAGCGACAAGGTGGACTTGCTGCGGCGGGACTTCCGGGCCGGGGATCAGCCAGGGGTGCTTGACGTCGCCGGGGTAGCGGTGGGGGACGTGATCTGTTTTGAGGTCGCCTACGACGGCCTGGTCGCCGATGTGGTGCGCGGTGGTGCACAGTTGTTGGTGGTCCAGACCAACAATGCGACCTTCGGGTATTCGGATGAGAGCCCACAGCAGTTGGCCATGAGTCGCCTGCGCGCTATCGAGTTCGATCGGACGGTGGTGGTTGCCGCCACCAGCGGCCTGTCTGCGGTGGTCGACCTGACGGCTCGGTGCGCGCCCAGTCCACTCTGTTCACCCGGTGGGTCTTCATCGGTGCCGTCGAGGTCGGCGGCGGCACGACCGTGGCGGCCCAGTTGGGTGTTGTCCCCGAGGTCGGGTTGAGCGTCGCCGGTGTCGCGGCGCTGCTGTGGTCCGCGCTGGGCCGGCGCAGCGTCATGCGGCGCTCCTTCCTCCCCCGGCGCGCATCGCGGCTGCCTCGCTGGGCGGCACCAGAGAGGTGAGCCTGTCTCGGACAGCGCGCGGGCTGGTGCCGGCCTGGATCTCGGAGATGCCTTCGACGAGCAGCTTCATCTGGGCGACCTGCAGGTCGCTGGTGCGCATGATCTTGGCGCCGGCGGGCAGCCAGAAGATGTTGGCTGACAGCACGCCCCACAGCGTGGCGACGAACGCGGCGGCGATGAGCTCGCCGAGCTTGTCGGGCTGATTGAGGTTCTCCAGCACGTGGATCAGCCCGATGACCGTGCCGATGATGCCGATGGTCGGGGCGTAGCCACCCATGCTGGTGAAGAACTTGGCGGCGACCTTGTCCTCGGCCTTCTTCGCCGAGATCTCGGCCTCGAGCACCGTGCGGAGGTCCTCGGGGTCGGTGCCGTCGACGGCCATCTGCAGACCGCGCTGCAGGAACGGGTCCTCAATGTCCCTGATGGGCCCCTCCAGGGCCAGCAGGCCCTCCTTGCGGGCCTTCTCAGCCAGGGTCACCAGGACCTGGATGTTCTCCGCGGCCGGGGGAACGGCGGCGGGCATGAAGCCCTGCCTCATCCAGCCGCCGACCTTCTTGATGTCGGCCATGGTGGAACCGGCGACGGCGGCACCGAAGGTGCCGACGAAGACCAGCAGGATCGGCGGGATGAGCAAGATCGCCAGCGGCGACGACCCCTCGAGGATCATCGACACGATGATGGCGACCATGGCCACGCCGATGCCGATCAGTGTTGCCGGGTCCATGTCACCACCCCGTCCCCGGCTCCGACTGCCTGACGTAGCTCAACAGCTCTCTCCTTCGTCGTCTACTATGGACGATAGGAGATTAGGGCGGAACAGGGCCGGGGTCAGCAAACACGCCGATCGAGCGGGCCCGAAAGGTGCTCCGCGTCATGAACATCACCCAAATAGGGCATCGATATCCCTGGATTCCGCGTGCGTGGCCGACACCCCCTTGGCCGCCCGCGTAAGGCTGGGCTTCAGGCGTTCACGCAGGTGGCGGCGATGCAGTTGAACGGCGGGGCGTTCGGAACGGATGCGGGGGATCGACGCAAGTGTGCCGCGGCATAGTGGTCTTGCGTCCCAGCCAAGGGAGGTTCCAAAGTCCCAAGGTTCATGGCGCAGGGCTGCATGGCCGTGCTTCTAGGACTTCTCTACTTAGAGAAGGAATGAGGTGGGCGAGGCGCTCAGCACGGACGGCCCGATCGTGAACACGGTGTTAGCCTGGTGAAACCCTACCAAAGCTGACTGGTCCGGCATCTTCGGGCAAGAAGCTTTATGTCCGTTGCAAATACCTACCCTCGGCAGGGGCAGCCATCGCAATTGCCAGGTGGTGTGGCCGCCCTGGTGATCAAGGAGGTTGACATGAAGCTCTCACTGCAGCATTTCGACAACTGCCCGAACTGGCAGGTCGCACAAGCAGCATTGCTTCAAGCCCTGGCTTTGGTCGGGATCGAGGATGTAGAGGTGACGTACCGCGTCGTCTCCACGCAGGAGGACGCCGAGGCAATGGGGTTTCGGGGCTCGCCGACACTGCTGCTCGACGGCGTCGATCCATTCGCCGACCCGGACGCACCCGCAGGCCTGTCCTGCCGGGTCTATCGCACGGACACAGGATTGGCCGGCACCCCCACCGTGAAGCAACTGGTGGCAGTACTTAATGAAGCACAAACCTTGCGGTCCTCGAATTGAGCTAGTCGGCTGCGGCTGTTGCGGGCCGCGACCAACCTCCCGTTAGAAAGCATCAGTTCGGCCGCGGGTCCCCCCAGGAACGGACCCAGGGACCACGAGAGCGGGCCGCGCGGTCGGGGCCAGCACTGCGCACTGTGCCGCGGGACCCTCGCCAGCCCAGCAAAGCCCTGGTGACCTTTACCCGAAAGGCCGCTGAAACTCAGCGGGTCAGCTTTCGAAACGACCTGTGGAACGACCTTGGTCGCTTCGCGAACGATCATGTCGAATGCAAACCCGGCTTGGCGCCCACCGTCCGACGCACGTGCTCAAGGACGCCCGATTTCATGACCGCGGCTAGTAGCAAAACGAGGATTATTATGGCTGCTGGTCATGATCGCGCTGATAGGCAATAAAGATGGCGTCGGGGCTTCCCCCTATCTTCAAATACTGGGCGTCAAGAACACTGGACAGTTCGCGAAGCGAACCTTCTAGCAGCACCCCGGCCGCTCGGTGAGCATCGTCTCCCTTCGAAGCTGCCGACTGCGCAAATGTGAGGGTTCTTGGCAGGGCGGCGGCCAAGGACGTCGGTATTGCATCATGAAAGTAATAGGTTTCGGCGTACTGCTTGAAGTCGACCACGACCTCCACAATTGATGCGGCCAAACTGTGCAGAACAATGACTGGCAGAGATTCGGTTTGCGCGTTCGAATTGAACAATAAGTGCAGCCTCATCGCAACGGCGCGACGTCGACCCAGTGCAGGGTAGACCTGCAGAATCCACGTGATAGAGGCTGTGAACAGCGCGAAACCCATCAGGGCCTCCACGGGAACGAGAACGCGAAGGGCGCCCGCGACGGGAACGATGTCGCCGAAGCCGAGAGTTGCCACAGTAACCAACGAAAAGTAAAGGGCATCGACAATCGGTGAACGCTGCGAGGGGCTCAGACCTGAGCCGTACACGAAAGATTCGGGAATGTTTGGCAGATAGATGAGCACCCACCCCGATACCAGGATTAGTATCCATGTCGCGATGATTGCGACCATCGACAGCGGCCCGGCAAGTTGCATCAGCCGGCTTGACCTCGCCCTTGTTGT
Source organism: Klenkia sp. PcliD-1-E (assembly GCF_024124375.1). Lineage (GTDB taxonomy): Bacteria > Actinomycetota > Actinomycetes > Mycobacteriales > Geodermatophilaceae > Klenkia. The sequence goes on from NZ_JAMXRZ010000048.1 coordinate 9,610, forward strand.
GCGCCAGAAGGCACGAGCGACCGTGGTACTGATGACGCCGCTTCCGGTCGGGTGCAGCAATGTATGGAAGATGTCCCGACAAGTAATCAAAACCAACATGGTCCCGCTGACGAGTGAAACCAAAGTAAGCAATTCGATTCTTCCGACAGAAGTTCAACCAAAATATGGTCCACGAATAGTCAGATGTATAGCGAGGTCTACCGGCTGTCCGGCCTTCTCGCAGCTGCTCTGACCGCGCGAATGCAGGTGGTACGGGCTAGAGCGGGTCGGGGTCGTTCGCCCCGGCACGGGTGCCGGTGCGCGAGAGCAGTTCCTCGGCGTAGGTGTCGTGCCGCTTGCTGGCGTGGGCCTCGGCTTCGAGGCGTTCGCGCAGGTGGGGGTAGTGCAGCTCGAAGGCGGGGCGTTCGGAGCGGATGCGGGGGATCTCGATGAAGTTGTGCCGCGGCGGGGGTGAGCTGGTGGCCCACTCCAGGGAGTTGCCGTGGCCCCAGGGGTCATCGCGCAGGGCCAGCTGCCCGTACTTCCAGGAGTGCACCACGTTGTACAGGAACGGGATGGTGGAGGCCCCCAGCACGAACGACCCGATGGTGGAGATGGTGTTCAGGGTGGTGAACCCGTCGGTGGGCAGGTAGTCGGCGTAGCGGCGCGGCATGCCCTCAGCGCCCAGCCAGTGCTGGACCAGGAAGGTGGCGTGGAAGCCGATGAAGGTCAACCAGAAGTGCACCTTGCCCAGCCGCTCGTCCATCATCCGGCCGCACATCTTGGGGAACCAGAAGTAGATGCCGGCGTAGGCGGCGAACACCACCGTCCCGAACACCACGTAGTGGAAGTGCGCCACCACGAAGTAGGAGTCCGACACGTGCCAGTCCAGCGGCGGGGAGGCCAGCAGCACCCCGGTCAACCCACCCAGCAAGAAGGTGACCAGGAACCCCATCGCGAACATCATCGGGGTCTCGAACGTCAACTGACCCCGCCACATCGTGCCGATCCAGTTGAAGAACTTGATCCCCGTGGGCACCGCGATCAAGTAGGTCAAGAACGCGAAGAACGGCAGCAGCACCGCCCCGGTGGCGTACATGTGGTGCGCCCACACCGCTAGCGACAACGCCCCGATCCCGATGATCGCGAACACCATGCCCTTGTAGCCGAACAACGGCTTGCGGGCGAACACCGGGATCACCTCGGAGATGATCCCGAAGAACGGCAACGCGATGATGTAGACCTCGGGATGGCCGAAGAACCAGAACAGGTGCTGCCACAGCATCGGCCCACCGTTGGCCGCGGAGAACACCAACGCACCCAGGTGCCGGTCGGCCAGCAACGCCATCAGCGCAGCGGTCAGGATCGGGAACGCCAGCAGGATCAAGATGCTGGTCACCAACGCCGACCAGGCGAAGATCGACATCCGGAACATCGTCATCCCCGGCGCCCGCAGGCACACGATCGTGGCGATGAAGTTCACCCCACCCAGAATCGTCCCGAGCCCGGACACGGCCAGGCCGGCGATCCACAGGTCCCCACCCGCCCCCGGTGAGTTCGTCACGTCCGACAGCGGGGAGTAGGCGAACCAGCCGAAGTCCGCCGCACCACCCGGGGTGAAGAACCCCGAGATCAAGATCAGCCCACCGAAGGCGAACAACCAGTACGAGAACGCGTTCAACCGCGGGAACGCCACATCCGGGGCACCCAACTGCAACGGCAGGATCAAGTTCGCGAACGCGAAGAACAACGGCGTCGCGAAGAACAACAACATCACCGTGCCGTGCATGGTGAACAACTGGTTGTACTGCTCGTTGGACAAGAACTGCAGCCCCGGACGCGCCAACTCACCACGCATCAACATCGCCATCAACCCGCCCACCATGAACCAGGTGAACGAGGTGGCCAGGTACATCAACCCGATCACCTTGTGATCGGTGGTCCGCAGCAGCATCGACAGCCGCGAACCCTTCTCGGCCACGTGAACCGGCGAAGGACGGCTCACGATCGGGGCAGGAGCAATCGTCATCTGCTGCTTCTCCTGAGCTGTCGGGGCTTCCTAGGGCAGGACCGGATGCCCCTGCTATCTAACCTAGTAGATGGCGGTGTGGCGACCCCGGGGTGCCCCAGGCGGCCGATCAGCTGCAGGTGGCCAACAGCCAGGTGACAGCTGGGTCGTTGGGGGTGTGGATGGTGAGCCCAACGGCGTGCGCCTGCAGTTGGAGGTCGCGCAGCGCGATCTTGCGCGCCGTGAACGTGTGCGTCCAGGTCGTGGCGTCGCAGGTGTAGGTGACGGTCGCGTCCAGGAGGGCACCCCGTGCGCGTTTGCCGGTGATGGCCACCTGGACTTGCACCTCGCCGAGCACGTCGTCCACCACGTCACCGACCGCGAGCGAGTCGAACCACGCTGGCGGGTGCCACTGGATGAGGGCCCGTCCGCCAGGGGCGAGGTGGCGTGCGGCGGTGACCAGCATGTCGTGCCGCATTCGTCTGCTGGGCTTGTTGATCAGGTGACTGGCCAGCACCACGACGTCGAAGCGTGTCTCCAGCTGCAGATCCTCGATGCGGCGGTGCACCGTGCGGGCGTGGGTGATGCAGGACAGCATCTCCGCGGAGTCGTCGACCGCCACGACCTGGTGACCCAGACGACTGAGTGGGTCAGCCAATCGTCCGGCGCCGGCACCCAGATCGAGGATGGTCGCCGATGCCCCAGCGACGAGGTGGATGATGTGCAGGTCTTCCCCGGTCGGAAGCCGCCGGTACACCTCCACGGCGCAGCCGTCCGTGGTGTAGGCGCCCGGGCCGTTGTCCACCGGCGGTCCTGGTCGCCCGGTCACGTCGCGCCGCCGGTCCAGGGGGTGCCCGGCATCGGCGGAGGAGCCCCGCCGGTTCGCGACGGGACGGCGACACAGCATCCTGGTGCGATCACCTCAGCGCACGTCGTTGCGTTCACGCAATTCCCCTTTGGCACTCGTCACCGTGTTCGTGGCCCCGGGGTCGCGTCTGCGAGCGGGCCGGTCGGCGCACCTGGTTGTCAGACGGTGACGCCCCGGTCGGCCAGCCACTGGACGGGGTCCATCCGTGGGCCGTTCATCCCGCCCTGCTGGATCTCGAAGTGCAGGTGCGGTCCGGTGGACTGGCCGCGGTTGCCGACCAGGGCGATGGGGTCACCGGCGGATACGATGTCGCCGGCGGCGACCTGGATGGAGTCCATGTGGCCGTAGACGGTCACGTCGCCGTTGTCGTGCTGGATGTAGACAGCGAGTCCGAATCCCGTCGCGGGCCCGGCGCGCAGCACGACCCCGTCGGCGGCTGCTACTTCTTGGGTGTACATGGGGGCGGCGATGTCCAGCCCGGTGTGCATCGTTCCCCAGCGGGGTCCATAGGTGCTGGTCACGACACCGACGACAGGAACGACCGTCGCCGGGCGCTCGAGCTCTTCCCGCGCCGCGCGTGCCGCGGCGACCTCCTCCAGCCGAAGTCGGGCTTGCTCGGCGGTGATCTGGGCGTGGGCGAGCAGCTCGGTGCCGCTGTCGCTGTCGCCCCTCATGAAGGTCGCGACGTCCTGGACTCCGGCCGTGGGACTGGCGGTGTCCGCACCGCTCGGGGTGATGACCTGAGTGGCCAGGGCGCCCCCCATCACCAGGGCCGCGAGCAGTGCCGCCGGGCGATGCTTGAGCGCTCGCCGGGGCAACCCACCGGTCGGTGAGGAGGTGGTCTTCGGGGCCGCTCGGTGGCCTGCACCCATTCGCGAGCTCCCCTTCAGCCTGGCCGCGCATCCGCAGACACCTACCTACTATCCTGAATAGGAGTATAGGTCGGCCGGGTCGCGGGAGTTCCCGACACGCTTGAGTTGGGAGTCGAGGGCCTCGGTGCCCGGGTTCCCGACCCACCGATGCGCGCGTGCTGCTGGGGTACCCCCTGTTGTGGCCACCGACGTGGATCCCGCTGGTGCTGGCGGGCTCGATGGCGATGACCGAGCTCGGACGGCGGCGTCGAGGTCGCCGATTCCACGCCGGCGGCCCCCGATGACGGCGGTGGGGGTCGGGCGGTCAGGTGGCGGCGTGGACACGGGACTGCGGTTGCGGTTGGTCGAGGACAATTCGGAGGCGGTCGACCAGGTCGTCGAAGGCCGCCGTGACATCACCGGAGCCGCGGCTCAGAAACCCGATGGCGAGTTCGCAGTCACCGGTGGAGTTGGTCTGCACTCGCAGGAAGACCCGGGTGCGGGGTATCAGCAGCATCAGCAGCAGGCCGGCCAGGATGGCGATCGCTGCGCCCAGCACGAACCCCTGGCCCGGGTCGTGGGACACCTGCATGGCCGCGAAACGCTGAAAACCGGTGAAGGTGATTGTCGTGCCGTCGTCGATGGTGAGGGTCTGGCCGACTGCCAGATTACCCGAGCCGACCTGGACCAACTGGCCCCGGTCGATCCGGGCCTGGTCCAGGCTGTAGACCGATTGCGGGGCCCCTGAGTCGAGCCCGAGGTAGCCCCGGTAGACGATCAGCGCGACCTCGGGGCGCAGGGGTCGAGGGTCGATCGAGGTGAGGACGCCGCCAGTCAGCGTGCCGGTCGGTGCGAAGAACCCCTCGACGGCGAGCTGGTTGCTCGTTCCGGCTCCCAGGTCGGGCAGTTTGAGCGCGCCCTGGCTGGCCATGGTCGCGGTACTGGAGGGCAGGAAGGGCGCGGAGATGTCGTCGAAGGAGGTGCCATCGGGAAGCGTGACGGTGAACATCGGGGCGTAGCCATGCCCGGTCACGTACACGCGGGCACCGTCGACACGCAGCGGGTTGTTCACCCCGATGGTCGTCGCCGTGTCCGCCGAGCCAGGCTCACCCCACGACACGTGGGCGCGGAACCGGGCCGGGGTGCCGTTGGGTTCATAGACCACCTGGAATTCCTGCAGGTCCACGCACAACGGGACCATGGTGGCGGTGTCGACGAGCGGGCCGGTGCGGTAGTTGTCGTACTGCTGGGGTGAGTTGCAGAAGGACCCACCCTCGGTCACCAGGATCGAACCCTCGTAGCCCCACAGCTTCCCCCCAGCCAGGCCGATCAGCAGCGCGAGCATCGCCAGGTGGAACACCACGTTGCCGATCTCTTTCAGGTAGCCCCGTTCGGCCGAGATCTCGACCCCGTCCCGGCCGTCTCGGACCACTACCCGGTAACGCCGGCTCCGCAGCACGTCGACAGCCGCGGAAGCGGCGGGCTCTGCAGGGCCCGGGATGGTGAGGGCTGCCGCGTGGGGCAGCCGGTGCAGGTGCCGCGGTGCAGGTGGTGGCGCTGAGCGCAGGCTGCGGATCAGATCCCAGGTTCGCGGCAGGACGCAGCCGATGAGGGACACGAACAGCAGCAGGTACACCGCAGCGAACCAAGGGGATGCAAAGACGTCGAAGAGGTAGAGCCGGTCCAGCACCGGCGCCCAGCTGGGGTGGTCCCGGTAGTACTGGGCCACCTGGATCCGGGAGAGGCTGCGCTGGGGTAGCAGCGACCCGGGGATGGCGGCCAGCGCCAGCAGGAAGAGCAAGATCAGTGCGGTGCGCATGGCGGTGAGCTGCCGCCACCACCGCAGCAGCCGGCGCCCCCACCAGGCGGCCGCCCTCCGGAGCCGGGGACGCGGTCTCGCGGTGCCGGGGTCCACCAGGAGCCGCGGGGGGCTAGCCATGCCCGTCGGCTCGCTGCCGGGGAGCAGACCAGGCATCCCACCCGGCCTTCATCAGCGCCGCGAGGCCTGGCGCTGCGGCCCCTGCGGTCGCTGGAAGCGCACAGCCCCTCAGGTCAGGTGTCCTCACCATCGACGTCCGGGTCGCATCATCGGTCCCAGCACGCTCCCGTCGTCACAGGTCGATGTCGCTGGACGAGGCGGCCTCGCCGCGCGAGCGATGCGCCGCCGACCTCGCCAGAAGCATTACTACACGTCATAGTAGCCGGGGCGCATCGGCGGGCGGCCTCCAACCGATCGCTGAATTGCACACCGCCGTGTGGTGTCTGACGTGGTTTGCGACCGGTCCTGCTGGTTACCCTGGTGGGGTACCCAAGTGGAGCGGGAGGTGTGATGCGGGCGCGATCGTGGTGGTCCCTGCTGCTGCTGGCTGCCGTGTTCGCTATGCACGGACCGAGCCCTTCCGCCGCCGACACGACGCCCCCCGCCACCGCGGCGAAGTCCCCAGTCTCGGCGCAGCTCCCGGCCATGAGTGGCCCAGGGGCCGACGCGCACGCTCTGGCCGCCGCGGGGGCCGGGGAACACCGGCCGCCAGCTGCGTGGTCCGCTTCCGGCGGCGCGCACGCGGCGGATGCCGGATTGCCAGCGCGTCATTCGGCCGGCCACGAGTCGATGCTGCACGCGCTGGCGCTGTGCCTGGCTGTCCTGGTCGCCGGCGTGGGCACCGTGCTCGCCGCCCTGGCGGTGTGGCTGGCCCGCCGCCGGTTGACCGGGGTGGCCGCCTGCCTGAGGGCACCAGTCACGGTCGTCGCCGACCGGGCCACATTCTGGGCCCGAGGTCTGGAGCTGAGTCGTCTGTGCGTGCTGCGGATCTAGGCCGAACTCCTCCCGCGCCGGCAGCGACCCGCTGACCGCGCACGAGTTCGACCCTTCATCCGCTCGAGCCGGGCCCGACGATGCCTGGCTGACCCCTTCTGGAGATACCTGTGAGCAGCACTGTTCGATCGACCCTGTCCACCGCCACCGGACGTCGCCGCCTCGGTCAGCTGGCCGGCGCCCTGTTGGCCGGCTCGCTGGTCCTGTCGGCTTGTTCCGGCGGGGACAGCAGCGGTAGCGCCAGCGCCTCGTCGACCTCGGTGGCAGCCGATGCCACTTTCAACACCGCCGACGTCATGTTCGCCCAGATGATGATCCCCCACCACCAGCAGGCCATCGAGATGGCTCAGCTGACCGCCGACCGGTCCACCAATCCCCAGGTGCTGGACCTGGCCGCCCGGATCGAGGCGGCCCAGGGACCGGAGATCGAGCAGCTCACCGGCTGGCTGGAGGACTGGGGTCAGGACACCGCAAGCGCCAGCATGGACATGGGTGACATGGACATGGGTGCCATGGACATGGGCGGGGGCATGGACATGGGCGGAATGATGAGCTCGGAGGACATGGCATCCCTGGAGGCGGCGTCTGGCACCGAGTTCGACCGCATGTGGCTGGAAATGATGATCGAGCACCACACTGGCGCGATCGGCATGGCCGAGACCGAGATCAGCGATGGTAAGGACCAGGGTGCGGTCTCGATGGCCGAGGACATCAAGTCCTCGCAGAACCAGGAGATCAACGAGATGGAGCAGCTGCTGCAGTCCCTGCCGCAGTCCTGACCGCCCGCGCCGGGGCTGACCGTCGAGGCAGTCAGCCCCGGCACCGGTTGGTGAAGGGTGGTCAGGCGGACGTGGGCTCTTAGCTGCAGCGGCCGCCCAGGGTGATGCCCCGTGCGGCCAGCCACGACACTGGATTGACCCGGTTGGCGTAGAGCCCACCGACATGGGTCTCGATGTGCAGGTGGGGCCCGGTGGACTGGCCGGTGTTGCCGACTTCGGCGATGACGTCGCCGGCGGCCACGGACTGCCCGGCGGTCACGAAGTAGTCGTTGATGTGGCCGTAGACAGTGACCGTGCCATCGGGATGCTGCAGGTACACGGCCAGTCCGAACCCGTTGGCCGGACCGGCGTCGATGACGGTGCCCCCCTCGGGGGCGTAGATCGGAGTGCCGATCGGGGCAGCGATGTCGATTCCGTAGTGCATCGTGCCGCCGCGGTTGCCGAAGCAGGAGGTCACCCTACCGGTCACGAGCTGGCCTGTGCCGGCGTTTGCCCCGGCAGCTGCGGCGCGCTGCTGCGCCGCCAGCGCCGATTCCGGGTCATCGACTCCCTGCTGGGACAACTCGTCCAGCTGGGCGGTCAGCAGTTGGTCGTTCAGGGCATTCTGCTGGGCCTCGGCGGCAGCGAAGGTCGCCTGGGCCTGGGTGAGCTCCGCAGCGGCTTGAGCCTGCGCCTGGGCCGCCGAGGCGACCGCCTGGTCGCGAGCAGCGACGGCGGCCGCTGCGGCCTGCGCGGCGGCCTCCTGCTGTTGCTCGGCGCTCACCGCCGCCTCCAGCCGTTCGGTGCGGTCCTCACCCAGCAGATCCATGGTTGCGGTGCGCTGGATGAGATCGCTGGGGCCCTGCGCGGACAGCAGGGTCGCCGCCGCGGTCAGGTCACCGCCGTTCATGAAGGACTCCCGGGCCAGCTCGGTGACCTCGTCCTCGGCCTGGCCGGTGGCGGACTGGGCAGCGGCCAGGGCCGCCTGGGTGCTGTCGGCCTGCTGCTGCGCGCTGGCCAGATCGTCTTGGGCCACGCGCAGCACGTCGGCGGTGGCCTCGGCGTCCACTGTCGCCTGGTCCAGGGTGTTCTGTGCTGCGTCGATGGCTGCTTGCAGTCGCTCGACGTCGCTGCCGGGTGCCGCCTGCGAAGCTGCTGCGGCGCCGGCCGAGGGGGCGCTGGTGTCGGGCGCGGCTACGGCCACCGGGGAGGTCACGGTCTGACCGACCAGGACCGCTCCGGCCAGCAGCGCCAGCCACAGCGCCGAACGGGTGACCTGTCCTGCCGGTCGGGGCCGGCGCCGCAGCTCGAGACCGGCGGCGCAGTCTGGGCGCATGACTGCGCTGGGGGGTTGCGTGATCGCCACGGGGGCGGGTTCTCCGTTCCTCCTGCCGCCTACCGGGTTAGCTGACGGGTTCGGGCTGGAAGCAGGCCCTACCGGCGCACCGGATTCACCCCGAGGGACATGGGTCCCCGGCCCCCCACACGGGGGTTCGGCGGGTCCGCGGGACGCCCTCGGTGAAGGCCGGTGATCCAGCGGGCCCGACGAACATACTATTGAGCATCGGAGTTGTCACAGGGCGATAACGCCCGCCCCCCAGGCCAGCCCGACACGAATGCCGCCACCGGGAGCGTCGCGCCGCTCCGTCAGCCGGAACGGTCTACTATTTGAGGTAGTAGAAGGGTCGGGCTTCACCGCTCACAGCGACGCGCGGCCTTCCGCCGAGTGAGTAGGTGACGATGTCAGCGCAGAAACCCAGGCGTGCGCGTCGGCCGCAGTCCCCCCGCCGGGCACCGCATTCCGCGCAGCCGGATCCAACTGCGACCGCATCGGACGGGCCCACAGCACTCCCCCGGTCCGCCGACATGCCCCACGCCGACCACACCCAGGTGTCCCGGGCGGCCGCAGAGCCGGGGCAAGCCAGTCCCCCGCTGGCGGCGTTCCGGCGTCCGCCAGCTCCCCTGCCCAGCCTCGGGCTGTCCCCGCTGAGGGTGCGGTCCACCGACGGCGGTTCCCCGGCCGTCCTCCGCCGGCCGGTCATCGCCGACGATGCCGGCGGCCACAAGTCCACACCAGCAAGGGCACCAGCAACGGCGCGGGCCTCGTTGCCGGGTTCTTCATTGGCGGTCAGCCAGTCAGCAGCGGCTGACCGGCAGGCGGCGCCGGCAGCCAGCACCACGGTGCAGGAGGCTTTGGGACTGCCTGCCGATCTGGGACCTGGTGTGGTGGTCGAGGTCCCCCGCTCACCGGCGTTGCAGAAGGCCCCCACGGCGGCAGTGCAGGTGGTCACTGCCTCCTGCGATGCCGTCCCTGCCGATGCCCCGCACGCCCTGGGCGTCAACTACTGGTTCCAGGCGGCCTCCCACGGCGCCCCGTACACGGTGCGGCTGCGGGTGGTCGGTCGCCGCCGGGACGCCGGGTTCGGGGACCCGGCCAGCTCCTTCGACGTCGTGCGGACCGTGACCGACGTCGTACCTGGATCGGGACCGGTGGCGGTGACGTTGCGGGTGGTGGACGTGGCACCGGGGCAGTGGGACGTGTGGGTGGTGCCCGAGGAGGATGACCGCCCCGGCGCACCGGCGCAGGATCTAGCTGCCGGGAGCGCCAGCGGCGCGTCGGGTTTCTCCCCGCTGGTGCGGGTGCAGGGCCCCGGCGTGCGGGTGGCGGCATGGCCGACGTTGGTGGTCTTGGCCGCGGCTCTGGGCGTGACCGTGCAGAGCGCGCTGGCCGGCGCGGTGGGCCTGCCCCGCGGCCGGCTGCTGGCCGTGGCCCTCCTCGCCTGCCTCATCGGGCTCGCCGGGGCCAAGACCTACTACCTGCTGACCCACCCGGCCTCGGGTCGTGCCGGGGGCGGGCGGGATGGCATGTCGGTGCAGGGCTTCATCATCGCCAGCATCACCACCCTTGTCCTCGGGGCGGCTGCATGGTCGATGCCCGTCGGGTCCGTGCTCGGCGTCACCGCACCGGCCCTGCTGGCCGGGCTGGCGGTGGGCCGGCTGGGCTGCTTCTTCGGCGGGTGCTGCGCTGGGCGCCCCACGGCGTCGCGGTGGGGGGTGTGGAGCTCCGACCGGCGGATTGGGGTGCGCCGGGTGCCCACCCAGTTGCTGGAGGCCACGTCGGCCGCGGTGCTGGTGGTACCCGCAGCGCTGATCGTGTCCGCCAACCCGGCCACCGGCCTGCAGGTCTTCGTGGGCTTCCTGGCCGCCTACATCCTCGGGCGTCAGCTGCTGTTCCCTTGGCGCAGCATCCCTCGGGCCACCCGCCATGGACGCACGCTGACGATGGTGGCCAGTGGCGCGGCCTTGGTGGCGGCGGCCGGGTCCCTGCTGGCCGGGGTGCCCTGGTGACCGGGCCGACACCCATGACACCGCGCGTACTGCCCGGCGGGCGGGTCCGATGAGCCTGGGATGGGTGCAGGCCGCCGCCCGGGTCGCTGAGATCCGGGCAACGCTCAACGCCGTGGCCGGCCGACCCGCTCCCACCGCCGAGACGACCACCGGCGCGCAATGGTCGGCCGCAGCCGCAGCGGCCGGTCTGCCGACCGGCAACCCGGCCCCGCCCACCGCGGGGGCAACCCGGTCGACCAATCGCCCCACCGGTGCCGAGGTGTCCACTGCAGCAGGTGCCGGCGTCGACCAGACCGGGGTGGTCCCGGGAGCCCCGGGCGGACAGCCGTCGGTGGTGGACGTAGCGCGCCGCTACCTGGGGGTGCCCTACCTGTGGGGAGGTGACGACCCCGCGGTCGGGCTGGACTGCTCGGGATTCACCTCCCTGGTCTTCGCCCAGCTGGGGGTGACGGTGCCCCGCACGTCGGCCCAGCAGGCCACCGCGGGCCGGGCGGTGCCCGACCTGTCCACGGCCCAGCCAGGTGACCTGCTGTTCTTCGACTACTCCCCCGACCGCCCCGGCATCGACCATGTGGGCATCTACATCGGGGGGAACCAGATGATTGCCGCACCCCAGCCCGGCGAGGTGGTCAAGGTGCAGGCCGCGGGGTCACCGACGGTCATCCGCCGGGTGCTCACCGAGGGCTGACGGCGTTCCCGCCACACCGTCGGGCCAACCGGCGGCCATGTCCTCACCTGTCGGGTTGGCTGGGAATGTCGCGGCGTCAGGGCTCGATCGTGACGGGAGCCAGCGGCTGCGCGCCGGTGGCCTGCCAGATGCCCTCGGCGGTGACCACGGTGACCAGGCGGCCGGTGCCGGTGCCCCGGACCTCGATGGCCTGCGGTGCGGCGTCGAGCTGGTCGCCGGCAGTCCAGGTCTGCCCGCCGTCTGCGCTGGACCACAGCACACCCCCGGGCGTGACCCCAGCGACGTCGCTGCCGGCGTCTGACCAGTCGATGACCTGCAGCGGCGGTCCCTGCTGCGCGCCCGACCAGCTCAGCGCACCGTCGGTGGAGCGCCGCAGGCCTTCCCCATCGCTGACCAGCACCGTCGTCCCGTCGGGGGAGGCGGTGAGCACACCCCCGTCCGACGGGTCGGCCCGCGGGGACCACTGCTGCTCGTCGGTGGTGTGCATCAGCGCCCCGTCCCAGCCGTAGAGGCCGCCGTCGTAGGGCGCCAGGGCGTGGAAGTCCGACCGGCCGCCGCGGGAGACCGGGACCCAGGTTCGTCCCCCGTCGTGGGATTCGATCAACCCCGCCGGGTCAGGCAGGTCCGACTGCAGACCGGGATGCCCCGAGGCCAGCAGCCGGCCGGCCCCGCCCTCGGCCAGAGCCATTAGATCCAGCGCGGGACCGACCCTGCCGATGCCCTCTTGCGGGTCCACGACGAACAGCCCCAGGTGCGTGGCCAGCTGGATCTGCCCGCTGTCGGGGTCGGTGAGCACTGCGTGCACGTGCCCGAACATCGCCTCGGTGAGACCAGCCGGGTCCGGCGCGGTGTCGGCACTGGGCTCACCGGCGCCGGGCGAGCAGCCGGCGAGGGCGAGCAGCGCTGTCAACGCGACCGCCAGCCGTTGCGTCCCAGGTCGGGGAAGCTGGAGAGTCATCGTTCCTTCCATCGAGGTGGCCGGCCGCCCCCACCGCTGGGGAGGTCCGCCGGGAGGGGACCCTGCTGGATGAGCGGCCGGGGGTGGGTCAGATCGAGGACGTCCCCAGCCCGGTGGTGGCCAGCCACGCCCGCATCCAGATCATGACCTGGTCCCAGGCACCGGTCAGCAGCAGGATGCCCAAACCGACCAGCAGCACCCCACCGGCCCGCTTGACCGCCGGAGCGCGCCGACGGGCCCACGCCGACATCCGCAGGGCATTCTTCAAGCCCAGCGCGACGGCCAGGAACGGCACGCCTAGGCCCAGGCAGTAGGCCAGGGCCAGCACGGCACCGCGGGTCGCTGATGCCTGGTTGTAGGCCAGGGTGCTCACCGCTGCCAGCGTCGGGCCGATGCAGGGGGTCCAGCCCAGCCCGAACACGATCCCCAGCACCGGCGCCCCGGCCAGCCCGGCGCGGGGCAGGGCGGTGATCCGCCGTTGCCGTTGCAACCACGGCAGCACGCCCAGGAACGACAGGCCCATGATGACCGTGATCGCACCCATGACCTTGGTCAACACCGGTGACCATTCCAGCAGCAGCCGGCCCAGACCACCGAAGGCGGCCCCGAAGGACACGAACACCGCGGTGAAACCCAGCACGAACAGCACCGACCCCAGCAGAACGCGGGGCGGGGCCGCCGGGGTGCCGGTTCGCACCGGCCGGGTCGAGGTCAGCGGGTGACGCGAGGGACCCGCCCCGGGGCGCCCGGCAGCCAATGGTGTCTGCACCGAGCCAGCTGCAGCGCCGGTGGGCCCGCCCTGGGCGGCGGCACCAGTGAGCCCGGCGATGTAGCCCAGGTAGCCCGGGATGAGCGGCAGGACGCAGGGGGAGGCGAAACTGATCAGCCCGGCCACCGCGGCGACCAGGATGCCGACCAGGAGCGAGCCGTCACTGACCAACCCGGCGAAGGTCGCACCGATACCGCTCACGAGGTGCCCCCGTCGGCCTGCTCGCCCAGCAGCGCGGTCAGCGCCGAGGTGAGGTCCTGCTGGGCGACCGCGCCGGTGTAGACCGCGGCAACACGACCGCCCGCGTCCAGCACGATGGTGGAGGGAACCGCGTTGGCAGGGAATCCACGGAAGGCCACAGCCACCTCACCGGCGGGATCGAACAGCGAGGGGTACTGCACCCCCGAGGAGTCGGTGAACGCCTGTGCCAGCTGGCGTTGGTCTTTCACGTCGACGCCGAGGAACTGCACACCCTGATCCTGCAGCTGGCTGTAGACCTGCTGGAACTCCGGCGATTCCACCCGGCACGGTGGACACCAGGACCCCCAGAAGTTGATCACTGCGACGTCGCCGGCCAGCTCGGTGGAGTCGAAGGCCGTGCCGTCGAGCAGCTCCCCGGCGAACGCCGGCGCGGCGGCCCGCTGGGAGGCAGGGACCACCTCCCCCGCCGGCGTCGCCCCGGTGAACTGGAAGCCCCCATCCGCAGGAGCCGACCCCCCACACCCGGCCGCGGTCAGCAAGACAGCGACGGCCAACCCCACGGCGAGCAGGCGCGTCCTGCCCGCACGCAGCCCGCGGCCGGCACCGAGGGTGGCGGGGTCAGATTCGTGGCCGCGACCGACCACCATGCGCCGATCCGGCCAGCGGGATCCTGGTCGGCCGGCCACACCCTCGGCCAGGGTGACCGACCGTGCGCGGAGATCAGGCACGTCGCCGCGACCGGGGGGTGGGCTCGGGCTGCGCGTCACGGCAGCAACTATCGCAGATAGTATCCGCAGGGTGGTTGCCCCCCGGTCCCGATTCGTCTCCTGCGTCAGCGGCGTCGGCCTGCTCCTGCTCACCGGTTGCGCCGGCCCCACGCCGTCGTCGGCTGCCGCGGACGCAAGTGCGGGGACCGCCACTGCGGCCCGCGCCGAGGTCGACCCGTGCCCCGCGGCGGAGGCCACGCAGACCGACCCGGCCACAGCGGCATCCTCAGCTGCCACGTCCCCGCAGGCGAATCGGCTACCGGAAGGGACGTTCGCCTGCCTGGGGCCGGGGTCCGGGCTGTCGTGGACAGCCCTGCAGGGTCAACCGCTGGTGATCAACCTCTGGGCGAGCTGGTGTGCGCCGTGCCGGGAGGAGATGCCCATCCTGCAGGCCACCTACGGCAGTCAGCCTCCGCCCGTACCGGGGGGCCCGGCCGGGGTCCAGTTCCTGGGGGTCGACGTGCGTGACGAGCCGGCCGCGGCCGCGGACTTGTTGGCGGCACTGGACGTCCGCTATCCCCAGCTGCAGGATCCGCAAGGAGTGATGCTGGATCAGATGGCGCTGCCTGGCTTGCCGGTCACGATCGCCGTGGACGCCGCAGGCGAGGTCGCCGATGTGCAGATCGGGCAACTGGACACCACCCGCCTGCAGGAACTGCTGGACGCCGCGCGCGGCGCCACCGGATGACCGAGCCCCGCGCGCACGGTCACCCGGACTCCTGCTGCCCGGACATCGATGGCGCCGAGGTCAGCGCCGGGGTAACAGCAGGCCGACAGGCACCTCGACCCCCGGCGCTCGATCCAGGCCGTCGCCTACCGTCTCCGGCGGGCACAGCAGCCACAGCGCCGCTACCGGCACGACCACCCAGGTCAACCACCCGGTCCACCACAGCGACCGCCGCTCGGCGGGCCCAGCTTTCTGAGACGCGACGGTTGACGGCGGCGAGCTCACCATGACACCTCTTATCGTCGATAGTAGGCAGGTGGGGGCGCGGTCTGCGATCCTGGCATCACCTCTGCTGGCGCTGCGATCCCCCGACCTCGGTTCAGCAGCGGCTGCGAGCACGACGAAGGGTGGTCTGGGTGCCTCGGCTGGGATCGCTGGAGACAGCGGTGATGGACGTGTTGTGGGCCTCCTCCACGCCGATGACGGTGCGGGAGGTCCTGGATGGTCTTCCATCCTCGAGGGACCTTGCCTACACCACGGCGATGACGGTGCTGGGCAACCTGCACCGCAAGGGCATGGCACACCGCTCCACGGCCGGTCGGGCCTACCACTACCAGGCGGCATCGACCCGGGAGGCTGTCGCCGCAGCCTCCCTGCGGGAGATCCTGGATGCCACCGGCGACCCGCAAGGGGTGCTGCTGCACTTCGCGGCGACGGCGACCGATGAGGAGTCCGACGCCTTGCGCAACGCCCTGGATCGACGCGGCCTGACCCCGTGACCGGCATGGTGGTGCTGCTGGCTGCCGGGTCGGCGGCCGCCGGGATCGGTCAGGCGCCGCTGCACTGGCTGGCAGCACGCGGAGCCGATCCCACGGCGGTCCTCACCGGCTGGCTGCTGGCGCTGATGGGCTTGCTCGTGTCGGCGGTGTCGTTCCTGGCCCTGCTGGCGATGCCCACCGACGCGCACCCCTCCACCGGCCTATTCGGTCTGGCGGGGGGATGCTGGTCGGCACTGGCCGCGGGCTCACTGCCAGGGGTACGCGAGGCACTGGCCGGGGCCAGCACGATCGCGGCCACGGTCGTGCTGGTGCGCATGGGTTGGGCGGTGCAAGCTCGCGTGCGGGCCCGCCGGGCCACCCGGGGGGCGCGGACCCAGCTGCAGCTGCTGACCCGCGGCCAGCCGCCCGGGTCGCCGGTGGTGGTGCGCAGCGACGAGCCGATGGCGGTCGCGATCAGCGGACGACCCGCCGTCATCCTGATCAGCGACAGCCTGCAGCAGCGACTGTCGGCGGCTGAGCTGGCCGCCACCGTGGCCCACGAGCGGGCCCACGTGCGCGGCCGTCACCATCTGCTGATCGCGATCGCCGACACCCTGGCCCAGGCGCTGCCCCGGGTGCCGCTGCTGCGAGCAGCGCCCGCAGCGGTGCGGGACCTGGTGGAACTGGCCGCCGACCGGGCCGCGGCTCGCCGGTGCGGTGCAGCCGCGGTGCACGACGCGCTGCTGCAGGCGACCGCACCGACCGGGAAGGCGACGGCGCGCATGTCGGCCTCGTTGACCGCTGGCGGCCTGGCCATGACCGGGGGCCTGACCGACTGGCGCCTGGCTCAGTTGCGCAAGCCGGCCAGACCTGGGGCCGACTTGGTGCGTGTGCTCGCGTGCGCAGCGATGGCGGCGGCGGTGCTCGTGCTGCCGGTCGCCACCGGGTGGGTGTTGGTCAACACCGTGGCCTGCGCCGCCACCTGACCCCGCGACCGCCTACTATGAAGCGTCGTAGGAGGACGCCTCGGGTGCCCCGGGGTTCGGCAGAGCGGAGTTCGGTGTGCACCCAGAAGACCTCGGCCGTACTCGGCGCCGGACCCCGGCGACCTCGGGTGTGCTCGGCCGGCCGGTCGGCCGCCGGGCGGTGCTCGGCGGGGCGCTGAGCCTGGCCACCGCCGCGGGCCTGGCGGCCTGCACGCGCGGTACGAGCTCCCCGGGGGTCACGGTCGGTCCCGGCGACCCGTCGGTCGCGGCCGCCGAGCAGGCCCGGACCCGCGCCGGGGTTGCGGTGCACCGGGTGCAGCTGACCGCCGCACCGGCCCGGGTCGACCTGGGCGGCCCGGTGGTGGACACCTGGGCCTATGGCGGGGCAGTGCCCGGGCAGGAGATACGGCTGCCCGCCGGCGACCGACTCTCGGTCGCGTTGGTCAATCAGCTCACCGACCCCACCACCGTGCACTGGCACGGCCTGGCGTTGCGCAACGACATGGACGGCGTGCCCGAGGTGACCCAGCCGGCTGTGCGGCCCGGCGGGGACATGCTCTACGAGTTCACCGTCCCCGACCCGGGTACCTACTGGTTCCACCCCCATGTGGGCACCCAACTGGACCGCGGCCTGTACGCACCGTTGATCGTCGAGGACCCCGACGAGCCGCTGGGGTACGACGCCGAGCACGTCGTGGTCCTCGACGACTGGGTCGACGGCACCGGGCGCACCCCCGACCAGGTGCTCGGTGAGCTGCAGTCGATGGGGATGGACATGAGTAGCGACGGCCCCTCCTCGGCCGCGCTGGGCGGGGACGCCGGCGACGTCGCCTATCCGATGTACCTGGTCAACGGACGCGTGCCCCAAGCCCCCAACACCGTCACCTTCAAACCCGGCACCCGGGTCCGCCTGCGGCTGATCAACGCCGGTGCGGACACCGCCTTCCGGGTCGCTCTCACCGGCCACCGGCTCACCGTCACCCACACCGACGGCTTCCCCGTGGAGCAGGTGGACGGTGACGCCATCCTCATCGGCATGGGCGAGCGCTTTGACGCCCTGGTGACCCTCGGCGACGGGGTGTTCGCACTGGTGGCCAGCGCCGAGGGCAAGGACGGACTGGCCAGGGAGCTGATCAGGACCGGATCCGGCGATCCCCCTGCCGCCGACACGCGACCGCCCGAGCTGTCAGGAGCGCTCCTGACGGGGAACATGCTGCACGCCACCGAGGACGTCGCCCTGCCCGACCAGACCGTGGACCGGGAACACCAGCTGATCCTCGACGGGCAGATGAGCGACTACCGCTGGACGATCAACGGTCGGGGCTATGACGAACACCGACCGCTACCGGTGACGGCGGGGCAGACCCTCCGGCTGACGATGACCAACAACACCACGATGTTCCACCCCATGCACGTGCACCGGCACACCTTCCAGCTGCGACCCAGCGAGGGGGCCGGGGCGCGCAAGGACACCGTCAACGTGCTGCCCGGTCAGACAGTGGTCGCCGACCTGATCGCCGACAACCCCGGCCAGTGGCTAATCCACTGCCACAACCTCTACCACGCCGAGGCCGGCATGATGACCACGCTGTCCTACCGCCGATGACAGCGCCCACCCCGCCCACCTCACCCCGCCCTTGGCTGCCGGACCCGTCAGCGTCTTGGCGTTCGCGGCTGCGACACCCGGCGCTGACCGGCGCCGTCTATGCGGTGGTCGCGGCGGCCGGGATCGGCGTGCCGACCGGGGTAGTGCCCACCGCCTGGTTCATCCGCATGACCGCGGTGACCTGGTGGGCCTACCCGGTGTGGGCCGGCGCAGCCGTGCTGATCGGTGTGGCTGCCGCCCGACGCGGCCGGTGGCGCACCCGGCCGCAGCCATCCGGGCAGCTGCTCGGGGGTGTGGGCACGGCCTTGGCCGTGGGATGCCCGCGTGCAACCAGGTCGTCACGCTGGCCTTCGGACCGGCTGCGACCGGCCTGTGGGCATCAATCCAACCGGCCGTAGGGGTAGCGGCCGTGACGGGGCTGCTCTGCGCAGCACTCCGCCGGCGCCGCAACACACCGACCATGACCCGGCCCGTCATCGACACCGACGCGCAGGCGCCGTTCCCCGCCGCGATGCGCGGGGCCACCTGCCTGGTCCTGCCCATTCTGCATGCCTCGGATGCGGGTACCGGCCCCGAACCACAGCCGGGCCCTGTGCCCGCGAGGTCGGACGTGTCGGCGCGCGCGCCGGCGGCGCACTGACCCTGACCTCACCCTCCAGGGGCAGGTTCCTTCAGTACAGCCATCCCGCTGTCGTTAGTACTACGAGACGTAGTTCGCCTTGACGACAGACGGAGAGTCATGTCCGCCCACCTGTTCCGCCGCCGTGTGATTCAGCCGCGTCCGGGCCGCCGCCGGACCGCGACGGTGGGGTTGCTGGTCGGTGTGATCCTCGGTGTGCTGGCTCTCCCCGCCCAGGCCGCACCGGTCAACCCCAGCGATGCCGACCTCACCGCAGCCCGCAGCGCCCAGGACCAGGCAGCGGCCGAGGTGGGGCGACTGACGGCGATGGTGGCCACGGCCGAGTCGCAGCTGCAGCAGGCCAACGTGGTGGCCGAGGCGGCCGCCGACGCCCAGCTGGTCGCCGAGGCAGAGCTCGCCTCGGCCCAGCAGGCTGCTGATGCAGCCGACGCCGAACTGGTGCGCGCCGCGTCGGCCACCGCGGCCGCGGCGGATCGGGTCAACGACGTGGGCCGGGAGAACTACATGCGCTCAGCGGGTGAGCTCGGCGTGGTCGCCGGCCTGCTCGACGCCGGCGGGCCCTCCCAGTTGCTGCAGCAGGCAGCGACACTGGACTACCTGGCAGCTGGCCGGCTGTCGGTGCTCCACCAGCTGCGGGTGGCGCAGATCGAACAGGCCAACGCCGCCGCGCTGGCCCAGGCCGCGGCCGTGCAGCGGCAGGACGCTGCAGACGCCGCCGCCGAGGCCACCGACCAAGCCCAGGCTCAGCTCGCCCAGTTCCAGACCCGAGCGGATGCTGCGGCAGCCGAGCGCGACACCTACCAGCAGCAACTGCAGGCCGCCCAGATCCAGCTTCTGCAGCTGCAGGGCGAGCGCGACGCCTACGCCGCCTGGCAGGCCCAGCAGGCCGCAGCGGCCCGGGCCGAGGCGGCCCGACAGGCGACCCCCCAGCCCCGGCCCACTGGGACCACGTCACCCCGGCCCCCGGGCACACCCACGCCCACCCCGGTCACCCCCCCAATGCCCGTCGGCTCCTCCGGTGCCGTCGCACCCACGACCGGGCGGTTCACCACGTGTTACGAGATGCGGTGGGGTGTGATGCACAACGGGGTGGACATCGCCGCCCCCATCGGCACCCCGATCTACTCCCCGCTGGCCGGCACGGTCCGGCGCGCTGGATCGGCCACCGGCTTCGGCCTGGCCGTCTACATCGAACACGACGACGGTTCGGTCACCGTGTACGGGCACATCAACGACTACTTCGTCACCGCCGGGCAGCGGGTGGACGCCGGTGAGGTCATCGCCGTAGTGGGCAACACGGGCCAATCGACCGGGCCGCACCTGCACTTCGAGGTGCACACCGACGGCATGTACGCCGGCCGGGTCAACCCGATGCCGTGGCTGGCCGCCCGTGGGGTCACGATGCCCGGCCGCTGCTCCTGAACAGCGCGACCCGTCGTGACCCCGCCTGTCTCACGGATGCGCCGGGGTGGGCATTTGCACAGACCACGCGATGTTCACATGGCGGTAGCAACTCGCGGCCAGTACCCCCCGGTGGTATACCTTGTAGCGGATGCCAGCCATCCGAAAGCGGGATCCGGGTGAGCACCGGTGGCCCGGCTTCCGCTACCAACCGTGTCAGGAGAGCGATGTCCGCATACGTCGATCTCGCGGCGATGGCCGGGACCGGGGCAGCCGGCATCGGGATCGTGCTGCTGGTGGCCCGGTGGTCCGCCGTAGCCCCCCCAGCGCGGGCGGTTCTGCCGTTTGCGGGGGGCCGCGGCCCCAACGAGCATGCGTTGTCCCGCTTCCATGCCCGCTGGTACCCGGTCACGCTGCTGTTCCTCGCCTTCGACGTCGAGATGCTCTACATGTACCCCTGGACGGTGGTGGTGGCGCGGGTCGGCGCCGGTGCGGTCGTCGAGATGTTCGTCTTCCTCGGCGTGCTGATGGCCGCGGTGGTCTGGGCGTGGCGCGAGGGGGCGCTGCGGTGGACCTGAGGGCGGCCCTGACCCGGTTCGCCGCCCGCCGGCTGCACGTGCTGCTCGTCGAGGTCCCCGGTGCCGCGCCGGTGCGGTGGGCGGCCGAGACCGAGGTGGCGCGGCGGGGCTGGGTGGAGGCCGTCTCCGCCGCCGACGCCGACCTCGTCCTGGTCTGCGGCGCGCCCGGCCCAGTGCTCGCCGCGGTCGTGGACGCCGTCGTCGACCTCGTGCCCCGCCCCGCCGCCCGGGCCTCGGCCACCACGGCCGACGCCGTCGGCGCGGCCCTCGACGGTGCAGCCGCTCGCTGGGCGGACGGGGGGCTGCCCCCGCCCGACCGACGGCCCCCCGACCAGGACCGGCCGGACGACGGCGCGTCCCGGGACGCCCCCTCCAGTGGCGACGGCCCCGCCCCGGAGGGCTCCGCCACCGACGACGCGGACGCGGACACGGAGCACGACATGGGCCCGGACCACGACATGGGCCCGGACCACGACATGGGCCCGGACCACGACATGGACATGTCCGGCCCGGGTGGGGTGGCGCTGGCCGGCGGCGCGGAGGACCGGGACGGGCTGGCGATGGACGTGCTGCACGTCCCGCTCGGCCCGGTGCTGCCCGCGTGGCCGGCCGGGCTGGTGCTCACCTGCACGCTGGCCGGCGACGTGGTCACCGGCGCGGGGGTCGAGGTGCTGCCGGCGGACGACCCCGACCGGGCCCACGACCAGGCCCACGACCAGGCCCACGACCACACCCCCGCGTCCAAGCCCGCGTCCGTCCCCTGTCCCTGCAGCCCGAGGACGTCGGCCTGCCGCGTGGGCCCCGGCGCCGGACGGCGGGTCTGCGCCGCGAGGAGGTGGCCGCGCTGGCGCACATGTCGCCGGACTACTACTCGCGGCTGGAGCGGGAG
>NZ_JAMXRZ010000049.1 GCF_024124375.1 Klenkia sp. PcliD-1-E
CGGCGCGGACGCCGGTCGGGGGCGCGGCGGTGGTCACCGGCCCATCGTGCCCCGGGCCGGGGTGGGGGCACATCGGGGAACACCCTGAGGGGGCGGAAGCAGGGTGGGACCAGGGTCCTGCCGGATACCGTCGGGTCCCTGCCGTCGACAGGCTGGAGGCCATGACGACCTCGACCCCTCCGCTGCCGCCCTACCCGGAGCCCCCGGCGGGTGGCACCCCTCCCCCGTACCCCGCACCGCGACCGCCGCTGCGCCGCAGCCGGACCGACAAGGTGATCGGCGGCGTCGGCGGCGGCCTCGCCGAGTACACCGGCATCGACGCCCTACTGTGGCGCGTCGGGTTCATCGCGTTGGTGTTCGCCGGCGGCACGGGGTTCCTGGTCTACCTGCTGCTCTGGCTGCTCATGCCGGCCGGCCCGGTCGACCCGGACGCCGCGGCGCGGACCCCGAAGGCGGTCGAGCCCCGCTCACCCGTCCCCGGGGTGACCGTCGCGGCGCTGCTCATCGCCCTCGGCGTCACCGCGCTGGTCGCCTGGGCCACGCCGTGGAGCCCCGGCCCGGTGGTCTTCCTGTCCATCGCGCTGCTGGTGGTCGGGCTGGGCCTGGGGGTCGGCGCGTTCGTCGCCGGGCGGTCCGCCCGCGGGCCGCTGGTCGCGCTCGGCGTCCTGCTGGCCTTCGCGGTGGTCGTCGCCTCCGCCGGCCACGGCTGGTCCGACCGCGCCCGTGGCGGGGTCGGCGACCGCAGCTACACCCCGGCCAGCGCCGACGCGGTGCGCGCCGAGTACCGCAGCGGGGTCGGCGACACCGAGCTCGACCTGACCCGGATCGACCTGACCGACCTCACGGCACCGATCACCACGACGGTCGACGCCGGCATCGGCGACGTCGAGGTCCGGGTGCCGCGCTCGGCCGACGTCCAGGTGGACGTGCAGAACGGGGTGGGCGACGCGGACGTGCTCGGCGAGGGCTCGCAGGGCGGTTTCTTCCCCGGCACCGGCTCCGCGCCCTGGACCGGGGACGGCACCCCCGAGGTCGTGCTGACCATCCAGTCCGGCATCGGCGACGTGACGGTGACCCGTGGCTGAGCCGACCGGCCCCCGCACCCCCGACACCGACGAGCAGGAGACCACCGTGGACCCCGACCGCCGCGACACCGCCGTCCTGCCCGACGGCACGACCACCGGGACGCCGCCGGCCCCTTCCGCCGAGCCGGCCCCGGGCCGCCGCTCCCCCGACCTGCTCGCCCTGACGGCGGGCGTGGTGTTCTGCCTCGTCGCCGTCCTCGGCCTGGTCGGCACCTCGCTGCCGGGCTGGGTGTTCGGCGGCGGGTTCGTCGCCGTCGTCCTGGTCCTCGCCGGCGTCGGCCTGCTGGTCACCGAGCTCCGCAGGCCCCGCCGATGAGTCTCCGTCGTCGCCGGCTCGGCGCCCGTCAGCCGGCGACGGCGGCCAGCGCGACCGTGCCGACCCAGACCCCGGGGATGGCGATGCCCTCGAAGCCGATCCCCTTGCGCTCCCGGACCACCAGGCCCCCGGCGAGGATCGCGATGATCAGCACGGTGCCGCCGAGCAGGACCAGGCTGGAGGGCCCGGCATCGCGGTAGATGGGGCCGTCCAGGTAGAAGCCGTCGGCCACCGCGATCATCAGGGTGTCGAAGACGTTGCCGCCGATGATGTTGCCGACGCCGAGGGTGAGCGCGCCCATCCGCACCGCCGTGATGAGCACGACCAGCTCGGGCAGCGAGGTGATCGCGGTCGTGAGGGTGAACCCGGTGAGGTCGCTGGGCAGACCGGTGAGGGCGACGAACCGCAGCCCGGTCTGGCCGACGAAGAACCCGGCGACGCCGACCACGAGGCCCAGGGCCGCCAGTTCGCCCCACAGCCGCGACGTCGGCTGGGCAAGCTCCCCACCCTCGTCCTCGTCCTCGTCGGTCTCGGTCGTCCCGGTGCGGGTGGCCTGCCACATCGGGTCGGCGGCCACCCGCTTGAGCAGCACCAGGCCGTAGCCGTAGAACAGCGGGATGGCCAGCGTCATCGGGTGCACCCACCCGATGGACAGCGTCGGCGTGGCGTAGGCGATCACCGGGACGGCGAGCAGGGCGGTGAGGACCAGGGCCTGCAGGATGTTCTGCAGCGACGCCGCGGAGTGCTCCAGGTTGGCCCGGCGGTAGACCAGGTCGGCGATCGCCAGCCAGACCGTCTGCAGCGCGACCCCGCCGACGGGGTTGGCGAGGCCGAACCCGGGGTCGCCGCCCAGCGACCCCGTCGCGGTGGTCACGATGCCGGGCAGGGAGGTGACCGCCCCCAGCAGCAGGGCCCCGCCGACCGCGTCACCCAGCCCGGTGCGCGCCGCGAGGGTGTCGGCCACGCGGGTCAGCCGGATGCCGGCCAGCACGATGACCACCGCGGTCGCCGCGAGGACGACCCCGACCAGCCAGAGCGGCCAGGCCGACGTCACTCCCACTCGATGGTGCCCGGGGGCTTGCTGGTCACGTCCAGCACCACCCGGTTGACCTCGGCCACCTCGTTGGTGATCCGGGTCGAGATCCGCTGCAGCACGTCGTAGGGCAGCCGGGTCCAGTCCGCGGTCATCGCGTCCTCGCTGGACACCGGCCGGAGCACCACCGGGTGGCCGTAGGTGCGGCCGTCGCCCTGCACGCCGACCGAGCGGACGTCGGCCAGCAGCACCACCGGGCACTGCCAGATCTCCCGGTCCAGCCCGGCGGCGGTGAGCTCGGCGCGTGCGATCGCGTCGGCCCGGCGCAGGGTGTCCAGGCGCTCGGCGGTGACCTCGCCGACGATCCGGATGCCCAGCCCGGGGCCGGGGAAGGGCTGCCGCCAGACCAGCGACCCGGGCAGGCCCAGCTGCAGGCCCACCTCGCGCACCTCGTCCTTGAACAGCGTGCGCAGCGGCTCCACCAGGGTGAACGTCAGGTCCTCGGGCAGGCCACCGACGTTGTGGTGGCTCTTGATGTTCGCCGTCCCGGTGCCGCCGCCGCTCTCCACGACGTCGGGGTACAGCGTCCCCTGCACGAGGAACTCGACGGCCTCGCCGTGCGCCTGGGCGTCGGCGACCACGTCGGTGGCGGCCTGCTCGAACACCCGGATGAACTCCCGGCCGATGATCTTGCGCTTCTGCTCCGGGTCGCTGACCCCGGCCAGCGCGGTGAGGAACTGCTCACGGGCGTCGACCACCCGCAGGTCGGCGCCGGTGACGGCGACGAAGTCCCGCTCGATCTGCTCGGTCTCGCCCTCGCGCATCAGCCCGTGGTCGACGTAGACGCAGGTCAGCCGGTCACCGATGGCGCGCTGCACGAGCGCCGCGGCCACCGCGGAGTCCACGCCGCCCGACAGCGCGCACAGCGCCCGCCGGTCGCCGATCTGCGCGCGGATCGCCTCGACCTGCTCCTCGACGACGTTGGCCATCGTCCAGGACCTCTCCAGGCCGGCGATGTCGAACAGGAAGTGCTCCAGCACCGTCTGCCCGTGCGCAGTGTGCTTCACCTCGGGGTGGAACTGCACCCCGGCCAGCCGGCGGTCGACGTCCTCGAACGCCGCGACGGGGGCCCCGGTGGACGTGGCCGTGACGGTGAACCCGGGCGGGGCCGCGGAGACCGCGTCGCCGTGGCTCATCCACACCGACTGCTCCAGCGGGGTCTCCCCGAACAGCCGGTTGGCCGTGGTGACGGTCAGCGGGGTGCCGCCGTACTCCCGGTCGCCGGTGTGCGCGACCGTGCCGCCGAGGGACTGCGCCATGGCCTGGAAGCCGTAGCAGATGCCGAAGGCGGGCACGCCGGCCTCGAACAGCGCCGGGTCGACCTGCGGGGCGCCCTCGGCGTAGACCGAGGACGGCCCGCCGGACAGCACGATGGCCGCGGGCTCGCGGGCCAGGACCTCGGCGGCCGGGACGTCGGAGCCCACCAGCTCGGAGTAGACCCCGGCCTCGCGGATCCGGCGCGCGATCAGCTGGGCGTACTGCGCCCCGAAGTCGACGACCAGGACGGTCGGGAAGTCCATGGACACCGGCCGTCAGCCACCGATCACGAGGTCGACGCGCTGGAACTCCTTGAGGTCCCGGTAACCGGTCTTGGCCATCGTGCGGGCCAGCGCACCGAACAGGTTGGTGCGGCCGTCGGCCTCGACCGCGGGCCCGTTCAGCACCTGCTCCAGCGGTGCCGCGGCCGGCACCGGGGCGTCCACCACGCCGCGCGGCAACCGGGGGTGCGCGGCGACGGAGTCCCACCACGCGCCACCGGCCGGGGCCTCGGCCGCCGAGCGCAGCGGCTCCCCCAGCTGCACGGCGTCCGCGCCGCAGGCCAGGGCCCGGGCGATGGCGCCGGAGGTCTCGATGGCGCCGTTGGCGATGACGTGCACGTACCGGCCGCCGGTCTCGTCCAGGTAGTCGCGGCGCGCGGCCGCGGCGTCGGCGATCGCGGTGGCCAGCGGCACCCGCACACCCATGACGGCATCACCGGTGGAGGCGCTGTCGGCCCCGACCCCGACGACCACCCCGGCCGCGCCGGTGCGCATCAGGTGCAGGGTGGTCTGGTAGTCCGCCGCCCCGCCCACGATCACCGGGACGTCGAGGTCGGCGATGAACTCCTTGAGGTTGAGCGAGTCGCCCTGGGTGGTCACGTGCTCGGCGGAGACGATCGTGCCCTGGATGACCAGCAGGTCCACGCCCGCGGCGAGCACCGTGGGCGCGTACTGCTCGGTGTGCTGCGGGCTGATCCGCACCGCGGAGGTCACGCCGGAGTCGCGCAGCTCCTTGACCCGGGCGGTGATCAGGTCGGGCTTGACCGGCTCGCGGTAGAGCTCCTGCAGCAGCGCGGTGGACGACGTGCCCGACGCCGCGGCCTCGCGCAGCCGGGCGTAGACGTCGGCCGGGTCGTCGTAGCGGGTCCACAGGCCCTCGGCGTTGAGCACGCCCAGCCCACCGGCCTGGCCGACCGCGATCGCGGTCGCCGGGCTCATCACCGCGTCCGAGGGGCTGGCGACCAGCGGGATGCCGAACCGGAAGGCGTCGATCTGCCACGCGGTGGACACGTCGTCGACGTCCCGGGTGCGCCGGCTGGGCACGATCGAGACCTCGTCGAGGTCGTAGCCGCGGCGGGCGAAGCGGTTCAGCCCGATCTCGACGTTGTCACGCACTGGCACTGGGGGTCACCGGGCCCGGTAGTTGGGAGCTTCGACGGTCATCTGGATGTCGTGCGGGTGGCTCTCGGTCAGCCCCGCGGCGGTGATCCGGGTGAGCTGGCCCTTCTCCTGCAGCTCGGCCACGGTGGCCGCACCGGCGTAGCCCATGGAGGCGCGCAGGCCGCCGACGAGCTGGTGGGCCACCCCGGACAGCGCACCCCGGTAGGGCACCTGGCCCTCGATGCCCTCGGGGACGAGCTTGTCGTCGGAGAGGACGTCGTCGGCGAAGTAGCGGTCGCGGCTGTAGGACTGGTTGCCGCGCTTCTGCATCGCGCCGAGGCTGCCCATGCCGCGGTAGGACTTGTACTGCTTGCCGTTCATGAAGACCAGGTCGCCCGGGGCCTCCTCGACACCGGCGAACAGGCTGCCCAGCATCACGGTGTCGGCACCGGCGACCAGCGCCTTGGCGATGTCGCCGGAGTACTGCAGCCCGCCGTCGGCGATGACCGGCACCCCGGCCGGCTTGCAGGCCAGCGACGCCTCGTACACCGCGGTGACCTGCGGGACGCCGACGCCGGCGACCACGCGGGTGGTGCAGATCGAGCCCGGCCCCACCCCGACCTTGACGCCGTCGGCGCCGGCGTCGACCAGCGCCTGCGCACCGGCCCGGGTCGCGACGTTGCCGCCGACGACCTGGATGCCGAAGTCGGCCTTCACCCGCGCGACCATCTCCAGCACCGCGCGCTGGTGGCCGTGCGCGGTGTCGACCACCAGCACGTCCACCCCGGCGTCGACCAGCAGCCCGGCGCGTTTGTAGGCGTCCTCGCCGACGCCGAGGGCGGCCCCCACCACGAGGCGGTTGTCGGCGTCCTTGGTCGAGTTCGGGTACTGGTCGCGCTTGATGAAGTCCTTGACGGTGATCAGCCCGCGCAGCCGTCCGGCGTCGTCGACCAGCGGCAGCTTCTCGACCTTGTGCTGGCGCAGCAGGGCCAGTGCGGTGTCGCCGTCGACCCCCACCCGGGCGGTGACCAGCGGCAGCGGCGTCATCACGTCGCGGACGAGGCGGTTGGCGTGGTCGGACTCGAAGCGCATGTCGCGGTTGGTCACCATGCCGACCAGCACGCCGTCGGCGTCGACGACGGGGGCGCCGGAGATGCGGTAGCGGCCCGAGAGCGCATCGACCTCGGCGAGGGTGTTGTCCGGCGAGCAGGTGACCGGGTTGGTGATCATCCCGGACTCCGACCGCTTCACCAGGTCGACCTGGCCGGCCTGCTCCTCGGCGGCCAGGTTGCGGTGCAGGATGCCGACGCCGCCGGCCCGGGCCATCGCGATCGCCATCCGCGCCTCGGTGACCGTGTCCATCGCGCTGGAGACCAGCGGGATGGACAGCCGGATGCCGCGGGTCAGCAGGGAGGAGGTGTCGACCTCGGCGGGGACGACGTCCGAGGCACCGGGCACCAGCAGGACGTCGTCGTAGGTCAACCCGAGCGGGGCGAACTTCGCGGGGAGCTCGGGGGTGCTGGCGTCGGGCTGCACGGGTGCCGCCACCTCTCGTCCGGGGGACACGGCGCCGGGACGGCGCGCGGGGACCCCGACGATCGTAGGCTGCCACCCCCGTCACACCCCCGGGACGCCTACCCTCCTTCCCGTGACCTCGTGGGACGACGCCTTCGGCAGCGACGGCAGCGACGGGGACGGGGCGCCGCCTCCCCCGCTCACCGTGGAGGAGCGGGCCGGGGTGCTCGACGACCTGGCCGAGCTCGAGGTCTTCCGCACCCTGCTGGAGCCGACCGGGGTCAAGGGCATCGTGGTCGACTGCCCCGACTGCGACGAGGAGCACCACGTGGACTGGGCGCTGATGCAGGCCAACCTGCGGCAGCTGCTCGACGAGGGCCAGACCGGCCGGCACGAGCCGCCCTTCGACCCCGACCCCGACGACTACGTCAGCTGGGACTACGCCAGCGGCTACGCCGACGGGGTGGCCGCCCGCGCCGAGGCCGAGGAACCGCGCGGGGGCCGGGCCGCGGGCCGGCACGCCCGCGAGGACCGCCCCTAGACCGGACCCCGGACGGGGGTCGCCTCCGGTGCGACCGGCACCGGGTCCGGGTCGCGCGGTCGGTAGACGACCAGCGCGTGGAACACGAAGCGCGCCACGAAGGCGACCGCGAGCGTGACCGCGGTGGCGATGGCGCTGGTGAGCACGCCGTGCGCGACCAGCCACCAGGCGATCGCGATGCGGATCGCGCTCTCGGTGTTGTTGAACAGCGCCGAGCGCAGGAACCGCCGCCGCACCGGGTCGGCCGAGGCGACCAGGTCGGCGAAGACGAAGCGCTCCTGCAGCAGGAAGTTGCCGACGATGGTGGCCTCGGCCGCGATCACCGCGGCCGGGAGGAACGGCATGCCCAGGGCCACCAGCGCGGACACGATGGCCACGTTGGCCACCGCCCCGAGGGCACCGATCAGCGCGAAGCCCGACATCCGGCCGAAGCGCAGGCCGGCGAGCTGCCACAGGAACCACAGGCCCTGGCGCAGCGACGCCTTCGACGACCCGCCGGTGCGCGCCCCGAAGGAGAAGGGCACCTCGCGGATCCGCCGCCGGCGGCGCACCAGCACCTCGAGCAGGATCTTGAAGCCCTTGGGCCGCAGCTCGTCCAGGTCGACCCGGTCCAGGTCGAGGGCGAAGAACCCGGTCATCGGGTCGCTGCAGGTGTGCAGGCGGGTCGGGAACATCGCCTTGGTGACCAGGGTGGTGGTCCGCGAGACGCCGTGCCGCAGCCAGCCGGACAGGCCCTCGGCGGCGCCCCCCACGGTGTAGCGGGAGGCGACCGCGACGTCGGCGCCGTCGAGGGCGGCCAGCAGCGCGGGCAGCACCTCGGGCGGGTGCTGCAGGTCGCCGTCCAGGACAGCGCAGCGCCGACCGCGCGCCGCCCGAAGCCCGGCCACCACCGCGCCGGACAGCCCGCCCTCGGGCTCGTCCCGGTGCAGCACGACCAGCCGGGAGCGCATCGACGGCGCCTGGGCCCGCGCGATCGCGGCGGTGTCGTCGGCGGAGTCGTCGACCACGACCACCTCGGTGGCCGGGCCGCCGACCGCTGCGTCGACGCGGCGCAGCAGCTCGGCGACGTTGGCCGCCTCGTCGTAGGTCGGCACGACGACGCTGAGGGTGACCCGGTCGCCGGTCATGGGTGCTGGGTCCTTCTCGGTCGGGGGCGGTGCCCGCGACCGTGCTCGGTCCTCGGGCGGCTCAGCTCATCATGCCGCGACGGAAGCCGCTGGCGACGGCTTCGGCGCGGTCCTTCGCGCCGAGCTTGCGGAACAGCCGGCGGGCGTGGGTCTTGATGGTGTCCTCGGACAGGTAGAGCTCGCGGCCGATCTGGGCGTTGCTCTTGCCCTGGCTCATCCCGGTGAGCACCTGCATCTCGCGCACCGACAGCGTGACGGCCGGGACGTCGACCCGGACGGCGGCGCGCACCGTGGCGGGTGCGGCGGCGAAGGCGCTGGAGCCGCCGAACGCGGGGGCCGAGGAGGCGCCGACGGTCGACAGGGGTCCGGTGTGCGGGCGGCCGGGCTCGGCGCGCAGGCCCACGCGGGAGACGCCCAGGCCCATCTCGACCGGCGAGGCGTCCCAGCGCAGGTACCCGCGGGCGCCGGCCGCGACGGCGGCCCGCACGCTCTCCGCGTCGTCGGGGGCGCCCAGCACCAGCACCGGCACCGACGGGTGCAGGCGGAGCACCTGGGTGGCCACCGCCAGACCGCTGTCGGTCGCGCGCTGGGTGCCGACGAGCAGGACGTCGGGCTGGCGGGTGCCCAGCCGGGCCAGCAGCGAGGCGGGGTCGCCGACGGCCTCGACGCGGGCCACCGACGGCAGCGCGACCAGCCGGGAGGCGACGTCGTCGCGGACGCGCCGGCGCTCGTCGAACACCCACACGGTCGATCCGCCGACGCCGTGCGCGCCACCGTTCACCGCGGCGCGGGTCCTGTCCTCGATCACGTCTGCTCCCGTCCTCACCAGCCGTACCCCGTGCGGGGCACCGGTGTCCCCCACTCGGTGGTCGGCGGGGTCGGGATCCACCTTGATCGCCACGCCGGGTGGTGCCCAGGGGGTGTCACCCCGGCGGGTGAGGCGGTTGCGGGCACCCCCGATGCACACATCCGGGGATCCCGCAGAACGAATGATCGCGATCGTGTTTGCGGGTGATCACCCCCGGGCAGTGGCGTGGAGCGCCGGGCAGCACCCCGGTCGCCCGAGCACTGGAGGACTCCGAATGGCCGACATCCGCCGCCTGCCCACCCCCGTCGCCGAGGTGTGGGACTGGCAACTGCACGGCGCCTGCCGTGGTGAGTCCACGTCCCTGTTCTTCCACCCCGACGGCGAGCGCGGCCCCGCCCGGGCCCGTCGGCAGGCCGCGGCGAAGGCGGTGTGCGGCACCTGCCCCGTCGTCGAGGCCTGCCTGAAGCATGCGCTCAGCGTCCGCGAGCCCTACGGGGTCTGGGGCGGGATGAGCGAGGAGGAGCGCACCCGGCTCATCGCCGCCGAGACCTCCTCGGTGCGCGTCGGCGTCTGACGCCGCTGCCCGCGAGGGCACCCGGACCACGGAAGGGCCGGTCGACCACGGATGGTCGACCGGCCCTTCCGTCGTCGTACGGGTGCCCGGATCGGCCCCGTCCCGCGCGGGACGGGGCCGGACCGTCAGTGGGAGTGGCCGTGGCCCCCGTGCGAGTGGCCGTGGGTGTGGTGCCCGCCGCCGTGGTCGTGCTCCTCCTCCGGGGCCTCGACGACCGCGGAGTCGGTGGTCAGCACCATCGCCGCGATCGAGGCGGCGTGGCCCAGGGCGGCCTTGGTGACCTTGACCGGGTCGATGACCCCCTCGCCGGCCAGGTCGCCGTAGGCGCCGGTGGCGGCGTTGAAGCCCTGCCCGGTGCCCAGCTCGCGCACCTTGCCCACCACGACCGGGCCCTCGAAGCCTGCGTTGGCCGCGATCTGGGTCAGCGGGGCGTCCAGGGCCTTGCGGACCGAGCGGGCGCCGGTGGCCTCGTCGCCGTCCAGCGACAGCCCGTCCACCGCGGCCGCGGCGTGCACCAGCGCCGAGCCGCCCCCGGGGACGACGCCCTCCTCCACCGCAGCGCGGGTGGCGGCGATGGCGTCCTCGATCCGGTGCTTCTTCTCCTTCATCTCGACCTCGGTGGCCGCACCGACGCGGATGACGCCGATGCCGCCGGCCAGCTTGGCCAGCCGCTCCTGCAGCTTCTCGCGGTCCCAGTCGGAGTCGGTGGACTCGATCTCGCGGCGGATCTGGGCGACCCGGTCGGAGACGGCGGTGGGCTGGCCGCCGCCGTCGACCAGGACGGTGTCGTCCTTGGTGACGGTGACCCGCCGGGCGGTGCCCAGCACCTCGAGGCCGACCTCGGAGAGCTTGAGGCCGACGTCCTCGCTGACGACCTGGCCGCCGGTGACGATGGCCAGGTCCTGCATGAAGGCCTTGCGGCGGTCGCCGAAGAACGGCGACTTCACCGCGGCGACCTTGACCGTCTTGCGGATGGAGTTGACGACCAGGGTGGACAGCGCCTCGCCCTCGACGTCCTCGGCGACGATCAGCAGCGGCCGGCCGCCGGTCGAGAGCACCTTCTCCAGCAGCGGGAGCAGGTCGGCCAGGGCCGAGACCTTGCCCGACACCAGCAGCACGAGGGCGTCGTCGAGGACGGCCTCCATCGACTCGGAGTCGGTCACGAAGTACGGCGACAGGTAGCCCTTGTCGAAGGCCAGGCCCTCGGTGACGACCAGCTCGGTGTCCAGGGTGTTGGACTCCTCGACGGTGATGACGCCGTCGTTGCCCACCTTCTCCATGGCCTCGCCGATCAGCTCGCCGATGACGGCGTCCTGGGCGGAGATGGTGGCCACGTGCGCGATGGCCTGCCGGCCGTCGACGGGGATGGCGACCTCGTCGAGGGCACCCTGCACCGCGGTGACCGCGGCGGCGATGCCCCGGCCCAGCGCGGTCGGGTTGGCGCCGGCGGCGACGTTGCGCAGGCCCTCGTGCACCAGGGCCTGGGCCAGCACGGTGGCGGTGGTGGTGCCGTCGCCGGCCACGTCGTTGGTCTTGGTGGCGACGTTCTTGGCCAGCTGCGCGCCGAGGTTCTCGAACGGGTCGTCGAGGTCGACCTCGCGGGCGATGGTCACGCCGTCGTTGGTGATGGTGGGGGCGCCGAACTTCTTGTCGATGACCACGTTGCGGCCGCGGGGGCCGAGGGTCACGCGGACGGCGTCGGCGAGCTTGTCGACGCCGCGCTCGAGGGCGCGGCGCGCGTCCTCGTCGAACTGGATGATCTTGGGCACGGAGGCTCTCCCGATCTGGAGGTGCTGGGGGTGGGACGCGAACCGCCCCGGGGACCCGGCCTGTGCGGGTCGCCCGGGGCGGTGGTGGTGCGGGGTGAGCTCAGCTCACTTCTCGACGACGGCCAGCAGGTCGCGGGCCGACAGCACGAGGTAGTCCTCGCCGGCGTAGCGCACCTCGGTGCCGCCGTACTTCGAGTAGACGACGACGTCGCCCACGTTGACGTCCAGGGGGACGCGGTTGCCGTTGTCGTCGATGCGGCCGGGGCCGACGGCGACGACGGTGCCCTCCTGGGGCTTCTCCTTGGCGGTGTCCGGGATGACCAGACCGGAGGCGGTGGTGGTCTCGGCCTCGTTGGCCTGGACGACGACGCGGTCCTCGAGCGGCTTGATGCTGACCTTGGTGGCGGTGGTCACGTGGTGACTCCCCCTTCTCGTCCGACGAGCAGTGGATGGTGCTGATGCTGTGGCACGGGGGCCGGGGTCTGCCGTCGCGGGGGTCAGGCCCGGCCCGTGTCGGTTGGCACTCTACCCACCCGAGTGCCAGCCGCTCAACCGGGTCAGGCTGTGCCCGTGCCGTCCGAGGTCGAGCAGCCCGCAGAGGAGACCGTGCGCCAGCTGCGCGCGCTGGCCACCCCCACCGGCGCCGCCGCGCTGGCCCGGGCGGCCGGGCTGCTGGCCGACCGGGTCGACGTGGTCACCGCGCTGTCCCGGCTGCGCGCGGAGTTCGGCGCCGACGTCGGCGGGCCGGCGTGGGGCGTGGCCCGCCAGCGGGAGAGGGCCCGCCCCGCCTTCGGCGCCGACGCCGACCGGCTGCTGTTCACCGGCGACACCCTGGAGCAGGCCGGCCGGCCCGAGCTCGCCGACCGGCGGGCTGCCCGGCTGCTGGCCGGTGGCGCGACCAGTGCGGTCGACCTGGGCTGCGCCTCGGGCACCGACGCGGTGGCCCTGGCCCGCGCCGGGGCGTCGGTGGTGGCCGTCGACCGGGACCCGGTGGCCCGGGAGCTGACCGCGCACAACGCCGCCGCGCTGGGCCTGGACGTCGAGGTCCGCGACGCCGACGTGGTCGACCTGGTGGCCGCGGCCACGGGCGGTCGGGTGGCCGGGTGCGAGGCCGCCGTCCTGGACCCCGCCCGGCGGGCGCACGGCCGGCGGATCACCGACCCCGACGGCTGGTCACCGCCCTGGTCGACGGTGGCCGCGCTGCTGGACGCCGTCCCGCGCTGCGTGGTCAAGGTGGCGCCGGGGCTGGACCACGACCGGGTGCCCGACGGCGTCGAGGCCGAGTGGGTCTCGGTGGGCGGCTCGATCGTCGAGGCGCTGCTGTGGGGTCGCGGTCCGTCGGCGACGTGGCGGCGGGCGACCGTCGTCCGGGCCGGCACGGTGCACGAGCTGACCGCCGACGCCGACCCCGGCCGGGCGCCGGTCGCCGCCCCGCGGGCCTGGCTGCACGAGCCCGACCCCGCGGTCATCCGCTCCGGCCTGGTCGCGACGGTGGCCGCGCAGCTGGACGCCACCCTGGTCGACGAGCAGATCGCCTACCTGACCTCCGACGCCCCCGCCGACTCGCCGTGGGCGAGCTCCTACCGGGTCACCGACGTGCTGCCGTTCTCGGTGAAGCGGCTCAAGGCGCTGCTGCGCGAGCGGGGCATCGGCCGGGTGGTGGTGAAGAAGCGCGGCTCCGCCGTGGAGCCCGAGGCCCTGGTCCGGCAGCTGCGCGGCAAGGGCGAGGGCCGGGCGGTCGTCGTCGTCACCCGGGTGGCCGACGTCCCCACCGTGCTGCTCTGCGAGGTCAGCGGCTGACGACCTCGACGGGCAGCGAGCTGTCCGCGCCGAGGTCCGGGGCGGACGGCGCGACGCCGGCCATCACCAGCCGCGAGCCCAGGGCGGCGACCATCGCGCCGTTGTCGGTGCACAGCCGCCGGCTGGGCACCCGCAGCACGATCCCCGCCGCGTCGCAGCGCTCCTGGGCGACCGCGCGCAACCGGGAGTTGGCCGCCACTCCCCCGCCGACGACCAGGTGGTCCACGCCGTGGTCGCGGCAGGCCCGCACGGCCTTGGCGGTGAGCACGTCGACGACGGCCTCCTGGAAGCTCGCCGCGACGTCGGGGACGCTGACGTGCACGCCGTCGCGCTGCTGGGCCTCCACCCACCGGGCGACCGCGGTCTTCAGCCCGGAGAAGGAGAAGTCGTAGGCCGGGTCCCGGGGGCCGGTGAGCCCGCGCGGGAAGGCGATGGACGCCGTCCCGTCCTGCGCGGCGCGGTCGATCGGCGGACCGCCCGGGAAGGGCAGGTCCAGCACCCGGGCCACCTTGTCGAAGGCCTCGCCGGCCGCGTCGTCGATGGTCCGGCCCAGCTCCTGCACGTCCTGGGACAGGTCGGGCACGAGCAGGATCGAGCTGTGCCCGCCCGACACCAGCATCGCGATGCTGGGCTCGGCGAGGCGGCCGTGCTCGAGCTCGTCCACGGCGACGTGCGCGGCCAGGTGGTTGACCCCGTAGAGCGGGACGCCGAGGGCAAGCGCGTAGGCCTTGGCCGCGGCCACCCCGACCAGCAGCGCGCCGGTGAGCCCCGGTCCGCCGGTCACCGCGACGGCGTCCACGTCACCCAGCGCGACCCCGGCGTCGGCCAGGGCCCGGTGCACGGTCGGGACCATCGCCTCCAGGTGCGCCCGGGATGCGATCTCGGGGACGACGCCGCCGAAGCGCTCGTGCTCCGCCATCGAGGTGGCCAGCGCGTCCGACAGCAGGGTGTGACCGCGGACCAGGCCGATGCCGGTCTCGTCGCAGCTGGTCTCGAACCCCAGGACCAGTGGCTCCTCAGCCACGCCTCATCACCACCGCGTCCTCCCCGCTGTTGGGGTAGTAGTGCGGCCGGACGCCGATCGGGGTGAACCCGCGCCGGGCGTACAGGCCCTGGGTCGCCTCGTCCGAGGCCCGCACCTCCAGCAGGACGACGGGGCTGCGCCGGTCGGCCTCGGCCAGCAGCGTGTCCAGCAGCCGCCCGCCGATGCCCTCGCCCTGCCGCGCGCCGGTGACCCCGATCGTCGCCACGTGCGCCTCGTCCGGGTAGGCGATCAGCCCCGCGTACCCCACCACCTCGTCGCCGTCGACGGCCACCGTGTAGCTGCGGGTGTCGGTCATCCCCAGCTCCTCCAGGTACATCGCCCGGGTCCAGGTGTCGGGGGCGAAGAGCTCCTCCTCCAGCCGCATCACGGCGGTGAGGTCCTCCCGGGTCATCGGGCGCAGCTCGATCACCGGGTCACCGGCTTGCGGACGACGTTGGGGACCGCGTCCGGCCGCCGCAGGTACAGCGGGGTCAGCGGCGCGGGGTCCCCGGCGGGGACGGCGCGCAGCAGACCCGCCGTCGTCACCTCGGCGGGGGCCACCTCGCGCCCCAGCCGCTCGGCGAATCGGGTGTCCCCGACCACCGGCAGGTCGGGCAGGTCCAGCTCCTCGGGCCGGCCGACGTCGGGGTCGCCGACCGGTCCGGCGTCGTAGGCACGCCAGTAGACCTCCTTGCGGCGGGCGTCGGTCACCACCACCCGACGGCCCTCGCCCACCGCGTCCAGGGAGCAGACGCCGTGCACCGGGACGCCGACGACGTCCCCCAGCGCGGCCGCGGTCACGATGCCCACCCGGAGACCCGTGTACGGCCCGGGTCCCAGCCCGACGACCAGCCGGGCCAGGTCGGCGACGGCGACCCCGGCGCGGGCCAGCACCTCGGTCACGGTCGGGGTGAGCAGCTCGGCGTGCCGGGTACCCGACGGGACCCCGGCCTCGGCCAGCACCCCGTCGCCGTCGGCGACGCCGACCACCAGGGTCGGCGTCGCGGTGTCGATCGCCAGGGTGAGCACGACCGACGAGGTTAGCCCAGCACGTCACCGGGTGATGCGGTGATGCGCTGGTGCGCCCTATCCTCGGGCCGTGCGCACGACCCTCGACCTCGACCCCGACGTGCTGGAGGCCGCCCGCCAGCTCGCCGGGGAGTCGCGCCGGTCGCTGGGGTCGGTGCTCTCCGAGCTGGCCCGCCGGGGGCTCACGCCGGCGCGGGTCGACGCCAGCGGGGAACTCCCGGTCATCCGCGTCCCCGCAGGCACCCCGGCCATCACCGCGGAGACGGTGGCGCGGGCCCTCGACGAGGACTGAGGGCCGGGTGGCCCTGCTCGACGTCAACGTGCTGGTCGCCCTGGCCTGGGACTCCCACGTGCACCACCTCGCGGCCCGCGAGTGGTTCGTGGCCGACGCCCCGGCCGGGTGGTCGACGTGCTCGACCACCGAGAACGGGTTCCTCCGGGTCAGCGCGAACCGCCGGGTGCTGCCCGCCGCCCTGGACCTCGCCGACGCCCGCACCGTGCTCACCGCCCTCCGGGCGGTCGGTGCCCACCGCTTCCTCCCCGACGACGTCTCGCCGCTGGACCCCGACGTGCCGGCCGTCCGGGGCCACCGGCAGATCACCGACGCGCACCTGCTGACGGTCGCCCGGCGGGCCGGTGAGCCGCTGGTCACCTTCGACCGGGCCCTCGGCGCGCTCGGCGGCCCGGACGTCCTGGTCCTCGCGGCCCTGCCGTGAGAGCAGGTCAGGGCAGCGTGGACTCGTCGACGTCGGGCAGCTCCACCGGCCAGCGGGCGGGGTCGTCGCCGAGGTCCAGCAGCTCCACGAGGTCGCCGGGGTAGACCGTGTCCTCGGCGGCGGCCAGCTCGGCGCGGGTCCACCAGCGGTGGCCCAGGATGGTGCGCTGCTCGTCCTCGGTGTGGCCCAGGACCGAGACCTCGAAGGCCGGGACGCGGACCACGTAGAACGTGTCGCGCTGGTCGACCACGACGTCGCTGAACCCGTGCCGCACCCGCCGCCGGGCGACCGGCCCCCGCACCTGGGCGGGGTCGACGTCCAGACCGGTCTCCTCGGCGAGCTCGCGGACCACCGCGGTGACGTCGTCCTCGCCGTCGTCGATGCCGCCACCGGGGGTCATCCACCAGGTGACGACGGGGTCCAGGCCCGCGTCGCTGTCGTGGAACAGCAGCACCCGGTCGGCGTCGTCGACCAGCAGCACCCGCACCGTCGCGCGCTGCCGGGTGGGCCGCAGCCGCGCCGTCCAGGAGGGGCCGTGCGGCACCAGGGTCGCCGTCCGGACGTCGTCGTCGGCGCCGCGCTCGATCTCCACGACGAGGTGCTCGTCGGCCAGCTGCTCGACCAGGCCGTGGCCCCACTCCACGACGGTCACCGACTCCTCGACGGTCGCGTCCAGGTCCAGGTCGTCGACGTCGAGCAGCGACCCCAGCCGGTAGGCGTCCACGTGGACCAGCGGCAGCCGGCCTCCGCGGTGCACCCGAGCGAGCACGAAGGTCGGCGAGGTGACCGGGCCGGGGACGCCGAGCCCGGCGCCGATGCCCTGGGTGAGGGCGGTCTTGCCCGCGCCCAGCGGCCCGGAGAGCACCACCAGGTCGCCCGCTCGCAGCAGGCCGGCCAGCTCCGTGCCCAGGGCGCGGGTGTCCTCGACGGTGGCCAGGGTGCGCCTCACCGGGCGGCCACCCGGCGGACCAGCTCGGTGATGGCCTCGGTGACGGCGTCGGGGTGCTCGAGCAGCACCAGGTGCCCGGAGTGCGGCACCACCCGGTAGCGGACGTCGCGGGCGCCGGCGGCGGTCAGCTCGGCGACCAGCCGGTCGCTGTGCCCCTGCGGGATGAGCTTGTCCTCGTCGCCGGTGAGCACCAGCACCGGGACGTGCGCCAGCGGCTCGATCGCGGCCTCGGCGTCCAGCCCGACGATGGCCGGGTAGAACTCGGCGATCACCTCGACCGGGGTGCCGCCGATCATCGCGTCGACGTAGTCGACCAGCCGCGGGTCGACGTCGTCCTGCGCGAAGGACAGCGCCTTGGTCGCCCAGCTCACCACGTCGGCGGCCGAGCGGCGGACCCACTCGGCGAACGACGGCCGGTGCCGCATGACGAACCCGGCGACCGGGAAGACCGCGGCCCGCAGCCGGGTGAGCACCCCCGGCAGCCCCAGGTCGAGGTCCTCCAGCCCGCCGGCCGAGGTGGACACCAGGCCCACGCCGACCACCCGGTCGCCGAACAGGTCCGGGCGCTTCGCGGCCAGCTGCAGCACCGTCATGCCACCCATCGAGTGGCCGACCAGGACCACCGGGCCGCGCGGCACCCGCGCGTCGAGCACCGACACCAGGTCCTCCGCCAGCTGGTCGACGGTGGACTGGTCGGCGTCGCCGCGGCCGGAGGCGCCGTGGCCGCGCTGGTCGTACAGCACGATCCGGGCCTGCGGCGCGTGGCCGTTGGCGGTGGCCAGCGCGCGGGCGAGGTCGCGGCGCTGGAAGGTCCAGGACGCCATCGACAGCGTGTAGCCGTGCACCAGGACGACGGTCAACGGCGCGTCCCGCGGGCCGACCTCCTCGACGTGCAGCAGCACGCCGTCCGACGCCGGCACCAGCGCGGTGCGGTCGGCCGGGCGGGACCCGGTGCCCAGCGGGTCCTCGGCGCGCTGCACCTCGGCCGGCAGGTCGGTGACGTCGACGGCGGGCAGGGGCAGGGCACCCGGCACGGGGCCCACCTTGTCCGCGCGCACCCGCGAGGACGCCGCCCGGGTGGCCGCCACGCCGACCGCCGTCCCGGCGGCGGCCAGGCCGACCAGGCCACCGACCAGCCCGACGGTGCGCCGCTGCGGGGGCTTCACGACACCACCCCGGCGGTCCCGGTGTAGGTGCGGGTGAACCGCCCGCCGACGCGGGTGACCAGCTCGTAGTGGATGGTGTCCAGCGCGTCGGCCCAGTCCTGCGCGGTGGGCTCCCCGCCGTCCCCGGGGCCCCAGAGCACGACCTCGTCGCCGGGACCGAGCTCGTCGTCGCCGAGGTCGAGCACGAACTGGTCCATGCAGACCCGCCCGGCGATGGTGCGGCGGGCCCCGGCGGCCAGCACCGGCGCCCGGTTGCCCGCGGCCCGGGGCACGCCGTCGGCGTAGCCCACCGGCACGAGCGCCAGGTTGGCAGCCGCGGCGGTGCGGTGGGTGTGCCCGTAGGAGACCCCGGTGCCCGCCGGCACCCGCTTGGTCAGCGCGACGCGGGCGCGCACCGTCATCGCGGGGCGCAGGCCGTGGTCGGCGGGGTCGCCGCCGAGGGGGTCCAGGCCGTAGACGGCGACGCCGGGCCGGACCATGTCGTACCAGGTGTGCGGCAGCGCGACGGTGGCCGCGGAGTTGGCCAGGTGCCGCCGGGCGCCGATCAGGCCGGCGGCGCGGGCCAGCGCGGTCGCCTCCTCGAAGACCGCGACCTGGGCGGCGATGGTGGGGTGGGTGGGTGCGTCGGCGTAGGCCAGGTGGCTCCACAGCCCGGTGACCCGGACGTCGCCGTCGGCCTCCGCGCGGACGGCGGCCTCGACCAGGGCGGGCCAGTCCGCGACGGTCGCGCCCTCCCGGGACAGCCCGGTGTCCACGAAGAGCTGGACCGCGGCCGGGCGACCGGCGGCGCGGGCGGCGGCGACGACCTCGGCCAGCGCCCACCCGGCGTTGACCGACACCTCGACGTCGGCGGCGATGCCCGCGGCGTAGTCGGCGCCGGGGACGTGCTGCCAGGACAGCACCGGCGCGGTCACCCCGGCGGCGCGCAGCGCCAGGGCCTCCTCGAGCACGGTGACCCCGAGCGCGTCGGCGCCGCCGGCCAGCGCGGCGCGGGCGGCCGGCACCAGGCCGTGGCCGTACCCGTCGGCCTTCACCACGGCCATCAGCGGGCGACCCACGCGCTCGCGCAGCGCGGCGGTGTTGGCGGCGACGGCGTCGAGGTCGACGACCACCTCGGCACGGTTCTGCGGGCTCACGCCCCCGATCCTCCCAGCCCACCCGCCGGACGGTGATCAGGTGACCTGATCACCGTCGCGCCGACCACACCGACGTCGGTGCGGGTGGCGGTGCTCCGACCAGGTGACCTGATC
Source organism: Klenkia sp. PcliD-1-E (assembly GCF_024124375.1). GTDB lineage: Bacteria > Actinomycetota > Actinomycetes > Mycobacteriales > Geodermatophilaceae > Klenkia. Next base: position 19,402 of record NZ_JAMXRZ010000049.1, read on the forward strand.
ACCGTCCGGCGGTGAGGCGGTGCACGGCTGCGGGCAGGTGGCGCACGACGTCGGAGGCGATCAGCGGGCCGGACGCCGCGGCGAGCTGCCCGGCGCGGCCGTGCAGGTGCGCCCCGGCCGCAGCCGCCTCGACGGCGGGCAGCCCGGTGGCCAGCAGCGCACCGACCACGCCGCTGAGCACGTCGCCGGTGCCGGCGGTGGCCAGCCACGGCGTCCCGGTGCCGTTGACGAACACGGCGCCCTCGGCGTCGGCGACCACGGTCGCGTCGCCCTTCAGCAGCACGACGGCGCCGAGGTCGGCGGCCGCGGCCCGGGTGGCACCGACCCGGTCGGCCCCGAGGTCGAAGCCCAGGCGGGTGAACTCGCGGTCGTGCGGGGTGAGCACCGTCGGGGCGGTGCGGCCGCGCACCAGGTCCAGGTCGTCGGCGAGCAGGGTCAGCCCGTCGGCGTCGACCAGCACGGGCAGGTCCGAGCCGAGGACCTCGGTGAGCGTGCGGCGCGCCTCGTCGTCGGTGCCGCCGCCGGGGCCGACCACCCAGGCCTGCACCCGGCCGGCCTCGGCGGGCCGGCCGTCGGTCACGATCGCCTCCGGCCAGGCGGCGCGGACGGCGTCCGCCGCGGTGCCCGCGTAGCGCACCAGCCCGGGCCGGGTGCGCAGCGCGGCCCCGGTGCACAGCACACCGGCGCCCGGGTAGGTGGCGGAGCCCGCGTGCACGCCCACCACGCCCTGGGAGTACTTGTCGTCACCGGCGCCGGGGTCGGGCAGCCGCGCAGCCACGTCGGCGTCGGAGAACTGCCGGGCGGCCGGCGCGGACAGCTCCAGGCCCAGGTCGACCAGGTGCACGGTGCCGGCGTGCCCGCGGCCGGCCCCGACGACCAGGCCGAGCTTGACCGCGCCGAAGGTGACGGTGTGCTGGGCGGGGAACGCCTCGCCGTCGACCGCGCCGGTGTCGGCGTCGACCCCGCTGGGGACGTCGACGGCCACCAGCAGGCCCGGCCCGGCGACGGCCCGGGACACCGCCTCCGCCGCCGCCGGCCGCAGCCCGCCGCGGCCGCCGATGCCGGTGATGCCGTCCAGCACGAGGTCGGCGCGGTCCAGGCCGGCCGCGGAGGCGTCGGTGACCACCCGGCCACCGGCCCGGCGCAGCCCGTCCAGGCCCGCCGGGTGCGCCCGGTCGGGGTCCAGCAGCAGCGCGGTGACGGCGGCACCACGACCGGCCAGCGCCGCACCGGCCCACAGCGCGTCCCCCCCGTTGTTGCCCGCCCCGACCAGCAGCACCACCCGCAGGCCCACCGCCCGGCCGGTCAGCCGTAGGCAGGTGGTCGCCAGCCCCGTCGCGGCGCGCTGCATGAGCGCACCGTCCGGGGTCCGGGCCAGCACCGGCGCCTCGGCGGCCCGCACCTGGTCGGCCGTGTAGAGGCCGGTCACGACTCCCGCTCCGCGATCACCACGGCGGAGGCGATGCCCCCGTCGTGGCTCAGCGACACGTGCCAGGAGGTGACTCCCAGCTCCGCGGCCCGGGCGGCGACGGTGCCCCGCACGGCGAGCAGCGGGCGACCGTGCTCGCCGACGGTGACCTCGGCGTCGTGCCAGTGCAGGTCACCGGGTGCGCCCAGCGCCTTCGCGAGCGCCTCCTTGGCGGCGAAACGGGCGGCCAGGGACTCCCCCGTGCGCGGGGCCCCCGAGGGGGTCACCTGCTCGGCCGCGGTGAACAGCCGGTCGCGCAGGCCGGGGGTGCGGCGCAGCGACGCGGCGAACCGGTCGACCGGGCACACGTCGATGCCGACCCCGACGATCACCCGCCGGCTCCCTGTCGGCTGGCGGGCTCGGCGTGGATCAGGTGGGACGAGCACCGTGCATCCTCAGCCACCGACGTCAGCCGGGGAGGATGCACGGAGGTCGTCGGAGCTGATCCACGCCGCGCCGGGCGGCCCCTCACTCCACGGTGACGGACTTGGCCAGGTTGCGGGGCATGTCCACGTCCAGACCGCGGGTGTCGGCGATCTCGCAGGCCAGCACCTGCAGCGGCACCGTGGTGACGACGGGTGCGAGCAGGGTCGGCGTGCGCGGCACCCGGATGACGTGGTCGGCGTAGGGCAGCACGTCGTCGTCGCCGTCCTCGGCGATCACGATGGTGCGCGCCCCGCGGGCCCGGACCTCCTGGATGTTGGACACGACCTTGCCGTGCAGGGACTCCCGGCCGTGCGGCGACGGGGCGATGACGACCACCGGCGTCCCCTGGCCGATCAGCGCGATGGAGCCGTGCTTGAGCTCACCGGCGGCGAACCCCTCGGCGTGGATGTAGGCCAGCTCCTTCAGCTTCAGGGCCCCCTCCAGCGCGACGGGGTAGCCCACGTGCCGGCCCAGGAACAGCAGGGTCGACTCGGTGGCCAGCGACCGGCCCAGCTCGCGGACCTCGTCCATCCCGGACAGCACCTCGCGGACCTGGTCGGGCAGCTTGCGCAGCTCGGCGACCACCGCGGCCACCTCGTCCTCGTACTTCAGCCCGCGCACCTGGGCCAGGAACAGCCCGACCAGGTAGCAGGCCACCACCTGGGTGAGGAACCCCTTCGTGGAGGCGACGGCGACCTCGGGTCCGGCCCGGGTGTAGAGGACGGCGTCGGACTCGCGCGGGATGGTCGAGCCGTTGGCGTTGCAGATGGCCAGCACCCGGGCCTGCTGCTCCTTGGCGTGCCGCAGCGCCATGAGGGTGTCCATGGTCTCCCCGGACTGGGAGATGACCACGACCAGCGTGGAGCGGTCCAGCACCGGGTCGCGGTAGCGGAACTCGCTGGCCAGCTCCACCTCGACCGGGATGCGGGTCCAGTGCTCGATGGCGTACTTGGCGATGAGCCCGGCGTGGTAGGCGGTGCCGCAGGCGATGACGAAGACCTTGGTGATGCCGCGCAGGTCCTCGTCGGAGATGCGGACCTCGTCCAGCACGATCTCGCCGCGCTCACCCAGCCGGCCCAGCAGCGTGTCGGCGACGGCCTGCGGCTGCTCGTCGATCTCCTTGAGCATGAACCAGTCGTAGCCGGCCTTGCCCGCGGCCTCGGCCTCCCAGTCCACGGTGTAGGCGGTGGGCTCGACGTGGTTGCCGGCGAAGTCGGTGACGGTGACGCCGCGCGCGCGGTCGATCTCCACCACCTGGTCCTGGCCGAGCTCGAGGGCGTTGCGGGTGTGCCCGATGAAGGCCGCCACGTCCGAGCCCAGGAAGTACTCGCCGTCCCCGACCCCGGCGACCAGCGGGGAGTTGCGGCGGGAGGCCACCAGGGTGTTGGGCTCGGCGGCGTGGCTGGCGACCAGGGTGAAGGCACCCTCGAGCCGGCGGGACACCTGCCGCATCGCCTCGGCCAGCCGACCCTCGCCCTCGGGGAGGGTGGGGTAGACCGCGGCGAGCAGGTGCGCGACGACCTCGGTGTCGGTCTCGGAGGCGAACTCGACGCCGGTCGCCTCGACCTCGGTGCGCAGCGCCGCGAAGTTCTCGATGATCCCGTTGTGGATCACCGCGACCGTGCCGTCGGCGGACAGGTGCGGGTGGGCGTTGCGGTCGGTCGGGCCGCCGTGGGTGGCCCAGCGGGTGTGCCCGATGCCGATCGTGGCCGGCGGGAGCGCCTGGTCGGCGAGCTCCTTCTCCAGGTTGGCCACCTTGCCGGCCTTCTTGGCGGAGGACAGCTGCCCCTCGGCCAGGACGGCGACCCCGGCGGAGTCGTACCCGCGGTACTCCAACCGCCGCAGGCCCTCCAGGACGACGTCCAACGCGTTCTGGGGACCGACGTAGCCCACGATGCCGCACATGCGGTCGAGGCTACCGGTGGCCGGGCCCGTCCCGGCCCGGGGCGAGGAGCTCCTCCCCCGTCCGGGCGGGCTCAGACGGCCGCGACCACCTCGGCCAGGCGGTGCGCCACCGCATCCGCCTGCTCCTGGGTCGGGGCCTCGACCATGACCCGGACGAGCTGCTCGGTCCCGGAGGGCCGCAGCAGCACCCGACCTGCCGTACCCAGCTCCTCCTCCACCGCGTTGACCGCGCGGGCGACGTCGTCGCTCTCGCTGACCGCTATCCGGTCGGTCACGGGCACGTTGACGAGCACCTGCGGCAGCTTGCGGACGACGCCCGCGAGCTCGGCCAGCGACGACCCGGTGGCGGCCATCCGGCCCATGAGCATCAGCGCGGTCAGCAGACCGTCCCCGGTCGTGGCGTGCTCGAGGAACACCAGGTGCCCGCTCTGCTCGCCGCCCAGCGACAGCTCCCGGGCGCGCAGCGCCTCCAGGACGTAGCGGTCACCGACCGCCGTCGTCGCCACCTGCACCCCCGCCTCGCGCATCGCGTGGTGGAAGCCGAGGTTGCTCATGACCGTCGCAACGACCGTGTCCCCGCGCAGGCGGCCGGCCTCGTGGAGGGCCAGCGCGCAGATCGCGAGGATGCCGTCGCCGTCGACCACCGAGCCGTCGGCCGCGACGGCCAGGCAGCGGTCGGCGTCGCCGTCGTGCGCGACGCCGAGGTCGGCCGCGTGCTCGACGACGGCGGCCTGCAGGGGTCCCAGATGGGTCGAGCCCACCCCGTCGTTGATGTTCCACCCGTCGGGGGAGGCCCCGATGACGTGCACGGTGGCGCCGGCTCGGCGGTAGAGCTCCGGTGCGACGTGGCTCGCGGACCCGTGCGCGCAGTCGACGACGACGGTCAGACCCGCCAGGGAGTCGGGGACGGCGGACAGCAGGTGGTCCCGGTACCTGGAGACCGCGTCGGGCACGTCGACGACGCGTCCCACGTCCCGACCCTGGGGCCGGTGGCCGACGTCGCCGGCACGTCGGCTGTGGTCCGGGTGCAACGAGACCCCGCGCTCGACGGCGGCCTCGACCGCGTCGGGCAGCTTGTGCCCGCCGCGGGAGAACAGCTTGATGCCGTTGTCGGGCATCGGGTTGTGGCTCGCCGAGAGCATCACGCCCAGGTCGGCGTCCAGCGCGGCGGTGAGGTGGGCGACCGCCGGGGTGGGGAGCACCCCAACCCGCAGCACCTCCGCGCCGGCGCTGGTGAGACCGGCGATGACCGCGGCCTCGAGCATCTCCCCGCTCGCGCGGGGGTCGCGGCCGACGACCGCGACGGGACGGTGCGTCCCGTCGCGGTCGGCCAGCACGCCGGCGGCGGCACGTGCCACCGCGAGGGCCAACTCCGGCGTGAGGTCGGCGTTGGCCCGACCCCGGACGCCGTCGGTGCCGAAGAGGCGACCCACGGCAGACCCGGTCAGCGCTTGGAGTACTGGGGCGCCTTGCGGGCCTTCTTCAGCCCGTACTTCTTGCGCTCGGTGACGCGGGCGTCGCGGGTGAGGAAGCCGGCGCGCTTGAGGGCCGGACGGTCCTCGGGCTCGACCTCGATCAGCGCGCGGGCGATGGCCAGGCGCAGCGCACCGGCCTGCCCGGTGACGCCGCCGCCCTTGAGCAGGCCGACGACGTCGTAGGTCTCGCCCTTCTCGAGGATGACCAGGGGCTCACGGATGAGCTGCTGGTGCACCTTGTTGGGGAAGTAGTCCTCGAGGGTGCGGCCGTTGAGCCGGAACTGGCCGGTGCCGGGCAGCAGGCGCACCCGGACGATGGCCTCCTTGCGCCGGCCCACGGTCTGCACGGGGCGGCCGTCGGCGTCGGTCACGTTCTGCGCCGTCAGGGGCGTGCTCACTGGGACACCTGCTTGATCTCGTAGGTCTGGGGCTGCTGGGCGGCGTGCGGGTGCTCGGGCCCGGCGTAGACCTTGAGCTTGGAGAGCATCTGCCGGCCCAGCGAGTTGTGCGGCAGCATGCCCTTGACGGCGCGCTCGACGACCCGGTCGGGACGGGTCCTCAGCTCGTCGCCGACGTTGATGGCCTTGAGGCCACCCGGGTAGCCCGAGTGCCGGTAGGCGGTCTTCTCGTCGCGCTTGGAGCCGGTGAGGGCCACCTTGCCCGCGTTGATGACGACGACGAAGTCGCCGGCGTCGACGTGCGGTGCGAACTGCGGCTTGTGCTTGCCGCGCAGCAACTGCGCGGTCTGGCTGGCCAGTCGACCGAGCACCACGTCGGTGGCGTCGATGACGTGCCAGGCCCGGGTGATGTCACCGGGCTTGGGGGTGTACGTGCGCACGGGTATGCCCACTTCCTCGTCGTCGGGATGGCTGGCGGGTTCGCCTCACCGAGCACGGGAGACGTCGCGACGGCGCGCGGGCACCAGCCGACGGTGCGCGCCAGCGGACGACGATACCAGCCGGTCGGGGCCGGCCGGTCAGCCGTCGATGAGGTCCCGCTGCTGCGGGAGCAGGGTGTTCATCTGGGTGTAGTCGTCGGCGGCGGCCAGGCCCAGCACGTCGATGCTGGCCAGGTAGCTGCCGTAGCCGACGTAGCAGCGCTGGTAGAAGCTGTCGCCGCCGTTGTCGAAGGCGAAGCAGGGCGCCTCGGGGATGGCCGGCAGGTCGAACTCGGTGCCCCCGAACGCCGTCGCCTCCAGCTGGGCGAACCCGGTGTAGACCGCGTTGGTCTGCGCCGACGTCGGGAAGGTGTAGAGCGACACCGCGTAGTCCAGGCCGGCGTCCTCGTCGTAGCTGGTGCGGTAGTAGGCACCGGCGAACCCGTTGGCGGTGAGCAGCTGGCGCTCCACGACCGGGTCGATGGCCAACCGCAGGTACCCCTCGAGGTCGTAGGAACCGGTGAAGCGGGTGTTGTCCCCGGGGGTCTGCAGGGCGAACGGCGCCAGGCCGAGCGGGTCGGTGGGCAGGCCCGGGACCTGGTCCTGCGGGGTGGGCTGGAAGCCCTGCAGCAGGGTCAGCTGGTCGCTCATCTGCCGGGTGGCGAGGTCGGCACCGCCGCCGGCGGGCGCGTCGAGGTAGGCGTAGGCGAGCATCCGCCCGCTCGGCACCCACACCTGCACGGTCTCGGTCGGGGCGCCGGCGGAGTCCGAGCCGCCGGTCGACAGCGCGCCGGTCACCCCGAGGTCGGGCAGGTCCAGCGGCTCGTAGTCGCCGCTGCCCAGCTCCAGCGAGATGCCGTTGAGGGTCTGCGCGGCAGCCACGGCGGAGTCGGGGTCGCTCATCTCCGAGACCAGGACCAGCGTCGCGTTGTTGGCCGCGTCCTGCCCGCAGTTGCCCCAGGCGGCCACCATGCCCCAGCGGTCCAGCTCCTGGCCCACCCGGCCGTCGCCGAAGTACAGGCCGTCCACGCTGCTGCCCGACCCGAACGGGCCGCTGGGGAAGCAGGAGTCGGTGCGCTCCGGGCTGGTGGTGGCCACCAGGGAGGTGACGCCGGCGATGCGGCGCGCCTCGGCCCCGGTGCCCGGCCCGACGGCGGGGGCCGGGGTGACCTGCCCGGTGGGGGCGGCGCTGGTGGGGGCCGCCGGGCTGCTGGTGGTCGGCGTGGCCGACGTCGGGGCCGGGCTCGCGGTGCCCTCGACGGTGCTGGTGCACCCCGTCAACAAGGCGGTCGCGCCCAGCGCGACCACGGTCCTCCTCGCACAGCGGGCACCCAGCACGGCGGTGAGCCTACGAGGTGGGGTGCACCTCGCGCAGGACGCCGGTGGTCACGTCGTAGACCATGCCGCGCACGTCGTGCGAGACCAGGTAGGGCGTCGAGCGCAGGATCGCCATCGACTCCCGGACGTCGGCGTCCAGGTCGGCGAAGGTGCGGCCCACCCACGGCGGGCGGTGCCCCGTGGCCTGCTCGACGGTGTCGGCGAGGGCCTTGTCGTCGGTCTTCTGCATGCCGCAGTCGGTGTGGTGGACCAGCACGGTCTCGCGGGTGCCGAGCAGGTGCTGGGAGATGGTGAGCGACCGCAGCACGTCCTCGGTGACGATCCCGCCGGCGTTGCGGATCACGTGCGCGTCGCCGACCTCCAGCCCGAGCAGCGGGAACAGCGGCATGCGGGAGTCCATGCAGGCCACCACGGCGACCTTGCGGGCCGGCTGCACCGGACGCGACCCCGGGAAGCGCTGCGCCCACTCGGCGTTGGCCTCGAGCATTCGGTCGATCTCGGTCACGTCGCGCTCCTCGCTGGTCGGCAGCTGGTCCGGCGACGGCGAACCTAGCGCCGGGTCCCGGCTCCCGCACGCGGTCGGCGAGGATGTGCCGGTGAGCACAACCGCGAAGGTCCGCCGGACGGTCGAGGAGCACCGGGCAGCGGTGGCCGCGCTGCTCGCCGGCTGCTCGCCGGGCACCGAGGAGGTGCCGGTCGCGGCCGCGGCCGGCCGGGTGCTGGCCGAGGACGTGGTCGCAGCCGTCGGCCTGCCGGTCTTCACCAACTCGGCGATGGACGGCTACGCCGCCCGCTGGGCCGAGGTCGGCGCCGCCGCGGACGGGTCCCCGGTCCGGCTGCCGGTGGCCGAGGACGTCCCGGCCGGGCGCACCGACGTGCCCGCGCTGTCGCCGGGGACGGTCCATCGCATCATGACCGGCGCCCCGGTGCCCGAGGGTGCCGACGTCGTCGTGCCGGTCGAGGCCACCGACGGCGGCACCGACCAGGTCACGATCAGCTCCTCCCCCGCCGCCGGGTCCTTCCTGCGCCACGCCGGCGAGGACATCGCGCAGGGCTCGCTGGCGCTGCCCGCGGGCACCGTGCTCGGTCCGGCACAGCTGGGCCTGGCCGCCTCGGTCGGGCGGGCGTCGGTCGTCGTCGCGCGGCGGCCGCGGGTGCTGGTGCTGTCCACCGGCAGCGAGCTCGTCGCACCCGGCGAGCCCCTGCGCCCCGGGCAGATCCACGAGTCCAACTCCCTGGTGCTCGCCGCGGCCGTGGACGCGGCCGGCGGGGCCGCCCGGACGCTGCACTTCGTGCCCGACGACGTCGACCGGTTCCTGGCCACGGTCCGCGCCGAGCTCGCCGACGCCGACCTGCTGATCACCAGCGGCGGCGTGAGCATGGGCGCCTACGAGGTGGTCAAGGACGCCCTCGGCGGTCTGGGCACGGTGCAGTTCCTGTCCGTGGCGATGCAGCCCGGCGGGCCGCAGGGTGCCGGCACCGTGGACGGCGTCCCCGTGGTCACCCTGCCCGGCAACCCGGTGAGCTCCTTCGTGTCCTTCGAGGTCTTCGTCCGCCCGGCCCTGCGGGCCGCGCTGGGCGTGCCGCGGCCCGACCGGCTGCGGCTGCCCGCCCGGCTGGCCGGTCGCCTGACCTCGCCGCCGGGCAAGCGGCAGTTCCTGCGCGGCCGGCTGGACGGGGGCACGGTCGAGCTGGTCGGCGGTCCCGGGTCGCACCTGGTGGCGTCGCTGGCGCGCTCGGACGTGCTGGTGGTCGTCCCCGAGGAGGTCACCGAGCTGCCCGCCGGCAGCGAGGTCGAGGTCGTGCTGGTCGGAGGAGGAGAACGGTGAACGACGGATCCACCCGGGGTTTCACGCACCTGGACGCCGCGGGCGCGGCGCGGATGGTCGACGTCACCGCCAAGGAGGTGACCGCACGGGTGGCCACGGCCGCCGGCCGGGTGCTGGTCAGCCCCGAGGTGGTGGCCCTGCTGCGCGGCGAGGGCGTCCCCAAGGGCGACGCGGTCGCCGTGGCCCGGATCGCCGGGATCGCCGGCGCCAAGCGGACGCCGGACCTGGTGCCGCTGTGCCACCCGATCGCGCTGCACGGGGTGACCGTCGACCTGGAGGTCACCGACGACGCCGTGGAGATCACCGCGACGGCGCGCACCGCGGACCGCACCGGCGTGGAGATGGAGGCGTTGACGTCGGTCGCCGTCGCCGGGCTGACGGTCATCGACATGGTGAAGGCGGTCGACCCCCGCGCGGTGATCAGCGACGTCCGGCTGCTGGCGAAGTCCGGCGGCAAGAAGGGCGACTGGGTCCGGTGACCCTGCCCCCCGGCGCCCGCGCCGTCGTCGTCACCGCCTCCAACCGGGCCTCTGCCGGGGTCTACGAGGACCGCTCCGGCCAGGCCCTGGCCGCCGGGCTCCGCGAGCTCGGCTTCGCCGTCGAGGGCCCGCACGTGCACCCCGACGACGTCGACGTGCTCGCCGGTGCGCTGCGCGACGCCGTCGCCACGGGCGCCGACCTGGTGGTCACCACCGGCGGCACCGGGCTGACCCCCACCGACGTCACGCCCGAGGCCACCGCCCGGGTCATCGAGCGGGAGGCGCCCGGCATCGCCGACGCGGTGCGCCGGTACGGCCAGCCCGCCGTCCCCACCGCCGTGCTGTCCCGCGGTCTGGCCGGCACGGCGGGCCGCACCCTGCTGGTGAACCTGCCGGGCTCCACCGGCGGTGTGCGCGACGGCCTGGCCGTGCTCGCGCCGCTGCTGCCGCACGTGGTCAGCCAGCTACGGGGCGGGGATCACTGAATGCGCTGGGCACCCGCGTAGACGTTGCAGCCGTCCCCGCGCAGGAACCCGACCAGCGTGGTGCCGGTCGCCGCGGCGAGCTCCACGGCGAGCGAGCTCGGTGCCGACACCGCGGCCAGTACCGGGATGCCGGCCATCGCCGACTTCTGCATCAGCTCGAAGCTGGTGCGCCCGCTGACCATGAGCACGTGCCCGGCCAGCGGCAGCCGGCCACCGCACACGGCGTCGCCGACCACCTTGTCCACCGCGTTGTGCCGGCCGACGTCCTCGCGCACGCAGACCAGCTCGCCGTCGGCGGTGAACAGCCCGGCCGCGTGCAGCCCGCCGGTCTTCTCGAAGACCTCCTGCGCGGCGCGCAGCCGGTCGGGCAGCGACAGCAGCACGTCCAGGGGCAGCTGCACCGGGTCGGCGGCGACGTCGACGGTGGTGCGGGTGCGGATGGCGTCGATGCTGGCCTTGCCGCAGACCCCGCACGAGGACGTCGTGTAGAAGTTCCGGTCCAGCGCGGTGTCGGGCACCGGCACGCCGGGGGCGAGGTCGACGTCGACCACGTTGTAGGTGTTGCGGCCCTCGTCGTCGACCGAGTCGCAGTAGCGCAGCGCGGCGACGTCGGCCGGCGAGGTGATGACGCCCTCGGTGGCCAGGAACCCGTGCACCAGGTCGAAGTCGTGCCCCGGCGTCCGCATGGTCACCGCCAGCGGCTTCCCGTCCAGCCGGATCTCCAGCGGCTCCTCGCTGGCGACCGTGTCGGGCCGGGTGCTGCGGTGCGGCCCGCGGATGCGCAGCACCGGCGTCCGGGCGGTCACTCGTCCCACGGCGGCGACGGTACCCACCTACCGTCGCAGGCGTGCCCGCGCTGCCCGCCTACGCCGCCGTCGTCCTCGCCGGCGGCCGCGCGGCCCGGCTGGGCGGGCGGGCCAAGCCGCAGCTGGACGTCGGCGGGCGCACCATGCTCGCCGCGGTGCTCGCCGCGGTCGCC